>PXQN01000029.1:6236-11669 GCA_003021305.1 Halobacteriales archaeon QH_10_67_22 | reverse complement strand
CCCCCGCGTCGCGGACGCGGCCGCGGACGAGGGACGCGGCGGTCGGCAGTCCCCGCGGATGACCGGGAACGAACACTGGGGGTGACACCGCGACCGGCGACTCGTCGACGGCTATCCGGGCGCTTATCCGGGCGGGACGCCGAAGTGCGGATATGAACATCGTCCCGGACACGAGCGTGGTCGTCGACGGCCGCGTGTCCGAACAGATCGAGGCCGACGCCGACCCGGACTCGACGGCCGCCGGCGAGGGGTTCGCCGGCGCGACCGTCCTCGTCCCCGAGGCGGTCGTCGGCGAACTCGAGGCCCAGGCCAACGACGGCCGCCAGCGCGGCTGGGACGGCCTCGAAGAGCTCCAGCGCCTCGCCGACCTCGACGACGACGGCACCGTCACCGTCGAGTACGTCGGCCGTCGCCCGGCCGAGGTCGAACAGCGCGAGGCCGGCGAGGGGGCGATCGACGCGATCATCCGCGACGTGGCCGACGACCACGACGCCACCCTCGTGACCAGCGACGTCGTCCAGAGCGAGGTGGCCCGCGCCAAGGGACTCGGTGTGGTCTTCCTCGAACCCCACATCCGGGACGTCGAGCGACTCGACCTGGAGAACTTCTTCGACGAGTCGACGATGAGCGTCCACCTGCGGGTGGGGCTGGAACCGATGGCGAAACGGGGCTCCGTCGGCGAGATGGAGTACAAGCCGATCCGCGACGACGCGGTCACCGAAGACGAAGTGAACTCCCTGGCCCACGACGTCGAGGAGAGCGCCCGCACGTCACCGGAGGGGTTTGTCGAACTCGACGAACCGGGGATGACGATCGTCCAGTTCCGGGACCTGCGGGTCGCCATCGCCAGGCCGCCCTTTGCCGACGCCATGGAGATCACCGCCGTCCGCCCCATCGTCACGACGGAACTGGACGACTACGAGTACGCCGACGAACTCCGCGAGCGCCTGGCCGCACGCCAACGCGGCGTCCTCATCTCGGGGTCGCCCGGCGCCGGCAAGTCCACGTTCGCCCAGGCGGTCGCGGGCTATCTCGCCGACGAGGGCTTCGCGGTCAAGACGATGGAGAAACCCCGCGACCTCCAGGTCGACGAGCGGGTCACCCAGTACACGGAACTGGCGGGTCGGATGGACAAGACCGCCGACTCGCTGTTGATGGTCCGGCCCGACTACACCATCTACGACGAGGTCCGCAAGACCGACGACTTCGAGGTGTTCGCCGACATGCGCCTGGCCGGCGTCGGCATGGTCGGGGTCGTCCACGCCACCCGGGGTATCGACGCGCTCCAGCGGTTGATCGGCCGGGTCGAACTCGGTCTCATCCCGCAGGTCGTCGACACCGTCGTCTACATCGAGGCCGGCCAGGTCGAGACCGTCTACGACGTCCAGACCGAAGTGAAAGTGCCCGAGGGGCTCATGGAGGAAGACCTCGCCCGCCCGGTGATCACGGTGACGGACTTCGCCACCGGCCGGCCGGCCTACGAGGTCTACACGTTCAACAACCAGGTCGTGACGGTCCCGCTCGACGGGGAAGACAGCACCGACAGCGGCACCGAGCGCATCGCCAAACAGGAGGTCGAACGCGAGATCCGGGCCATCGCGCGCGGCCACGTCGAAGTCGAAATCCGGGACCCCAACACTGCCGTCGTCTACGTCGAGGACGACGACATCTCCCAGGTCATCGGCAAGGGCGGCGGGCGCATCTCCGACGTCGAGAACAGACTGGGCATCGACATCGACGTGCGGACGTTCGGCGACCGGCCCGGCGGCCGGTCGGGCGACACCGGCGGGTCGGGGGGGTCTGTGGCCGCCGGCGAGATAGTCTCCCCGGAGATCACCTCCCGGCACGTCCTCATCCCGATGGACGGCTACGAGGGCGAGACCGTCGAGGTCCAGGCCGACGGCGAGTACCTCTTCACCGCGACCGTCTCCCGTGGCGGCGAGGTTCAGGTTTCCCGGGGGTCGGCGATCGCGGAGGAACTGGAACGGGCGATAGACCGCGGGAAGTCGATCACGGTCTCGCCGTCGTAATTACAACGACAAATTTAATCCCCGTACTACAACATTCGGATGGTATGGACGACGCGTTCCTGGGGAGTGCTCCCGGTGACCTCCAGTACGAACTACGTGACATGTTCGAGTGGGAGAACGTCGGTGCAGACGTCGCAATATCCGATCCTCCGTTCGGATTGGAGTTCGACGGGAAGGCAGGTAACTACAATCGTGACGAATCACGCGTCGTCGACGGGTACGTCGAGTGGGAGTCAGCGGAATATACTCAGAAGATCGAACGACTGCTGGACGTTCTGCAGCGGAACACGAATTCGAGCGGGCAAGCGATCGTCTTCTCCGGTAAAGACAACAGCCACCTCGTCCACCAGGCCGTCCTCAACCACGGAACGTGGCGGATCGAGGGGAAACTATACTGGACGTACAACTTCGCGCCGTACTGTAAATTCCGTCCCGCTCACAACGTGTACGAACTGTTCTGGATGGTGAAAAACGACGACTGGTACTACTCGAACGAATGCTCGTTCGACCACTGCCAGGAGGGGGAGGCGAACCTCTCGGTGCTCGATATCAAGCGAAACTACCTCAAAGAGATGCCGAAATACCCGACGCGGTTGCCGGTGAAAGTCGTGGGCGTTCTCCTCGAACACTTCACGGAACCGGGTGACCTCGTCTTTGATCCGTTAGCAGGTTCGGGCAGCGTCGGTATCGGAGCGAGCGCGCTCGGTCGTGACGCTGTTTTGGGGGATCTAAACGAGAACGCAAAGGGAGTTTTCGAGTCGACCGTTGAAGCGTTGGAAGACCGCAGTGACGTGTTCCCGGACCGCTTTACCGAGCGGACGTCGGCCAGTTGATCCAGAGACAGATCCACGGGGGACAGCCGCGGCTTTGCAGGGAAAATCCGACGACGCCAAACCCTATCATGTCTCGCCGCTACGGTCGACAACCACCGTGCGACGTGAGCGAACGGAAATACTCCGAACCGTCCGGGCCTGACCACGCCCCGTCCTGTCGTTTTTCAACGACCGAGTGGCTGTCCCGGCGATGGCCGTCTCATTACACGTTTTAATTGTTCAAGGAATAGCGTTTTACGATGACTGTGTAGATAGTAATTCGAGAAATGGATCTCGGAACAGCGCTCTATGGCGAAAGAACAGGACATTTATCCATTCGTGGCCGGGACAGGGTGATCGGATGAGCGACTGGGTGCCGACGACGTGTATGCGGTGTGCGGTGGGGTGTGGCCACCTCCAGCGTGACGCGGACATCGGCAACGGGATCGACGTCGTGCGGGGGGACGCGGCCCATCCGGTGAGCGAGGGGCTGGCCTGTCAGCGCGGGATCCGGGAGAGTTCGGACCCCGACGGCAAGTGGCTGACCCGACCGCTGGTGCGTCGCAACGGGGAGCTGGTGCCGACGACGTGGGACGTGGCTCTGGCCGAGGCCATCACGGGTCTCCGGGCGGCCAACGGGAGCGGGTCGGTCGGCGTCCTGGGGAGCGGCCAGCAGACAAACGAGGCCGCCTACGCGCTGGGGAAACTCGCCCGCGGCGGGTTCGGGACCCGCTACTACGACTGCAACACGACGCTGTGTATGGCCAGCGCGGTGACGGCCTACTACCAGGCCTTCGGCAGCGACGCCCCGCCCTGCAACTACGACGACATCCCCGAGGCCGACAGTCACGTCGTCTGGGGGGCAAACCCCGCGGTGGCCCACCCAGTGATGTTCCGGTGGATACGCGGGGCCGCCGACGAGGACGGCGAGTTGCTCGTCATCGACCCGGTCGAGACCGAAACCGTCGAGGCCGCCGACGAGCACGTCGCGCCCGACCCGGGGAAGGACCTGGCGCTGGCCCGGGCGGTGCTGGCCCGGGTCGTCGCGACCGGCCGCGTCGACGAGGCGTTCGTCCGCGAGGCGACCGAGGGGTTCGACGATCTGTGCGAGGCGCTGCCCGACGCCGCCGCGGCGGCCGACGAGGCCGGCGTTCCCATGGACCAGGTCGACCGACTGGCCGACGCGGTCGACGGCCGGGCGCTGGTCTACTGGGGCATGGGCGTCAACCAGCACGTCCAGGGCACCGAGACCGCACGGGCGCTGATCGACCTGACGCTGGCGACCGGCAACCTCAGGCCCGGCGGGGGACCGTTCTCGCTGACCGGCCAGGCGAACTCGATGGGGACGCGGGTCTGCTCGTCGAAGGGCAGCTGGCCGGGCCACCGTCCCTTCGCGGACCCCGACGAGCGCGCGTTCGTCGCCGAGGAGTGGGGCGTGCCGGTCGAACGGCTCCCGCCCGACCCCGGCCCGGGACCAGTCGGGTTCTTCGAGGCCATCGGCGAGGACGTCGAGGCGGTCTGGACCGTCGCGACCAACCCCGTCGCGGGGATGCCCGACGCCGGCGAAGCCCGTGACCGCCTCGAAGAGACGTTCCTCGTCGCACAGGACGCCTTCGAGACCGAGACGACACGGCTGGCCGACATCGTTCTCCCGGCGGCGACCTGGGGCGAGTGCGAGGGGACGACGATGAACATGGAGCGGACCGTCTCGCGGGTGCGGGCGGCCACCGAGGCGCCCAGCGGCGTCTGGACGGACCTGCGGATCGTCGCGACCATCGGACGGCGACTGTTCCCGGATCTGTTCGACGACGACGACCCCGCCCCCGAGGCGGTGTTCGACGAGTTCGCCGCCCTCACTACCGACACCAAGGCCGACCTGTCGGGGATCACCTACGACCGCCTCGACGCCGCCAAGGCCGTGCGCTGGCCCGCGCCCGACGCCGAAACCAGCGGCGGCTACCGCTACTACGAGGACGAGGGCGAGGCTGACGCCGACGAGGCTGATGCCGACGGTGCGGACGCCGACGGGAGTGACACTGACGGGACGGAGACCTGGTCGTTCGAGACGCCGTCGGGTCGGGCGCAGTTCTCGACGGGCCGCCAGGAACCGCTCCCCGAACCGCCCGGCGAGGAGTACCCGCTGACCCTGACGACCGCCCGCGAACCAGACGGGTACAACACGGGGATACGCTCGCGCTCGGTCGAAGACCCGGAACCGCTGGTCGCCCGCGTCAACCCCGAGACGGTCGCGGACAGCGATGCAGTCACTGACGGGCACGTCACCCTGGAGACTCGCCGGGACGCGATCCCCGCCGTCGTCGACCCCGACCCCGCGGTCCCCGAGGGGCTGGTGTGGCTCTCGATCCACCACCCCCTGACCAACCGGCTGACCGTCGACGCAGTCGACCCACAGTCCGACGAACCGAACTTCAAACAGTGTGCGCTTCGAATGGTCGAACCCGGCGCCTCGACGGTCGCAACCGAATGGCGGGTCGAGGACGTCCCGGCCAGTGCCGACGACTGATACGGTCGTGCGTAACTGATTTCCGCAGTGTCGGTTCGGATCGGCGTTTCGGACCACAGGGACGGTC
>PXQN01000029.1:0-6083 GCA_003021305.1 Halobacteriales archaeon QH_10_67_22 | reverse complement strand
CGCCGGGACGCGATCCCCGCCGTCGTCGACCCCGACTCCCGGGGAACCGAACGCCCGTCGAATTCGCCGACCGCTCGATAGACGCTTTACAACCTTATATCGGATCTATCCATCCTTATACTGGGCGTACGTACAGTAGCAAAGATAATATTTTGACTTCGTAAACAGTCAGCGTTTTATACTACCTTTCCATGACGCTAAAACGAATACAGGTGGATGATTAAAATGCAAAATAGAAAATTAGTGGACGAACGAAAGAAAATGAAAGATAATGGACGTTCGCCGAGGCCGGGAGCGGCCCGGTCGGTCCGGGGGTGTCGCGCGTGGGACTGATCCGTATGACCAAGTGGCGGACGCTCGTGCTCGCCACTGTCGGGTTCAACTTCTCGTTTCTGATCTGGTTCTCGTTCGCGCCCTTTACCGGGCCGATGGCCGAGGAGTTCGGTCTGTCGCTGGCCGAGATCGGCGTGCTGGCGAGCGCGGCCATCTGGCTGGCCCCGTTCGGCCGCATTCTGACGGGGTGGCTCTCGGACAAGTTCGGCGCGCCGGCGGTCTTCGCCATCGTGCTCACGTACGTCGGCGTGTTCTCGATGGCGAGCGCCTTCGCACAGAGTTACACCGTCTTTTTCATCGAACGGTTGATCGTCGCGACGGCGGGGATCACGTTCGTCATCGGCATCCAGCACGTCTCCGAGTGGTTCGAGGAGGAGCAACTGGGCATGGCCGAGGGGATTTACGCGGGCATCGGCAACGCCGGGGCGGCCGGTGGCGCACTAATCCTGCCCCGGGTGTTCCCGACCTCCTGGAGCGGGCCGTTGTTCGAGGCCAACTGGCGGGCGGCCTTCTTCTACACGGGGGCCGTCTCCATCGTGCTGGCGGTCGTCTACTACTCGCTGGGCGAGGCCGCAAAGAGCGAGGAGAAACGCCAGGCGACCGTCGACAACGCGGACTTCAAGGGCTGGCTCCACACCGCCACGCGGTACGGGACCATCGTTCTCGCGCTGGGCTACGTGATGACGTTCGGCCTGGAACTGTCGATGAACGGCTGGCTGGCGACCTACTACCGCGAGGGGTTCAACACGCAGAACCTGGTGCTCGCGAGCACGTTCGCGGCGACGTTCTCCGTCGCGGCGGGCCTGCTCCGGCCCATCGGGGGGTACGTCAGTGACCTGCTCGCACGGAAGGAGAAAGACATCCTGCCGTTCTTCGAGGGTCGGTACCGCGAGCAGTGGACGTTCGTGACGCTGTGTTTCGTCGTCGCCACCATGTTCGCGATGACCCTGGCCGGCCTGTCGGGACAGGTGCTCGTGGCCGTCGGCGCCGGCTTCATGGTCGGGATGGGCTGTGCGTTCTCGGAGGGTGCCATCTTCGCACAGGTGCCGGCGATGTTCCCCAACAGCTCCGGCGCGGTGGCGGGCGTCGTCGGCGGCGTCGGCACCATCGGTGGCATCGTCTATCCGCTGGTGTACTCGGCACCGTTCCTGGCGAACCTGCATCTGGGCTACTCTATCGTCGCCGTCTCGATGATACCGATCGTGTTGCTCGCCGGCTGGACGTTCCGCCCGCACGTCGCCGAACGCGCGACCACCGACGGCTTCATCGTCGGCTCCGGCTCCGAGAGCCCGGCGGCCGGCGACGATTGAGAGTGACTGTTCCGACCGGTATAGGTCTCTCGATGGCCGAAACTCGACACGTGTGTTCACGTACGTGTGTCCGACAGTATGACCCCGGCCGCTCGAACAGTTATTACGGATTTAGGTTCCTTGTAGTCCGACCGTCTGTCCGGATTTCGACTCGATATTCCCAATCTGTAAACGATTAGAGTTAAATGGATACGTCACGGCTAGTGGATACGTAAATCAGAACACGAGCGTTTGCGAATTTGCGGGAAAAACAAACAAAGGTGAACATCGATGCCACACAAAAAGGAGGCCTGGAAAGAGGAACTGTACGGCGACGCAGTGCGGGAGAAACTGGAGGAGTTCGCCCAGCGGGGCTGGGAGTCGATCCCCGAGGAAGAGCGCGACGAGTGGTTCTCGCGGTTCAAGTTCTGGGGTGTGTTCCACCACCGCGAGGGCCAGGAGTCGTACTTCATGATGCGACTGACCAACTGCGGGGGGGTGCTCGAACCAGGTCAGTTGCGAACCATCGCCGAGGTCGCAGACGAGTACGCCAGCGGGCCCGTCGACAACCCCGAGTTCGGCGACGCCTGGATCGATTTCACGACGCGCCAGTCGGTCCAGATGCACTGGTTGAAACTCGAGGACATCCCCGAGATCTGGGACAAGTTAGAGAGCGTGGGGGTCACCTCCCGGTCGGCGGGCGGGGACACGATGCGCAACATCTCGGGCTGTCCGGTCGCCGGCAAGGCCGAGGAGTACGTCGAGAGCCGCGAACTGCTCGACGAGATCCAGGACGGGATCCGCGGCGACGACGCCCTCTGTAACATGCCCCGGAAGTTCAACATCTCGGTGACGGGTTGTCGCCAGGGGTGTGCCCAGGACTCGATCAACGACATCGGGCTCGAACCCGCCCACAAGTTCGTCGATGGCGAGGACGTCAAGGGGTTCAACGTCCGCGTCGGCGGCGGCCTCGGCGGCCGGGAACCCCGTCGCGCCCGGTCGCTGGATCTGTTCGTCCGGCCCGAGCAGGCATACGACACGGTGCGTGCGTTCGTCGAGCTCTACCACGAGGAGGGCAACCGCGAGAACCGTTCGAAGAACCGCGCCCGTTTCTTCGTCGACGAGTGGGGCACCGACGATATCCGCGAGGCCATGGACGAGCGGCTCCCCTTCGACCTGGAACGCGCGGGGACGGACTTCCGTGGCGAGTACACGTACAACGCCGGCAAGTCAGTCGAACGGGGCGCCCACGACCACGTCGGGGTTTACGACCAGAAAGACGGCCGCAACTACGTCGGGCTCTCGGTCCCGGTGGGGCGACTCCCGACCGAGGAGGCGCTCGAACTGGCGGACCTGGCCGAAGCCTACGGCTCCGGTGAAGTCCGCCTGACCCGCCGGCAGAACCCGCTCATCATGGACGTGCCCGACGGCCAACTGGCCAACCTGCTCAACGAGCCCCTCCTCGAAAAGCACAAACCCGAACCCAACCCGTTCACTCGCGGGACGATGGCCTGTACGGGGACGGAGTTCTGTTCGCTCGCGCTCACCGAGACCAAGGCCCGGACTGCCCGCATGCTGCGATACCTCGGTGAGGAAGTCGAGATGCCCGCTGACGTCGACCGCATCAAGATCCACTACTCGGGCTGTACGGCCGACTGCGGCCAGGCGATGACCGCCGACATCGGCCTCCAGGGGATGCGCGCACGGAAGGACGGCGAGATGGTCGAGGCCCTGGACGTCGGCGTCGGCGGCGGCATCGGCGAGGACCCGACGTTCATCGAGTGGGTCCGCCAGCGCGTCCCCGCCGACGAAGTGCCCGGCCTCGTCGCCAACCTCGTCGAGGCGTTCGCGGCCCTGCGCACCGAGGGGCAGACGTTCCGCGAGTGGGTCGACGCGACCGGCCACGAGACGCTGGTCGAGCTCGCCGAACCCGAGGAAGTCGAGGGCTACGAGGACCCGTGTCTGGGCGACGCCAAGCAGTCGTGGTACCCCTTCGACGACGGCGAGAGTCCCGCTCCCACCGCGGCCGACGGGACGCCACTGGACGCGGAGGCCGACGACTGATGCACCGGCACCTGGACGTGACCGCCCGGACGACCCTCGACCACGTCGAGGCCCGCGCCGAGGGCGACGGCTGGACCGACGAAGCCATCGCCGTCGTGGACGTCGAGTCGCCCGCCGGCGAGGAGGTCGTCCGGGTCGGGCTGGAGCTCGACCCGCTGGAGACGACCGAGTTGCCCCCCCACGTCCAGTACGTCCCACTGACGCCCGACCGGGCACGCACACTGGCCGACGACCTGGAGAACGCGGCCGACGCCGCCGAGGCCGGCGAACGGCTCACGAGTCGGCGCGGATAAAAGAAGAGTCGTCAGTCCGAGACGGCAGGTTCGGGGTCGCCCTCACAGTCGCCGGCGTCGGTGACATCGTAGAGGTTCTGTCGGGCGTCGGCGAAGTAGACGTCTTCCTCGACGGCGCCGATGTCGTCGAGGCGTTCGAGCGCGTACCGCACCGTGCGCGCGGAGAGCATCGACTCCTCGACGATACCTTTCTGGGTCAGTGGACCGTCGTGTTCGAGCACCTTGTAGACGAGTTTCGCGCTCGGAGGCAGGTCGGCGAGTGTCTCGCCGTCTGTCTGTGTCATCGGTCCGAGGGTAGGACCGGCGCACAATAAAATTTGAGGCGGTAGTCGAGACGGCCACACGCGGGCAGTTACCGACGGCCCTGTGCACCGAATGTCGAAGTCGTCGTGAGATGGTCGTCCAGCGGCAGGGAGGCCGGCGGTTCCGGGACCCGTCGCGGGCGTCACAACCGGAACGAACGGCTTTTTAGGCCAGGTGGCCGACACGCACGTATGGCAACCGAGACCGCCGAGGAGGCCGACGGCGAGGCCGAGGCCGAGGGTGAGCAGTGGGACTCACACCTCCGCGGGCTGACGGTGACGACCCTCGCGTCGCTTCTGGGGCTGGCCGCGGGGGTCGGGTCGGGAGCGCTCGCGAGCGGTCCCGGCGACCGCATCGGACTGTACCTCGCGGCCGCCGCCGTGATCGTCCAGATCCCACTCTACCGGGTCGCGGGTATGGACGTCGACAGCTTCGGCCCCAAGGAGTACCTGTACATCGCCTTCATCACCTTCTCGATGTGGTTTATCACCTGGGGTATCCTCCTGACGACGGAAGCCGCCACCGCTCTCGTGACCGCGGGTGTACTCGTCTAAGGATGGCCGAGGACAGCATCGCGGTCGTCGACTTAGAGCGGTGCCAGCCCGACCGCTGTAACTACGAGTGTGCGAACTTCTGTCCGCCCAACCGGTCGGGCAAGGAGTGTATCGTCACCCGCGAGGAACGCTTCGAGGAGGACGTCCCCTACGACGGCGACCCCGACCAGATCCACATCTCCGAGGAGATCTGTCTCGGCGAGACCTGCGGGATCTGTGTCACCAAGTGCCCGTTCGACGCAATCGAGATCATCAACCTCCCCCAGGAACTCGACGACGACCCCGTCCACCGCTTCGGGGAAAACGCCTTCGCCCTCTACGGGTTGCCCGCCCCCCAGGAGGGCCAGGTCACCGGCATCCTCGGCCCCAACGGTATCGGGAAGACGACCGCCGTCCACATCCTCGCCGACGAGCTCACCCCGAACCTCGGCCGGATCGGCGAGGACCCTGGCTGGGAAGCGGTGCTGGAGGCCTACCGGGGGACGGCGCTCCAGAACTACCTCGAGGACCTGCTCGACGCCGACGTGTCGGTCGCGCGCAAACCCCAGTACGTCGACCAGATCCCCGACCAGTTCGACGGCACCACCCGCGAGTTGCTCGAACGCACCGACGAACGCGGTGCGCTCGCTGACCTCATCGAGCGGGTGAACATCGACCCAGTCGTCGACCAGGACATCGACACGCTGTCGGGTGGCGAACTCCAGCGGGTCGCGCTGGTGGCCGCGCTGGCCAGGGACGCCGACTTCTACTTCCTGGACGAGATCACCCCCTACCTGGACATCGGCCAGCGGATGACCGCCGCGCGCCTGATCCGGGACCTGGCCGACGAGGGTGACCGGTCGATGCTCGTCGTCGAACACGACCTGGCGATCCTGGATCTCTTGGCCGACACCATCCACGTCGGCTACGGCCGCCCCAACGCCTTCGGCGTCATCACCGACCCCAAGTCGACGAAAAGCGGCATCAACGAGTATCTCGACGGCTACCTCGACAACGAGAACATGCGGATCCGCCAGGAGACCATCGAGTTCGAGGAACACGCCCCCCGCGAGGTCCACGGCGGCGACGTCGTCGTCGAGTATCCCGAGTTGACGAAGTCCTACGGTGAGGGCGAGTTCGCCTTGACTGTGGAGGCCGGCGAGATCCGCGAGAGCGAGGTGCTGGGCGTCGTCGGCCCCAACGGGATCGGGAAGTCGACGTTCGCGAAACTGCTGGCGGGTCGGCTCGACCCCGACGAGGGCGAGGTC
>PXQN01000028.1 GCA_003021305.1 Halobacteriales archaeon QH_10_67_22 | reverse complement strand
AAGCGCGGGTCGCAGCAACCACTCCGACCCGCTGCCCGGCCCGTGGACGGTATAAGGAAGCCGGGCCGCGTCCATGCATAGGGTCGCGGGGCACAATGTCGTTGCGGGAAAGCCCCGCCCTCAAGGAGTGACCGAGGGCCGCAAGGCCCGAGGGAGCGAGTAGGGCGGGGTAGTTTACTGTTCGGGCTCCTCGGCCGGCGCTCGCATGTCGTCGATGGTGAGAATGAGCTTGTTGTTGGTGTCGTCTTTCCCGTTGAGCGTGCCGATGATCCGCAGTTTGGAGAGCGGTGTCGGACCGACCGTGATCGTATCGCCCTCGTGGAAGTCGGCGATCGACCCCTGGAGTTTGATCTCGGCGCGACACTGCTCGGGGTGGTGAACGCTCGTGAGGTCGATCTCCGCGACGTTGGCGTCGGATATCTGTTCCCCGTTGTGTGCCAGGGGGACGTTTGCGGCCTGGTCCATATCCTCGATCTGTAACGCGTCGTATGCCGTCGCAGTCGGCTTGTACCCGCCTTTCGGCCCCGGTACTCCTTCGACCAACTGGAGCGCTTTGAGACTCTGCATCTGGTTGCGGATCGTCCCCGGGTTCCGGTCGACCTTGTCGGCGATGTCCTCGCCTT
Organism: Halobacteriales archaeon QH_10_67_22; assembly: GCA_003021305.1. Classification (GTDB taxonomy): domain Archaea; phylum Halobacteriota; class Halobacteria; order Halobacteriales; family Haloarculaceae; genus QS-4-69-31. The sequence goes on along the minus strand of PXQN01000028.1, from coordinate 5,475 downwards.
TGACCGCGCTTTCGGACTCCCTGTACAGGTTTACTAGCTCCTGGAGGATGTTCTTCTGGCTGGGTGTGAGTTCGATGGATGACATACAGGAGTCTTCGAGGTTGTTTTTGATAAAACCCCCCGGTGAATACTATACCGTTCTGTATATTTCGTGACAGTGTGTTACATGGTAGTTCCTCACACACTGGCCCGAGTCGGGTTGATTTATGTAGTTTGATTGGAAATCCGGGTGTATGGAAGGTAAACGTGTGTTAGTGACGGGTGGGGCAGGTTTCATCGGGTCGAACCTCGCGAACCACCTTGCCGCCGACAACGACGTGGTAGCGCTGGACGACTGTTATCTCGGGACGCCGGAGAACCTCGACGACGACGTCGAGTTCGTCGACGGCTCAGTGCTGGACGAGGACCTGCCGACGGACGTCGACGTGGTCTTTCACATCGCGGCGCTGTCGTCGTACGCGATGCACGAGGACGACCCGACGCGGGGGGCCCGGGTCAACGTCGAGGGGTTCGTGAACACGGTCCATCAGGCCCGCCAGGACGGCGTCGAGACGGTCGTCTACGCGTCGACGTCGTCGATCTACGGCGACCGGACGGAGCCCTCGCCCGAGGACATGCCGGTGTCGGTCAACACCGGCTACGAGGCGTCGAAACTCGCCCGCGAACGGTACGCGGAGTACTTCCACAACCACTACGACATGTCGATGGCCGGGATGCGCTTTTTCTCCGTCTACCAGGGGATGGAGGAAGGCGCGGAGGGCCACAAGGGCGAGTACGCCAACCTCATCGCCCAGTTCGCCGACGACATCGCGAACGGTCACAATCCCGAGATCTGGGGTGACGGCGACCAGACGCGGGACTTCACCCACGTCGACGACGTGGTGCGCGGACTGGAGCTGGCCGGTGACCACCAGCTCAACGGCATCTACAACCTCGGAACCGGCGAGCAGTACAGCTTCGACTACCTCGTCGAGGCGCTCAACGAGGAACTGGGCAAAAACATTGAACCGATGTACGAGGACAACCCGATCCCGGAAGACGTGTACGTCCACGACACCTGTGCGGACCCGACCAAGATGCGCGAAGCGACCGGCTGGGAGCCCGAAATCGACTTCCACGATGGGCTCGCACGGGTCTGTGCGCAGTACCAGTAGGCGGCTCTCCACCCGTGGCCGGACAGTCGTGGTCTGGTCCTCGACGGACGTAACGGACTACCGCCAGCGTGCGCGGACCTACGAACAGGTGTTCGACGAGGTCGACGACGTCATCTCAGTTCACGACCCCGACGCCGAGCGAATGGTCGACGTCAACGGGACGATGACCGACCTGACCGGCTACGACCGAAACACTCTCCACGAGTTGGGGGTCGAGGGCGTCACCGCCTCGACGCGCCAGGACGCGGTCGTGTCAGCACTCCGGACCGACCAGGCGGCCGACTGAAGACGATTGTTGGTCGTTCCGTATCGACCGGTCGCCAGCCCGTCCCACGTCCCGTCCGGAAGATACAACCCCGAGACGGACCGAGGTAGGTGTGCATCTCGCGTCGGCCGGACGGACGGCGCGACACTCACCCCTCGTCGCCGCGCTGGCCCCACTGCAGCCCCAGGTATCCCAGCCCGAACGACTCGAAGCCGGTCGTCACACACCGCGTGCGGAGTTCGTCGCGTGCGGTGACGACGCGTCGCTCCAGGCTCCGGACCGGTGAGACCCGACCGTCGCCCGGTGCGACCGCGCGGACGAACGCCCGGAACCCGAGGTTGACCGGCCGGGCGAGACGGCGGTCGGAACGGCTGGCGTTCAGAAGCGCCGCCCGGCCGCCGGGTCCCAGCAGGTCGACCCAGGCCCCGACCGCCGGACGCGGGTCGGGGAACATCCCGACGACGAACGTCGCGAGCACGGCGTCGACCGGACCCGAGAGCGGCGGCCGGGTGGCGTCGGCCAGCACGAGGTCGACGTTGTCCCAGCCCGCCCGGGCGCCCCGCTGGCCGGCCCGGTCGAGCATCTCCCGGGTCACGTCGACGCCGACGACCCGTCCCGTCGGGCCGACGCGCTCGCGCAGCGCGGGGACGTTGGCGCCGGTCCCACACCCCATCTCGACGACGGTGTCACCCGGTTCCAGCGCGAGCGCGTCGGCCGCCCGGGCCCGCCAGGAGGCGACGCCGGGCGCGGTCGCCACCCAGTCGTAGGCCCGCGCCCAGCGCCCGTAGAACGACTGCGTGGCGGTGACGTCGCTCATTCGAGGTCGCCGGCCCTGCGGGCGGCCGTCGGCGCGTCCGGCCCGAAGACGTAGAGAACCGGTTCGATCCCGTAGCCGCCGGTCTGGTAGAGCGCGTCCGCGCCGGGGGTCTCGGCCAGCGCGTCGGCGACCGCCGTCTCGACGTCGGTCTCGGCGTCGAACTCGGCCGGCGTGTACCCCTGCTCGGCCAGGGCGTCGACGAGCGCGGGGTCGTACCGGACGTTGACTGCCGCGCGGGCGTCGAGGCCGCCCTCGCGGGCCGCCAGCAGGACGGTCGCGACGTGCTCGCTGACGCCGAACTCGGGGTCGGCCGGCACCTCGGGACTGCCCTTCAGGTCGAGGATCCGCCCGGGGACGGCGGCCACGTCATCGATCCCCCCGGCGTCGGGCAACGCCTCGACGACGTTCGAGCCCACGTTCGGGATCAGGTCGGCGAACCCGGGCGTGTTCTGGAGGACGCGGACCCCCCGACGGACGGACGCGAGCACCTGCCCGGCCTCCCTGACGGCGCTGTCGGGGTCGTGGACCGCGAACCGCCGGTCGCCGTACTCGGCCAGCGCCGGTACTGCCTCCTCGTGTAACTGGCCGAGCAGGTCCCCCTCCTCCAGTCGGCGCACGAACACCTCGGCCTCGACCAGCGCCTCGACAGGCGTCATCTCGCCGTTCGCCAGGCCCGCGGCGAGCCGGTCGACCAGCTCCCGGAGCCGGCGGTCACCCAGGAGCCGGTCGTTGCGCTCGACCTCGCCGTGGGCGTACTTCGAGACGGCGCTCTGGCTGATGCCCAACAGGTCGGCCACCTCGCTCTGGGTCAGGCCGTGCTCGCGCAACGCCTCGGCCAGCATCGACCGGAACGTGGGCAGGAACTCCTCGACGACGACCTCCTCGACGAACCTCATCGGCGTCCCCTCACTGGTCGCCCCCGAACTCGCGGTCGCCCTGGATCTTCGAGGCCTGCGGGCCCGACTGGCCCTGGTACTTCGAGCCGCGTTCGGCCCCGTAGGGACGCTCGGCCGGCGTCTTCAGCTCGGTGAACGTCAGCTGTGAGATCCGCATCCCCGGGGTCAGTGCGACCGGTGCAGTGCCGAGATTCGACAGTTCCAGCGTTATCTGGCCGTTGTACCCGGGGTCGCACAGACCGGCCGTGTTCGAGAGGAAGACGCCGCCGCGGCCGCCGAGGAAGTTCTCTATGGGCTGTCCGTCCGGCTGGACCTCGAGGTCGTAAGTCGGCTCGACCCGGCCGGTCTCCTCGACCGAGACGACCTCCTCGAACCGGACGCCACCGTCAAGCAGCTGGTCGAGTCGCGTCGTATCGACACCCTGGTCGGTGTAGGCGTCGCGAAAGCGCCGAAGTGTCTCTCGTTTGACTGTGTCGTACTCCTCGTTCTCGACGTTGGAGATGCTCGATTTCGACGAGTAACCCATCGCATCCGCGGCGTCGACCATCCCCATTCCCGCGGCTCCGCGCATCTCGGTGAGCAGACGGCTGGGAACGGGAACGTACTGCCCCCGCTTGTGTCGTTCGCCGCTCACGTCGAGGCTCCACATCTCGCCGCTCCAGTCGACGTCGCTCATCGGAACGTGTATCTCTCGTTCGCGGCTGTAGAGGGAGCTACCCTTCCCGAGTCGCGCCGCCAGGTACATCACCCGGTTCGCGAGGTCCTCGTTCGCCGTGTAGAGCGTATCCCGTTTCTCCCGACGACACGCGTCCCCGTCGAGGAGTCCTTCGAGAAGTCCTTCGAGTGCGTGACGTGGCCAGTCGAACAGCTCGTCCGAGACCGTCTTCTCGCTCCCCGACCCGGCGAGGCTGCGGACCAGTTTCGACCAGAGCGCCGAACAGACGGTCACCTTCGTCAGGTCGTCGCGGTCTTCCCACGAGAGGGGGGTGTCGTACTGCTCGAAGAAGGACGCGAACCGGTCGAGAAACGCGTCGTTCGTGTTCGAGACGACGATGTGTTTTCGCCGACTGTACCCTTCGGCGATGTAGAAGCCGAGCACCCATCCGAACTCCGACGTCGCCGGGACGGTCCGCGGCAGACGGAGGTCGCTGCCCCGGAACGCCACCTCGATGTCCTCGGGCGTCGAGACCCGCGGTACCGCTTCCATGGGGGCGCTTCCGTTCTCCTCGTAGTGCCGCTCCGAACCGTCCGGCATCGTGGTCGGGTCGACGTGGCCCAACCCGTCCGTCGCGAACACCGTCGTCTCCGTCGGTTCGACGTGTTCCAGCGCGTCGACGGACTGGCGCTCGCTGGGTGACCTCGGGAGCCGTTTTGGAACCATCACGTGCGTTCCCTCCGCCTCTTCGCTCGGTATCCGCGTCACTCCGCCGTCCTCGTCGAGGGTAAACAGGTTGTGGTCTCGCGTCACGTCGACCTGCCTCCCGGACCCGAGCGTCACCCGGAAGATCCGCTTGGTCGGGTTCGTGATGTAATCGGTCACGCGATGTGTCCCCACGCGGAGCGTTTCGGGGTCGAACGACACGGCGTAGGCGGCCAACTCGTCCTCGACGACTTCACCGATCTCGTAGAACCCGAACCCGTCCCGGGGCGTCCAGAGGAACACCTCCTCGTCGTACGGGAGCGACGCATGCACCACGATAGCGAGTCGGCCGAGCGAGGAGCGACCCTCGACGTGGGCGATCAGGTCGTCGGGGATCTCGACGCGCTCGCGGGTCGTCCCGAGGACGAAATCGCCCGGATGGAGGATGAACTCGCCGTCGGTGTCGACGACGGTCTCCTCGACGTACTCGTCGACCTCGCGCTCGCTCTCGGGGTGGATACAGGAGATGTTGGCGTGCTGGAACTCCAGGAACTCCCGCCCCAGGCGCAGGTCGACGCTGGCCGGCTGGACCTGCAACTCCGGGTCGTCCAGCGGCTCGACGACCAGGTCGCCGGTCTCCAGTCGTCGCAGAATGTCCGCGTCCGAGAGTATCATACCCACCTCTGGGCGCCGCCGGGAATAAAACACTGCGGTTGGACCGGCGGTCGGGCGTGTGACTCCTGGTACCACGGCACGCGGCGGCGACGGAACCACGTGTTCTTTCTGGACGCGCCCGCTGTGTCTGGCTCTTTCTCGTGTGTGGAACGTACCCGTATTGTCGAAAAACGGCACCGCTTCGACTGGAGATCACCCTCCGGTCGATCCGGTGTTACCGCCGGTGCCGGCGTGTGGGTTACTGTGTGAAACGTACCCGTATTGTCGGGAAACGGTACCGCTTCGACTGCAGATCGGGGCTGGACAGG
>PXQN01000026.1 GCA_003021305.1 Halobacteriales archaeon QH_10_67_22 | reverse complement strand
CTCCACCCAGGACGGCGGTGCTAGCTCCAGTAAGTGGTCCCGCGCCTCTAGGTGCCTGTCCGCTCAGTACGAATAGTCCGACGAACACGATCGCCGCTACGGCCCCACCTGCGGGCTCGGCGTATTCAGCCCAGTCTGGGAGATCAACGGCGTCATCGACACCACGGAGCCGGCCATAAAGACTCAGCACTGAGACACTCAACAACAGGATAGTCAGTGCTGATCCACCTACAAGGAGCACGAGGCTCCACAGGGTAGCGAACAGTGCGGGGAGTGCGAGGAGATTTGCTGGCTTGGTGTTCAGTGTGAATTGGTTGCCAGCCCCGCTGGTTTCACTGGCGGCAAGTCGGTCGGTGAACCGGCCGAGATACTCCCAGCTGAGTCCCCCAACAAGAGCGAGACTGACGACGACAGTGCCGACATCCCGAATGACCGGAATTGGAACGCTGCCGAGGATGAATTCGACCAACAGCACGTAGAGGAAGTACCCGACAACTGCTACATCAAGTAACGAGAGCATCGTCGAAACCTCTGTCGCTGCGAGGTCAACAGTCGCACGGATGCGATTAATTACACGATTAACAGTGCCGGACTCGGTTTCGTCTGCTTCTTTCTCGTCAGTATCCGCTGTGGTACTCGTACTCTCGTCTTTGTCGGTTGCACGGGTAGAGTACGTCTTCGAACTGTCAGTGTCTATATCGGTCTCCCCAGCCTGCCGTCGCTCCGCGCGTTCGCGGCGACGTTCTTCTCGTGTAGACCGTCCCTGACGGGTCGAAGACGAACGCTCGCTCCGCTCCCGTCCGCCCCGATTGCGCTCGCTAGACCGCTGGCGTGACTCGGATTCATCAACCTCGGCCTCAAGACCTAGGTCACGGGCCGAGACGCTGTCTGGTTCGCCCAGGGCATCGTTTGCCTGCCACGTTTCGTAGGCTTCGGCCGCTTGTTCGGCCCCGAACCGCTCACGGAACGTATCGTAGTCTTCTTTTGAATCTTCAGAGTTGAGCGTCTGTCTGGCGTCGTTGAACCGCTTCCACCGCTCGTCTGCGTTATCGTGTGTCGATAGCTCCGGTTTAAATTCGGCGACGTATTTTTTTGTATGGTTGTCGATATCGCTCGCACCGGCCGACGGTGGCGCCCCGAGGCGATCGTAGTAGTCTTCTTTGTTGATTTCAGGGGCGGTGAACTCCTGAGTTGTACTCATGCCGAGTTACCTCCTTTGTTGTTCCTGACCATATCAGACCAACTCCTCTGCGTGCTCACGTACTTCCTGCTCAGGATCGCTCCGCGCCATCTCTTGGAGCCGCTGTCGTGCCTTCCTGTTCGACAGTCCAGCAAGATCGCTGTCGGTCCCCTCACTTAGAGTAAGAAACCCAATCGCGAGCGTCAGATTCCCGCGTACGTCCCCGGTTAAGACGTCACGCTGAATAAGTTTGAGGAGTCTATCTCGGAACGGTTCGACACTTTGCGGGTAGTCTCGGGCCATAAACGCAACCACGTTGCCAACATTGTCGCTGATCTCCGGGTCGTCGTCACGCAGATACGGCAGCAGGTATTCGACGATTTCCTCGTTCGGTGCCGCAGTTGTGTTGACGACATTTTTCGGACTCGTCGAGACGACAGCACTCAGACAGTATGAGGCATTTATGCGTGCCTCGTCGTCGTTGCTCTGGAGCAGGCCGAAAGCATCATTGACGGTGGCGATCGAAGGTCGTTCCCGGATGCTTCGTGAAAGGTTCCGGTCAGTGTACTCTTCCCAGGTGATGAACCCAATCCAACTGGCGTAGACGAACGCGACTAGCGACGCCAGCGCGCTAACGTCCCCAGAACTGAACGCAGCACTCGTCGTTCCGAACACAGCCCTGAACAGGAACAAAGAGCCGATGAACACAGCTACAGTTGCGGCGCCGTATCCGAAAACCCCGACTCGATCCCACACCTCTTTGATGAACTGTATCAGGAAAGTGTTCGCGAATCCTTTATTTCCATACCGAACTCGTGATCGAATTTCTTGTAATCTAGTACTCATTTTTAAAAAATTTAATTGTCACTCCGCGCGTCCGCATCAGTCCGTCCCCGCTTTTTGTGGGCCTGGAGCGACTTGCTGGCTTGCTGTCTGACTTCATTCTCGGAGTCGTTCTGGAGTGTCCTCAAATACTCTCTGGATTTCTCATTGTGAATCAGTCCGAGTGCGATTGCGACGTGCACCCGAACATCTGGATCGGGGTCGTTAATCGCTGCCCCGACGTGCTGTGCTGCCTCGTCGGCCAGTGCTGGTTCGTAGTATGCGAGGTTCCCGGCGATGATTGCGCAGTTCGACTGGACAATCGAGTCTGGGTACGAGATTCCCGAGTAGACATCGTCGCGGTACTTGGCGACCCTCTCAGGGTACTCCTCAGAGATGTACACCAAGGCCTCGCTCCCACTTTGCCTGACATCGACGGACTTGTCATGCAGCAGATCCGTGACCTCGAACACGACTTCGGACGGCTGCATCCCCAATTCTTTCGTCACTCGTCCAGGAATGCCTTCTATACCAATCGCAATAGCATTCGCCGCGAGCGCTCTCGTTATGCCGTCGTCGCGATGCAAGTAGCCGAACAAATCAACTACCTCGTCAAGGCCGGGATTCTGTGCGTACTGGAACACTGTCTGGCGATCGTTCAGCAGCGACCACGCTCGGTATCCCCCATATGCCGTTAGTACAACAGCAGCGACAAATGACCATGGTGCGACGGTGCTAATCACTGCCCCTTCAGCAACGATTCCCGGGATTGTCAGCAGCGCACCAACGACTGCCGCGGGAACCGTGATTACCGTATACCACAAAAATATCAGCCCGACCCCGACGACAGCAGCGGCTTTCTTTCCCCCTAATTTATAACTCCGCCAGATCGGCTCAATGGTGAGCCAATCGAAGGCAACTGAAAAAAGCGGCCGAATCCGGGTAAACACGTCGTCTGAATGTGCCTGTGCAATCGTATTTGCGTTCTTCACAGGCTATTTCATGCACACATCAGTTATTAATTCCAGCAAAGGCTGCTGGTTTTGCAGGTAAAATTAATTCTTTGGCTAAGAGATATTGTTTCACGTGCTATCCTCAGTGCCAATGAAATTCAGGTGAGGCGGCTGAGCTGCTTTTTAATATCCCTCGTCTTTCACCGCGTTTCTACGTGCAGTTTAATTACCAGTAACCCCACTTGGAGTAAACACCTCACTGTAGCGGACTGCTGTCAAAATAAGACTTAATATGAAATCTCACAATTAGTTTTCTATGAGCATTTCAGACCGAGTTAAAGGCCGTACCTCAGAAGACGTATCACCTGAGGATGTCACAAAACTATTGGAAAAAATAGAGGCGGGGGGTGCGGAATCATTCAAGCCCGCTGGGCTCCTTTTAGAAGCGGCAGAGCAATATCCAGATCTAATCGCAAAACACCATGACCATCTGGCTTCGGTGCTGAACACGGTTCTTCCCCCACTCGTTCGTCGTCAATTGTACGATGTCGTACTTAAGACGGAAATTACATCACCCGAAAGTCTTAAAAAAATTATTGACTCGGCAGAGGCGGATCTTATCGAAGGTGACGCCACTACACGCGAACATATCTACCAAATTATCGAGTTAGCGGCGAATGAAGGGGTTGATGTAAATAAGAGTGATTTAGAAGCATTTATACAGGGTATCGCCGCTTCACCGGCTGATACCCCTGCAGATTCTGCGATGGATGCGTACCTTGCGTCAGTCACGAATCGAGATCCTGTTGGAAACGAAGAATTAGCTCCACTGATAGATTTCATCGAGAGTGACTTCCCAGAAATCCGTTCCGCAGCGTCCGAAGCTTTGGTAAATATTGTTATTGAAACTACAATCGAACCAGATACTAATACCGACGGAATCAGAATGGTTCTCGAGGATCATGAGTCAAACTCTCTTCCAGCAGATCGCGTCACTACTGCAGTAGAGAAGCTATCATGAGGGAAAAAAACGGCTGCGATCATGATAAGGACACGATAGATCTTGGAGAATCTAGGACAATTAGCATGACGACTGCTAAAAATTTCCTCAGTCTTTCAAACAGTAGGACTCAAACCGCTAACGTACAAAAACAGGTGTGTACTGAAGTTGGCCACTGTGAGTACGCACAGAACCAAGCTATAAGCCAGTTCGACACTCTACGTCGGAAGCTCGAAGAAGGTGGGGGGACTGGACCGGCCAAGTACGAGGGGCTAGAAAAAGAGATAGCCCAATTCAACCTCCAGTCCGGTGAGTTACCAAGTCAACTGAACCGGATAGATATTAGCGAAGACAATCTTGTCGATTTGTGGGAAAAGGCTGGAAAACTGGAGAACACTGTAGAAGAATTCGAACAAGAGGCGGTTAATCAAGAGTCAGACGTGTACACGTGGTTCCGAGACAAACGTGGGTTCGATGATGTGCCTAAAAAGGCACAGCCACTGGAATCGGTCAAAGAAGTCGCAAACCGTGCACAGAATCGAGTAGAAGAAAAACTCCGTGAGGAGCACGATGTATCGAAGAAGGAACTCGAAACTCGTGTGGACGGTAAGGAAAAGACTGAATCAGCGACAGAAAATGAGAGTCAAGATCAAAAGGAAAAGCAGACGCAAGCGGACAACGGGCGTCGACAGAATCGGTAATCGTTTTTGTATCGTTTCCGATAAGAGAGTCGATTAGTCTATTGTCTGTTGTTCGAACAAATTTCACACACCGTGGTCATGAGATACCAGACGATGAGGCCGTGGTGAATCGCCAGACGTAGCTTGGTTTCACTGTTCCAGCGATTGCTTGATGTCATGAACCGCACACATCAGGAAAAGCTCACGAAATTCACCGTAAAATGATATACGAGCCTACACCACACGGCCCGCGTGCTGGACCGAGTGGGAGTCCCATACCTAACCTCTAGACGGCCGCCCGCAGCGCCTCCAACGCGTCGATGGCTTGCTTGATGTGGGTGTCACCGTCAGTCTTGTCGCCACCATCTGTGGCCGTCACCGCAGTCGACTCGGCGCCCCCATCATCCTGACCCTCGACAGTGACGGTCATATCAGCAAGCGGCTGCTGGCTCTCGTCACCGTCATCGCCGTCACCAACGGTCGATGGAGCGTCTACGACTTGCTCGGCCACCTCCTTGTCATTGGCCGATTGCTACCGGTGACTCTCCAGGGCCGCCAGCGGGAATTCGTAGGCCCAGACACGAGCTTCTTTGTGCCAGGCAGTCCGCCCGGCGACGTCAAACACCTCTGCAGCCGCCGGCCGGTCACAGCCACGCTCGCGGGCGCGGCGAACGCATTCGTCCTCGGTGCGCGCAACAACTTCTGTGGTGTGACCGGCAGGTCGTCACCGCTGGCCTGCTGGTGGTGCCAGTTGTGACAGTCCCTGCAGAGCCCATTTAATGTCTGTACAATTCACAGTTGAAATCGTAGTCATGGCCCGGGGTGGCGTCATCAGTTCCGGTGCGCGCGACACAAAGGGCTGAGGTGCCGGGGACCGATGAGGTACGAAGGGCCCGCCGAATTCTATAGTTAGAAATCATCTTGTCAGTGTTGGCGAGGAGTTCGAGAATCTCAACTCAAATGATGGTCAGTTTACGACCCCCCTCTCGCAAATATCTCACAGCTCTGCAGGCATTTGTCGCGGTTGCGGTCTCATAGTAATTATTGTAGCGATTTACCGGTACGACCGCACGCAGTCGTGCGGTCGATCCGGAACAGACCGACAATAATCACTATCAGAATATGCCGCCTCCCGGATTTGAACCGGGGACAGCTCGATCTTCAGTCGAGTGCTCTCCCAGTCTGAGCTAAGGCGGCGCGTCTCCGAGTCCGCGGAGGGAGAAAAAAAGGGTTACGAAACGCTAGACAGCGAAGGTCAGGGCAGAAACAGGTCGGCAGCGTCGTACTCCCGGCCACAGTCGTCACACACGTACGTCGACCCGTCACCCGTGCTGACGTGGCCGCTACACTCCGGACACTCCGACCCGTCTATCATGGCCGTCACTCCCCGGCCCGGAAATAAACCGGTTTCCCTCCCGGTCGAACCACGAAATATTTGACGCTGGCAGACTTTTCCCGGACAAATGGTTCGGCCAGCGCGGGACGTGTCGCGTGCCCTTCCAGCCCGCCAGTTCTGACGCATGAGCGACGCCGACGCGGCCGCCACACAGCGCGAGGACGCCGGACGCGACTACGCGACGGTCGCACTCGTAGTGGTCTGTCTCGGCGCCGCGGTTCTGGCGGCGGCGTTGGTCCCGGCGCTGTCGGCCGCAGGGAGCGGGAGTCCACCCGCCGAGTCGCTCGTCCCGGTTCCACCCGACGAACGTGACAGCGGGGACGACGGGCGAGCGAGCGGTGGCGGCGGGGATCTGGGCGCGCTCGGCGCCGGTGACCGCCAGTCAGTCGGCGGGTCGATCGGCAACGAGAGCACGTTCCGGTCGCTCAACGCCGACGTCCACTTCACGGTCGAGAGCGACCGGCCCGGCTACTGGCGGACCGGCGCCTACGACACCTACACCGGCGACGGCTGGGAGCGCACGGCCGACAGCGACGTGCGAGCACCGGCGACGGGCGCGACGGTCAGCTACGAGGTAACGCTCGCACAGGCCGCCTCGTCGCCGCCGACAGTGTGGCGACCGACGTCGGTCGACGGCCCGTCCGGCCTCGCCGTCGCGGACGGCGTCGCGACCGCCGAGACGCCGTTGCCGGCCGGGACGACCTACTCGGGCGTCAGCAGTCGACCGCCCCGGGACAGTTCGGTGCTAGCGACGAGCGGCCGGGACTATCCCGAGGCGGTCGAACAGCGCTACACGGAACTGCCCGAGGAGACGGCAGCCGAGATCGGCCCCCACACCGACCGGATCACCGGCAACGCGAGCACGCCCTACGAGACGGCGGTCCGGGTCGAGGAGTGGCTCGAATCGAACAAGGAGTACTCGCTGACGGTCGAGCCGCCCGAGGACGACGTGGCCAGGCAGTTCGTCTTCGAGATGGACGCGGGGTACTGCGAGTACTTCGCCACGTCGATGGTCACGATGTTGCGCTCGCAGGGCGTCCCGGCGCGGTACGTCGTCGGCTACTCCCCGGGCGAACGGGTGGGCGACGACAGCTACCGGGTGCGCGGCATGAACGCCCACGCCTGGGTCGAGGTGTACTTCACCGACGTGGGCTGGGTGCGCTTCGACCCGACGCCCGCCAGCGACCGGATCGAACGCCAGCGCCAGCGCATCGAGGCGACCAACGAGACCGACGAGTACGACCCGCCCGACGCGGGCAGTCCGACCGACTCGTCGACTCCGGACGACACGCCCAACCCCGACCAGCCACAGACGCCCGACCAGCCACCCCCCGACGAGACACGGACCCCGACGCCAGCACGGGACGACTCGCCTGCGGTGTCGCTCAACCGGACCACCGCCGGCAGCACCGTCGCGGTGTCGGTGACCGACGGCGGCGACCCGGTCGTCGACGCGACAGTCACCGTCGACGGCGAGCGAGTCGGGCAGACCGACGCGGAGGGGCGTGTCGTCGCGACACTCCCGTACGCCGAGACGGTGACGGTGCGCACGTCGGGCGGGCAGGTCTCGGGGAGCAGCGACCCCAGAGGGGGCGGTCCCGACGCCGACGACGCGACCGAGACAGTCGATCTCGACACCGAGGGGACCCTGGTCGTCAGCGGTCCCCGCCGGACCGGGTCGCCGGTCGTGATGACGGCGACGGTGGCCGGCGTTCCGGTCGAGGACGCGACGGTCACGGTCGACGGCGAGCGGGTCGGGTCCACGGACGATAGCGGCCGGATCCGGGTCACCCTCCCGTCGACGCCGGGGAACGTCACCGTCCGGGCCGAGCGCGGCGCGGTCCTCGCCAGCAGGACAGTGACGCTCGGCGAACTGACGGTGGCGACCGACCCCCGGTTGCCGGTACCGGTCGCGGGCACGCCCGTCGAGGTGACGGCGTCGGTCGGGGGCGAACCGACCGCCGGCATCCCCGTCAGGGTCGGCGGTGACACCGTCGGGACGACCGGCCCCAACGGGACACTCGCTGCGACGCTGCCGGCCGCGACATCGGTGCCGGTCGTCGTGACTACCGGCGATCAGACGACACGCACGACGGTCTCGAACCCGCTCGCGAACCTGGTCGTCCTCGTCGGGGCCGCGCTCGCACTCGTCGCCGGGGGTGTCGTCGCAGCGGTGGGCCGCGAGGGCGGGGTTCGCGACCTCCCCGCGACGGTCCGGGCGGCGGCGTCCGACGGCGCTCGCACGCTGGTTCGACTGTGCGTGAGCGTCGCCGTCGCCGTCGAGCGCCTGCTGGCTCTCGCGGTCGGGCGCGCCCGACGAACGGCTATCCACCTCCGGGCACTGTCGACCGGCGACCGCTCGCCAGCGACACTCGCCGAAGCGTTACGGGCGTGGCTCGGGTCGCTCTCGGGCCGGGTGACTGGTCTCTCCGGGGTCGTCGCGTCCGCACGGACCGGCGACGCCGGCCCGGAGCAGGCCCTGGACTCGACCGGGACTGACGGCCCGGGGATGACGGTTCGCGAGGCGTGGACGCGGTTTCTCGACCACGTGTCGGTCGCCGACCCCGGGACGCGGACGCCCGGCCAGCTGGCGACACACGCCATCGCGGTCGACGACCTGCCCGCCGAGGCCGTCCGGACGCTCCGCGACGAGGGACGACGCGACAGCGGGGGACGACTCCTGATGCGGACCAGGACCGCAGTCGGACTGGCCGGTGCGGTCGTGACCGTCGTCGGCGCGGTCGTCGTCGCCGTGCCGTCGGTCACGCGGCTCCTCCTTCCGGACCCCGTCGTCGGGTTGCTCTCGTCGGTCGGCGCGGGGCCGGTCTTGCTCGCCGGCGGCGCGGTCGTGACGGCGTCGCTGGTCGCCTCGGCACTCGTCCCGAGCGGCGAGCGAGTCGTCGATGGCGACGGGACGGCCCACGAGCGCTTCGAGCGGACGCTCGGCGGACCGCCCGAGTGCGTCGTCGACACGACGCCACGGACCGCCAGCGGCGTCGATGCGACGGTCGCGCGTGCGGTCGCTGGCGACGAGACGGCACTCAATGACGTTCGCGACCGACTCACAACCCTCGTCGTCGCGACGCTCGCGGCCGACACCGACGACCGGCGAACGGCGAGGGAGGCGGTCGCGACGGGGCGGTGGACGGACGACCCGGTGGCGGCGGCGTTTCTCGGCGGTCCCGACGGCCCCGACCAGCCAGCGGTCGCGCGGGTCAGACACTGGCTGGCACCCGAGCGCGAACGCGAGCGACGTATCGACCGGACGGTCGCGGCGCTCGAAGCCCTCGACCCCGACGACTCGCCCCTTGGGGGTGTGGCGTGACCGACGCGCGGCGCCCGCGCTGGCGGGTCGGTGCCGTAGCGGCGCTGTCGCTGGTGGCGCTGGGGTTCCTGTACACATCGCCGCTGTTGCTGGTGGCGACGCTGGTTCCCCTCGGGTACGTTCTCTCCGGTGGGCTGTCGACCGTCCCGTCCGACGCTGCCGTCCGGGTCGAACGGACGGTCCACGACGCCAGACCGACGCCCGGTGAGCGAGTACGGGTCACGCTGTCGGTCACGAACGACGGCGAGGCGACGCTGCCCGACGTTCGCGTCGTCGACGGCGTCCCGGCCGAACTCACCGTCACCGGGGGACCACCCCGACTGAACGCGACGCTGCGACCCGGCGAGTCCGCGACGGTCACGTACACGCTGGTCGCCAGGCGCGGCGAGTTCGCGTTCGACCCGGCTGTCGTCCGGATCCGCTCGCTGGCCGGGTCGGCGGTCCGCACCGAAACGGTCGCGGTCGCGGGCGACGCGACGGTGGCCTGTCTGTCGCCGCTGTCCGACCGCGAACTCGGGTCGGTCACGCCGCTCCGGGCGGGCACGCACCCGACCGATAGCGGCGGCCCGGGCGTCGAGTTCCACGCCACCCGGGAGTACCGCCCGGGCGACCCCCGGACCCGGATCCACTGGCGACGGTTCGCCAAGACGGGCGACCTCAGGACCGTCTCCTTTCGCGAGGAGCGCGCCGTCAGCACGGTGCTGGTCGTTGACGCCCGGCCGGTCGGGCGGGTGTCGCCCCGGCCGGGCGTACCGACGGGTGCGGACCTCTGTGGGTACGCCGGCGAGCGCCTCTACGAGTCCCTGACCGGCGCCGGCGTCGTGACGAGCGTGACCGCGCTCGGACTCGAGGACGAACAGGTGCCCGTCCCGGTCCGACCCGGCGGGTTCCCCTGGGCCGACGGGGACACCGCCGAGACGACCGAGGCCACACGCGCGGTGTTCGCCGCCGTCCGTGCGGTCTCGGGGACGCGATACGAGGACGACACCGACGACGCGACATCGACCAGTCCCGTCGGCACCGCAGTGACAGCAGGCGGCGGGAACGCCCACTCGACGGCCGACGGCGGCGTCGGCGGACGGACCGATGGAGAGACGACCGAGACGCGGACGGACGCCCGAACGGACGATGGGACTGCCGAACACACTCCCACATCGGACCCCGACGACAGTCGCGACCCGACAGAACCCGAAGACGGTCACGACCCGACGGACTCGGCGGCTAGCCACGGATCCACGGGGTTCGACGGTCACGGATCGGGGGGATTCGACAGCGAGGACGCCGAGGGACTGTCGCCGGAAGCGGCCAGCGAGCGCGAGTTGTTGTTGCTCGCCGCACTCCCGGCGTCGGCCCGGGTTCTGGTGGTGACGCCGTTGCTGGACGACCGGCCGTCGTCGCTGGTCCGGACGCTGCGGTCACAGGAGTATCCCGTGACAGTCCTCACGCCCGACGTGACCGGAACGGGATCGGTGGGCGGGCGGGTCGCCGCCGCCGAGCGGCGACTGCGCCGGCGTGACCTCGAGGCGGCCGGCGCGACGACGGTCGAGTGGACGCCGGGTGACGCGCTCGACGTCGCCCTGGCCGACGCCGTCGCGCACCTCGTGGGAGGGGAGCGATGACAGACGACCGTGACGAGTCGCCACCCTGGTCGACGACGGCGGTGGTCGCGGTCGTCACCGTCGTATTCGCCGGGGTGTTGCTGGCGCGGGTCGGGCCGGTGGTGTCGTCCCTGGCTGCAGTCGGGACGGGCTGTCTGTTCGCCCTGAGCCTGTGGCTGGTCGACCGCGAGGGCGACCGGGCGTCCACTGCTCTAGTGGGGGCGCTCGCACCGGTCGTCGGTGCCGGTATCGCAGTCGCCGTCGGGATCACGACGCTCGTGCTGGTCGCCCGGGCGTTCCCGGTGCCGGACGCCTCGCAGGTCCGGCCCCGGAGTCTCGACGTCGCGAGCGCGGCAATCGCGGCCGGCGGCGCGACGATAGCGATGGCCGGCGCGCTCGCCAGTCCGGGCGGCCTGCTCCGGGGCGAGACCGCCCGCGAGCACGCCGAGACGTCGCTCAGAACCGTCGCACTGGTGCTGTCTGTCGGCGCGCTGTCGATCCTCCCGTCGCTGACCGACCCTGCGAACGAGGGCGTCCTCGACCCCGGAATCGGCGTCGTCAACGGCGTCCTTGGCGCGCTTCTGTGGCCGGTCCCCGGCCGCACGCACCTGTTCACGTTCCTGGTAGTGTGGACGCTGACCGCGGTCGCAGTGGTCGCCGCCGTCGACCGACTCCCCGTCGCGGTGCTGCCGGCGGCGTCCCGCGACCGGGTCCGACGCGTCGTCGAACGGGTCCGGAGCCGTGGCCGCCGGGCGGTCGTCGTCGCGGCGGCGCTCGTCCCGGTGTCGCTCGTCGAGTTCGTCGTCGACCAGACCGCCCTCGGTCGGTGGCTGGGGCCGCTGTACGGACTCCTCGCCGCGGTGACGGGGAGCGACGTCCTGCGAGCGCTCGCCGCGGGCTGTCTCGTCGCGGCGGCACTGTTCGTCGGGAGCGTCGGTCTGCTCAGACTGGCCGCCGGGGCCACGCGCCAGGACCTCGCAGCCGAAGCGAGCGCCTTCGTCGGCGGCGTCGTGGTCGTCGGACTGGTCGTCGCGACCCACGGCGTCGTCGTCGAACCGACAGTCGGCTTCGTCGTCGAGCGCTTGCCGGGCGCGCACGCCGAGGGTTTCGAACGCCAGGCCGATGCGATACTGTCGGCGTTCGGAACGGCCGCCGTCGGTCTCGTGGTCGCGGCCGGCCTCGCCGGGGTCGCCACTGCGGGGTCGTTCGCCCTCGCGCTCGGCTCGTCGGTCGGGTCGGTTCCCGACCGTGCCCTCGGACCGGCGCTCGCAGCGGCGGGACTGTTCGTCGCCGCTGCCTTCGCGGTCCCGGCGGGCGCCGGGGGGGTGCTCGCCATCGCGAGCCTGGTCGCGTGTTTCGTCGTCTGGGACGCCGGCGAGTACGGGGTCACGCTGGGTCGGGAGGTCGGTCCCGGGGCCGCGACCGGGCCGGTCGTGCTTCACCTCGGTGTGACGGTCGTTCTCGGAGCGGGACTGGCCGCGGGCGTCCGGGCCGCGCTCGCCGTCACCGACTGGTTACCGGTCGTCACCGGCCCGGCGTTGCCGGTCGCGTTCGCCGTCGTCGTCGTCGGGTTCGTCGCCACCGCGCTCGCGCTACGGTGAACCGTCGACCGCCGGCACCGGCACCGCCTCGAGGACGTCGTCGACCACGGCCGACGCGGTCGCGCCCTGGACGTCGGCCTCGGTCGTCAGCACGAGGCGATGGGCGAACGTCGCGTGGACGACCGAGCGCACGTCGTCGGGGACGACGTACCGCCGCCCCTCGACGGCCGCCGCCGCGCGCGACGTCTCGAACAGTCGCTGGACGCCGCGGGGCGAGACGCCGACCGCGACGCGGTCGTCCGTCCGGGTCGCCCGCCCGAGGTCGACGACGTAGTCCCGCAGTTTCCCGTCGACCGCGACCGTCTCGGGCACTGTCTGTAACGCCCGGACGGTTTCGGTGTCGACCACCGGGTCGACGCTGGGCGACCGGGCCCGGCGGTCGGCGCGTCGGTCGATCAGAGTGCGTTCCTCGTCGGCGTCGGGGTAGCCCATCGAGAGTTTGAGCGTGAAGCGGTCGCGCTGGGCCTCGGGCAACCCGAAGGTGCCTTCCTGTTCGATCGGGTTCTGCGTGGCGATGACGAAAAACGGGTCGGGCAACTCGTGGGTGGTGCCGTCGACGGTGACCTGTCGCTCCCCCATCGCCTCCAGGAGCGCGGCCTGGGTCTTCGGCGGGGCGCGGTTTATCTCGTCGGCCAGGACGACGTTGGCGAACACCGGGCCGGGGACGAACTCGAACTCGCCGGTGGCCTCGTCGAAGACGTTCGACCCGGTGATGTCCGCCGGCAGCAGGTCCGGCGTGAACTGGATCCGCGAAAACGAGAGCCCCAGCGCGCCCGCGAACGAGCGGGCAGTCAGCGTCTTGCCCGTCCCGGGGACGTCCTCCAGGAGGACGTGGCCCCCGGCGAGGACGCCGGTGAGGACGCGTTCGAGGAACGCCTCGTCGGCGACGACGGCCGCCCCGACGGCGTCCAGTATCCCCCGGCAGGTCCGGCCCGCCTCTGCGTGGTCCATGTACTACCTGCTGACGTGTCCACACATAAATTCCGTCACATCCCGCCGTCAGAACGGCGAGAACCCCTGGCCGAGGGCGTCGGGTGTGCAACTCCTGGTCCACGGCGGTGCCGGGTCCCCACCCGACGCCCCCGCCGAGCGGGGGACGACACTCGCGACCGCGGCCGAGCGCGGCGGTAAGACGGCGACGCCGCTGGACGCGGTCTGTGCGGCCGTACGAGTCCTCGAAGCCGACCCCCGGTTCGACGCCGGCGTCGGCGGTGCCGTCCAGAGCGACGGCCGCGTGGCCGTGACTGCCGCTCCGGTGGCGGACTGGCACCCGCGCTCTTGCTGCGCCGGAGCCCCGTCCTTGCGACGGGCCGGAGCCCCGTCCTTACGACGGACCGGAGCCCCGTCCTTACGACGGACCGGAGCCCCGTCCTCGCGACGGAAACCCTTTGAGTACCCGGATCAAACCGGCGGACATGAGCGACGTGGACCTTGCCGCCGAGAAATACGAGAAACACCGGGAGGCCGGCGAGATACTCGCGCAGGTGCGCGACGAGGCCGCCGAGCGCGTGGAGGTCGACACCGGCTACCTCGAACTGACCGAGTGGATCGAGGACCGCATCCGCGAACTCGGCGGCGAACCGGGCTTTCCCGTCAACATCAGCGTTGACGAGGAGGCCGCCCACGGGGCCGCCGGCCCGGACGACGACCGCACCATCGGCGAGAGCATGGTGAAACTCGACATCGGCGTCCACATCGACGGCTGGCTGGCAGACACCGCGATCACCGTGGATTTCACCGGCACCGACGACCTCGTCGCGGCCAGCGAGGAGGCGCTGTCGGCGGCGCTGGACGTCGTCGAACCCGGCGTCGAGACCGGCGAGATCGGCGCCGCCATCGAGGAGACCATCGAGAGCTACGACTACAACCCCGTGGTGAACCTCACCGGGCACGGCCTGGGCCACTACGACCAGCACACTGCGCCGAACATCCCGAACCGCGCAGTGTCACAGAGCGTCGAACTCGAGGTCGGCGACGTGGTCGCCATCGAGCCGTTCGCGACCGACGGCCGCGGCAAGGTCCAGGAGGGCAGTCGGACAGAGATCTACTCGCTCGAACGCGAGGGCTCTGTCCGGGACCGCAGCGCCCGCCAGGCCCTAGAACAGGTCACCGAGGAGTTCCGGACCCTGCCGTTCGCCGCACGCTGGATCGACGTCTCCCGGGCCTCGATGGCGCTGCGACGGCTCCAGCGCAACGACATCGTCCACGGCTACCCGGTGCTCAAAGAGGAGGCGGGCTGTCTCGTCAGCCAGCGCGAACACACCGTCATCGTCACCGAGGGCGGCTGTGAAGTGACGACACGGAGCCGATAAGGATCCCCGGGGAGTCGACACGGGGCTGTCGCCGGGGGTGTATCGGGTCGTCTGTGCGCCCGGGTGCTGCCGGGACGAGGTGGTCGTTCGGTCACCCGAGCGCGGCGACCAGGTCGCGACCTTCGACGTAGACGAGGCCGTGGCGGTCGGCGTAGGCGCGGGCGGCGGCCGGGGCGAGCGCCCGGCCGGTGTCGTCGTCGAGCATCTCACA
>PXQN01000025.1 GCA_003021305.1 Halobacteriales archaeon QH_10_67_22 | reverse complement strand
ATACTACCGCTGAGGGGTTCGGTTTCGGCCATAAACACTCTGAAGTCGAACGCCTCATCCTCTAACGTAACGCGATCCGATCGTCTGGGCCGACTGTGTTATACGAGGGAATGCTGCCGTAGTCGAGCGCGGCTTCGCGGATCTGCTTGCGCTCGTCGTGCGTGAGATAGTCCTGCTGGGTTGCCTTCGACGAGTTGTCGTTGAAGACGAGTTTCGGTTCCCATTCTTCTTCACCCAGTGCGTCCGCGCGCCAGCGGAAGAGCATCTTCAACGCTTTCTGAGTGTCCGCTTTGTGGCTCGCCGACGAGTCGCCGTAGGCCAGCTCGCGTGTGTAGTCGTCGGCGTGCTCGTGGGTTACCTGAGTTGTGTACGACCCAGTCTCATCCCAGACCCACCGGTAGAACGTGTCTGTCCGGTACGCACGGTTCTTGACTGTGTAGGGACTGTATCCCTCAGCAGCCTTCGGGTTCTTCCCGAGCGATAGGCACCACTCGATGAAGCGTTCCCGATGGTCGCGGTAGTCGACCAGTTTCCGGTCCTCCAGTCGGTCCTGTGTCGGTTCCGGGACGACTGGAATTCCGTCAATGCTCATAGGACGACACCTCTCTGGCCCGATAGATCGGCGTAACCGCAAGACGACAGCCGTATCGGGGGATGTCGCGCAATCGCCTTGGCTTTCGTGAACATGGATGTGGCATTCGCCAAGGAGACGATAATCGCCACACAGAACCGGGTTGACACGTCCGGACGGAGATTTGAACTCCGGTCCCTGGCTCCGCAAGCCAAGAGGATAGTCCACTACCCTACCCGGACTCGTCTTCCCGTAGCGCGGACCCGAGTAAAGGGGTTACGATCCGGGTGGCATCAAACGCTCGCTTGATCCATACCAACGTCTTTTGTTCGAGGGGTCGTCACCTCGCACATGAACCGAAGGCGTCTCCTGTCCGGAATCGCCGGTGGGTGTGCGCTCGCCGTGACCGGCTGTCTCGGCGAGGAGCCCGGCCCGGGCGCGGGAACCGACGAACCGACCGAGACTATGTCCGAGGATACACCCGAACCGACCGAGGAACCGGCGGAATCGCCGACCGAGGAACAGCCGGAACCGCCGACCGACACGCCGGAGACGTCGGTCACAGACCGGTCGTTCGAGGTGACGGAGGCGGGTTGTGGGCGGTACGTCGACGAGGCCGAAGTCGCCTTCGAGGACGAGTCCGTCGACGTCACCGGGACGACCAACGGGAGTCAGGCGTGTTACACGGCCGAACTCGACGCGGCGACCTACGACCCGGAGGGGGACGAACTGACCGTCGACGTCGTCTCGGTCCGGACGGCCGACGAGGACCAGGCGTGTGCGGACTGCATCGCCGAGATCGACTACGAGGCGATGATAACGTTCGCGCGCGGCCTCCCCGACACCGTGACCGTCGTCCACGTCCACGGCGACGAGCGGCGCACTGTCGCGACCGTCGAGCGCTAAGGTGTCGCCGTATCCGAAAACTTATCTCCGGAAAGATCCCATCTCCGTCAGAATGGCCCTCTCGCGCGGTCAGGCGCTTGCTCTCCTCGGCGCCGGACTGTTCGTCGTGGTGCTGGTCGTCGGCGCGGCGACGGCACCCTCCCGGACCGTCGCCGGCGCCGAACCCGTCGGGACGCCGACAGCGAACGGGACAGCGGTGTCCGGCGGGACCGACACGGCCTCGTCGGTAGATCCGCGGACCCTCGTCGGCGTCCAGGGGAAGTGGGTCGGCGGCGGGAACGTTCGCGCGTACTCCGGCACGACGGAGGAGTGGCGCGAATCGAGCGCCGACAGCTACTTCGAGGTGTCGATGCTCCCCGACGACACAGTGTTGGCGGCGTCCGCCGACGAGTCCGCGAGCGACTGCGGTGACTACGAGTCACCGTGTGCCCGCACCGGCTTCCGACACATCGACCCCACTGGCACCGACGGTCCCGGCATCGTCGCGGAGTACAGTTTCCCGGTGAAGCGCCTGACCGACAGCGAGGTCCACGCCGTCGACCACGTGAGCGACGACGAGTACGTGTTCGTCGACATGGCCGACGAGCGGGTCGTCGTCGTCGAGAACGGGACGACCGCGTGGCAGTGGAACGCATCCCAGCGGTACGACGCGCCGCCGGACCCGACCGCGCGCGACTGGCTGCACATCAACGACGTCGACGTCATCGACGAGGACCGATTTCTCGTCTCGGTCCGCAACGCCAACCAGCTGGTCGTGCTCGAACGCGGCGAGGGTGTCGTCGAGGTGGTCAACGAGGACCGCGGGACCAGCGACGAGAGCTGTCTGGCGAGTGGCCGACTCGACGACTTCGACGGCGCCGACGACGGCGACGTTCGCTGTGGCGACCCGTCGGTGATCTCCGAACAGCACAACCCACAGTGGCTCGGACCGGGTGCGGTGATGGTCGCCGACAGCGGCAACGACCGCGTGGTCGAACTCCAGCGGACCGAGGACGGCTCCTGGGAACCGGCCTGGGTGCTCCGCGAGGCCGGCGGGATCGAACTCGACTGGCCCCGTGACGCCGACGTGCTCCCCAACGGGAACGTGCTCGTCACCGACTCGCTGAACCGCCGGGTCTTCGAGGTGACCCGCGAAGGCAGGGTCGTCTGGAGCATCAGCACGGGCGAACCCGGCGACAACCCCCACATCCCGTACGAGGCCGACCGCCTCCCGTACGGCGAGATGGCCGGTCCCTACGAGGCGTCGCCCGACGGCACCGACAGGTCGGACGACACGGTCACCCTCGAGACGGCCGACGGGAACGGGACGGACGTCGCCGACACCGGGTCGAGTATCCCGGGACTGACCCTCGCCGTCGCCGGCCTGCGCGGGACGTTCTCCTGGGTCCCGGTCTGGTTCGGCGAGTTCCACCTCGCTGTCACTGTACTCGCTCTCGGTCTGGTCGTCGGCGGCGGCGTCGACCACTGGCGCAACCCCGACCGACCGCTCCAACGCGGGTGACCCGTCACGACCCGCGTCCCTAGAGCCGTTCTGTGAGGGTACGGGCCGTCTCCGGGCCGACGCCGTCGACGCGACGCAGTTCCGCCTCCGAGGCCGTCCGCACGTTCTCGACGGAGCCAAAGCGCCGGAGCAACGCCGTGCGGGTCCGGGGGCCCACCCCGGGTACGTCGTCGAGCACCGTCGACACGTCGTCCCGGAGCGTCCGGTGGTACTGGACGGCGAAGCGGTGGGCCTCGTCACGGGCCCGCTGGAGGAGGTGTAACTGGGGGGCGTCGTCGTCCCAGTCGGAGACGCCGGTGGGCGTGACGACCAGTTCCTCCTCCTTGGCGAGCGCCACGGCCGGCACGTCCCAGCCGGCGGCCGCGAGCGCGTCCCGGGCCGCGCCGAGCTGTCCCTCGCCGCCGTCGACCACCAGCAGGTCCGGGTCGGGGCGGTCGTCCCGGCCGGCGACGGCGCGGTCGGCCCGCCAGCGGGCCAGCGCCCGCATGCTCGCGTAGTCGTCGTTGTCGTCGGCGAGTTTCTTGCGACGGTAGTCGCCCTTCTCGGGGTCGCCGTCGACGAACGTGACGTTACTGCCGACGGCCGACCGGCCCTGTGCGTGACTGACGTCGAACCCCTCCAGGCGTTCGACCCGGCCGTCGAGGCCGAGTGCGTCCGCCAGGGCCGCGCCCTCGTCCTCCCGGCGGTCGCGCCGGCGGGCGTTTTTCAGCGCGAGGTCGACCAGCGTCGCTTCCCGGCCGGCCCCGGGCACGCGCAGGGCGACGCCCTCGCGGTCGAGCCAGGCCAGGACGTCCTCGTCCTCGGGGTGATCCGAACAGACGACCGCGTCGGGCAGGTCGCGTTCGGCGTAGAACTGGGTGATAAACGCAGCGAGCACGGCGCCGGCGTGTTCGCCAGCGGGCGCGTCGAGCGTGTGGCGGTCGCGGGCGACGAGTTTGCCGTCCTCGCTGTGGAGGCGCGCGACCGTCGCCGTCTCCCCCTCGACGGCGACGCCGAGCACGTCGACGGCCCGCTCGCCGTCGGCATCGTCCCGCTGGCCGCCAGTGCCCGCTCCGCCGCCGTAGACGGCCTCGCCACCGCCGCCGTGGACGGCCTCGACGGCGTCGAGCCGGTCCCGGAGGTTCGCGGCCCGCTCGAACGCCCGGTCGGTGGCGGCGGCCTCCATCTCCCGCCGCAGGGGGTCTGCCAGCACGCCCGTCTCGCCCTCGAAGAAGCGCTCGACGGCCGCGACGTCGGCGAGGTAGGTCTCGGCGCCGGCCCCGTCCGGCACGCAGGGCGCCGAACAGAGGCCGATGTCGTGGTCGAGACAGGGGCGGTCCCGGCCGGCGAACTTGTGGTCCGAACAGCCCCGTAGCCCGTAGGTCTCGCGGACGGCCTTGATGACGGTCTCGAGGCGGCCCTTGTCAGTAAAGGGGCCGAACACCGTCGCGCCGGGGTCGGGGTCGCGGGTGATCTCGATCCGGGGAAACTCGCCGTCGGTCAGCTGGACCAGCGGGTAGGACTTGTCGTCTTTCAGGCGGACGTTGTACCGCGGCCGGTGGCGCTTGATCAGGTTGGCCTCAAGCAGGAGCGCCTGGGTCTCGGTGTCGGTGACGGCCACGTCGAGACCGTCGGCCGCGGCGACCATCCGGCGGATGCGCTCGCTCCGCGGGTCGGTGTAGGACCGCACCCGTGACCGCAGGTCGACGGCCTTGCCGACGTAGAGTACCCGGTCGCCGTCGAGGAACTGATACACCCCGGGCTCGGCCCGCAGGTCACCGGCCCGCTCCCGGACGGCGTCGGCGTCCATCAGCGCGTCATAGCGGGTCGTCGGATTTGAACCCTGTGTCCGGGGCCGTCGGTTCGGTCGCCCCCCCGGCGCCCGGGTCGAACAGGACCGACTCCAGAGCCGTGACGGCGTCGTCGACGTCGCTCTCGTCGTCGGCCGGCACCGTGATGTTCGGGTTGTCACCGGCGAGCGAGACGACCAGCACCCGGTCGCGGGTGAGCATGTACACGGCGGTGATGAACACGCCGAACAACACCAGCAGCGCGCCGATCAGCCGCGCGAACGCGTCGAGCTGGGCGATGAGCGCGAGGAACTGCTGCATGAGCCCGAACAGCCCCCCGAGCCCGAGCTTTCCGGTCGCCCCCCCGGCGTCGCCGAAGACGTCCGTCGGGACGAACGCGCCGAAGTCGACGAATAGACCGACCGCGAGCAACACCCCGCCGTAGAGGTACATCCGGGCGGCCTGGAAGACGAGCACCGACTCGCCCTCGTTGCCCGCGCGGACGTCGGTGACGTTTGGCACGTCGACCTGGCGGTAGTTCTCGCCCGTCCGCCCGGGAGTAAACGCCAGCAGGCGGTGACTGGTGACGACCACGCGGTTGTCGCCCAGCGACACCGACCGGCGCACCCGCTCCCCGTCGAACAGCAGGTCGTCGACCGACCCGGCCCAGCCCCGCCCCTCGCGGCCCTGGATCTGTTCGCGAAGCTGGCCGAATACGCCCTTCATCACACCGTATTCGGGCCGAACTCGGCATCAATCTGTCCGTGCAGTATCAATAGTTGTAATCGGACGCCGGTCGGCGCGCGACGGCGGGCGGGGACCGCGCCCGCGAGTCGAACCGCCGGGTACAAGCGGGCGGGCCGCCAGGCGTCGGTATGGGCGAGCAGACGGTCCGGTGCTGGCTGGTCGAGCGCGACTCCCACCAGGAGAACCTCGTGACGCTCGTGTACGCGACGACAGACGGCGAGCGCCACCGCACGAAACAGCTGTCCTTCCGGTTGCTCCAGCGCCGGGAGACGACGGCCGCCAGGGACGTCCCGGTCGAGAAACTCGCGGCGACGCCCGCCGAGGACCGCGACCGTTACGCGACACAGGCTACCGCGATGGCCGAACGCCACGACCCCGGCGACCCGGTCTGAACGGGCGGGTCCGGTGCGGAAGATGTCATGAAAACATATAGGGGATGGGACGAACACCTCCACCTATGGCAGCCATCGAGCTCGAGAACGTCACCAAGACGTTCGGTGACGTGACAGCCCTCCGCGGGGTCGACATGGAAGTCAGAGAGGGGGAGGTGTTCGGCTTTCTGGGGCCAAACGGCGCCGGGAAGACGACGACCATCGACGTGTTGCTCGACTTCGTCCGTCCGACGTCGGGGACGGCGACGGTCCTGGGACACGACGCCCAGGAGGAGCCACGGGCGATCCGCCAGCGGACCGGCGTTTTGCCCGAGGGGTTAGTCGGGCTCACGCCCGAGGAGGCAGACCGGAAGGCCGGAGGCTACTCCAGAGGGATGAAACAGCGTCTCGTGCTGGGGATGGCGCTGATCGGCGACCCGGATCTTCTCATCCTGGACGAGCCCTCGACGGGGTTAGACCCCAACGGCGCCCGGCTGATGCGCGAGATCGTCCGCGAGGAACGCGACCAGGGGACGACGGTGTTTTTCTCGAGTCACATCCTCGGGCAGGTCGAGGCGGTGTGTGACCGGGTCGCGATCCTGCAGGACGGCGAGGTGATCGCCACGGACACCGTCGAGGGCCTGCGCGAGGCCAGCGGCGCGGAGTCGGTCCTGACGGTCCGGCTCGCGTCGGCGGTCGACGGCGTCGGCGAGGCGGCCGAGCGCGTCGACGGCGTCGACAGCGTCCGTGTCAACGGGACGACCGTGACCGTCCAGGGCGCCGGCGACGTCAAGATGGAGGTGCTGACCGCCATCGAGAACGTCGGCGGCGAGGTCGAGACCTTCGACACCGAGGAGGCGTCGCTGGACGAACTGTTCGCGTCCTACACGGAGGGGAGCCGATGAGCGCCGATTCGGGACCCGCCGTACTTGACGAGGCACTGCGCCAGCAGTTCACCTGGTACGCCGTGGCCAAAAAGGAGTTCCAGGACGCCGTCCGCTCGAAGGGCCTGTGGGTGCTCTCACTGGTCTTCGGACTGCTGTTCGTCTTCCCCGCCGCACGGATCTGGTGGGAGCAGCGCGACAGCGCCGGGGAACTCGACGCCCGGGCAGCGGACGTCGGGATGCAGTTTTTCATCTCGCAGTTCTACCTCGACACGGTCACGCTGGTAATGAGTATCGTCGTGCTGTTCGTCGGGTACGCGGCACTCACCAAGGAGAAAGAGAGCGGGTCGCTGAAGTTCCTGCTGTCGCTGCCGTTCAGCCGGCGCGACGTCATCGTCGGGAAGGTGCTCGGCAGGGCCGCCGTCGTCGCGGTCCCCGGTGCGATCGGCTTCGGGCTGACCGCGCTGTTTTTCGCACTCTCCCCGTTCACGTTCAAGTTCGGGGTGTTCCTGTGGTTCGTGCTGTTCTCGCTCGTGCTGGTGGTCGTCATCAGCGCGATCGCGGTCAGCATCTCCGGGGCCGTCTCCCGGAACCTCTACTCGCTGGCCGGTTGTGCCGTCGCCTACATCTACCTGAACTTCAGTTGGAACCTGGTCGTCAACTGGCTGGGCAGTCGGTTCTCGGACACCGTCGGTCTGAGCGGGCCGGGCCGGTGGCAGATCGTCCTGTTCCTGAAGCTGCTCAACCCGATGCAGGCCTACAAGACGCTGACCAACTCGATGCTTGGCGAGAGCGAAAACACCGCACAGAGCGCCCGGTTCGCCATGTTCTCGCAGGGCGAGCAGGACATGCAGACCATCTGTGCCGACGTACTCAACGGACAACCCGAGGTCCAGCCCGGGTTCTTCGGCAACCAGACCGTCTGTCAGGGCGGCGCAGGCGGCGTCCCGTTCTACTTCTCGGACGCCGCGGTGTTCGTCTACCTGCTGGCATGGGTCGGCGTCGCCGCCGCGGTCAGCTACTACACCTTCGACCAGGTCGACCTCTGAGCAGGGGTAGGCCCTCCTTCGTGTCCCCGTCGGCGTGACCCAGTTCATAGGGATTGTTGCGATGTACCGGTACGACCGCACGACTGCGTGCGGTCGATCCGGAACAGACCGACAATAATCACTGTCAGACGTCGACGCCGCACTCCTCGAGGACCGCCACGAACTCCGCTTCGTCGAGCGTCTCGACGCCGTGTTCCGCGGCGTCCTCGCGCTTGCGCTGGCCCGGATCCGCCCCGACGACCAGGTAGTCCGTGTTGCCGGAGACGCTGCTCGTCGCGGCTCCGCCCGCCCGTTCGACCAGGTCCTGTGCCTCGCCCCGGGTGAACCGGTCGAGCGACCCGGTGAACACGACGGTTAGCCCCTCGAGCGCGTCGCCCCCGCTGGTCTCGGCGGGGTGGGGGTCGACGTGGGCCAGCAGTCGGTCCAGCACTTCGCGGTTGGCCTCGCTCTCGAAGAAGTCCCGTATCTCGCGGGCGACTGTCGGCCCGACGTCCTCGACAGCCTGCAAGGCCTCGGGGTCTGCGTCCCGGACCGCCTCGAAGGTCCCGAAGTGCCGGGCCAGCGACGCCGCGACGGTCCCGCCGACCGACGGGATGCCAAGCGCCGCCAGGAACTCCGACAACGGCGGCTCGCGGGCGGCCTCGACCTCGACGACGAGATTCCGGGCGCTCTTCTGGCCCCACCCCTCCAGGTCTGTCAACTTGTCGGCGTCGAGTTCGTAGAGGTCGGCCACGTCGTCCACGAGGCCGGCGTCGAGCAACTGCCGGACGTTCTTCTCGCCCAGTCCCTCGATGTCCAGTCCTTTCCGGGAGGCGTAGTGCTCGACGGCCCGCTCGCGCTGAGCACGACAGCCCAGTCCGCCGGAGCAGAACGCCATCGGTCCCTCGCGCTCGACGGGACTCTCACAGACCGGACACGTCTCGGGGAAGGTGAAGTGACCGTCCTCGCCGTCCAGCACCTCGGCGACTTCCGGGATCACGTCACCGGCCCGGCGGA
Organism: Halobacteriales archaeon QH_10_67_22; assembly: GCA_003021305.1. Taxonomy (GTDB): domain Archaea; phylum Halobacteriota; class Halobacteria; order Halobacteriales; family Haloarculaceae; genus QS-4-69-31. Next base: position 2,646 of record PXQN01000025.1, on the reverse strand, counting down.
TGCGCACCTCGTCGCCGACGCCGACGCCGAGCCGTTCGACCTCGGCCGGGTTGTGCAGCGACGCCCGCGAAACCGTCACGCCGCCGACCTCGACGGGGTCGAGCAGTGCGACCGGCGTCAGCCGGCCGGTCCGGCCCACCTGGACGACGACGTCCCTGACGGTCGTCCGCTCGGTGCGGGCCGGGAACTTGTAGGCGAAGGCCCAGCGGGGCGCCCGACTGGTGTGGCCCAGCAGGTCACAGGCCGCCAGGTCGTTCACCGAGACGACGACGCCGTCGATCTCGTAGTCCAGGTCGTCGCGCTCGGCGAGCAGCGCGTCCCGGTAGTCGGTGGCCGCCTCGACCCCCTCGACGACGCTCGTCCGGTCGGTGACCCGCAACCCCCACTCGGGGAACCGTTCGTGCATCTCCCAGCGGGTGTCGAACTCGGCGCCCGCGAGCACGTCGAAGAAAAACACCGACAGCGGGCGCTCGGCGGTCACCGACGGGTCCAGCTGCCGGAGGGTGCCGGCCGCGGCGTTGCGCGGGTTGGCGAATGGGTCCTCGCCGGCCTCGATCAGCTCGCGGTTGTGCGCCTGGAAGGCCGGTTCGGGCATGTACACCTCGCCCCGCACCGCCAGGAAGTCGGGGTAGTCGCCCCGGAGTCGTTCCGGGACCGCCGGAATGGTCCGGACGTTCGCGGTGACGTCCTCGCCGACCTCGCCGTCGCCCCGCGTCGCCGCCCGCTCGAAGCGGCCGTCCTCGTAGACCACCTCGACTGAGAGCCCGTCGAACTTCGGTTCGCAGTAGTACGCGACCGCCGCGTCGACGTCTCTGTCCCACTCCGCGGCCAGGCGTTCGCGCACCCGGCGGTCGAACTCGCGGACCGCGTCGGCCTCGCCGCCCTGGTCGATCGACCGCATCGGCGCGACGTGTTCGACCTCGGGGAGTTCGTCCCGCGGCGGGCCCCCGACCCGCCGGGTGGGGCTGTCCTCGGTCTGCAGGTCGAAGGTCTTCTCGAGGTCGACCAGCCGTGCGAACAGCGCGTCGTAGGTCCGGTCGCCGACGACGGGGTCGTTCTCGACGTAGTAGCGGTGGTCGTGAGAGCGGATCGCCTCGCGCAACTGCTCGGCCTGTTCGCGGGCCGCGTCCTCGTCTATGTCCGCGACCGGGTCGAAGTCGGTCGGCGGGTCCGCGAGATAGGGGTTGTCCGACGGGTCGTCCGATGCCATTGCCGACAGTGGCGACCCCTCGCCCTTTGAACGTTCGGTGCACGGTCGAGGAACCGTCGGGACGAGAGTCCACCGGGCGAGTCGTCATTACAGCACGAAATCCGCGAGACGCTGGTTCCCTCAGACGCTACAGGAGAAGGGCCTGATCGAGCGTACCGGCGAACGCGAGCGACCCGGACCACCCCTCGAACGGGGAGACTACGGGACGACAGCCCTGTGGGAACCGACAGTCGAGGGACGGGCCGAAGCAAGAGCGATCCGCGAGGCGTACGCCGCTGGGGTCGAGGTCAGAACCCGGCTTTCTTTAGCTCGTCGAGAAACGCAGGCCGATTCGAGTACTCGTCTCGCAGTTCGTAGATATCGAGATCCGACGTGTCTAGAAAGGAGTGGAATCGCTGTTCGAGGTCCGGGTCGGCTGCCAACTCCCGAGCGAGGAATGCGCGGAGGACGTCCGGTGAGACATCTTCGAGTGTCTCCGTGATGTCGGTCATGGGTAGCTTATACCTCCATGTCGCTGAATGTCCAGTCCTCGCCGAGTCGCCGATGGAACCCCTCTGCTTCGATCGTCTCCCGGGCAGTTGACTAGAGCCACTCATTCCAAAACTTCGAACCGCACACCGTCAAGAGTTTCGGGCTCTACGATGTCGATTTCCCAGCCATGTTCCTCAACGATTTGACGAACACTCGCCATCCCCATCCCACTCCCGCCAGACTTCGTAGAGAATCCCGGAGTAAACACTTTTTCACGATCTTCTGGGTCTATCTGTAGCAGCGAGAGAATCCCGCCCTTCCCGTGAGCGACGAGTGTTCAGGGCGGGCGTGAAGCGCGTCCCCTCCGGCGAGAAACCGCCGCGTTACTGCTGGTCCTGAGTCTCCAATGCTTTCAGACCGGCTTCTAACCCCTCTGCATAGGCTTCCGAGAGGTTCATGCCGTTCGCTTCTGCGTAGTCTTTGATTCGTCCGTGGATTGCCCAGTCAATGTCGATGTTTGGCCTCATCGGTAGACTTATTAGATATTGGGACTCATTATACTATGGATGAAGCGCACCAACACGTTCATCGTGCGACCGCTCACCGACGATGGTGAGCAGGTGCTACAGGACCTGTTGGACGCTTCAGCCGCTCTCTGGAACGAGATCAATTACCAGCGCCTCATGCGCTACAACGACGAAGATGGCTTTGAGGGCGACGTGTGGGACGCCGATACCGGCGCTCTCGAAGGCACATACAAAGACGTTCTCGGCGCGTCCACCGCCCAAACTGTCCGGCGAGCAAACACCGAAGCGTGGCGCGGCTTCTTCGAGAACAAGAACGCATACCACGACGAGTCGAACACGTCGGTCACGGAACACCCGGAACCGCCGGGCTTCCATGGCAACGAGGACGACGGCCGCGTTCTCAAAGGCGTCGTCCGAAAAGACGCATACACCGTTGAA
>PXQN01000024.1 GCA_003021305.1 Halobacteriales archaeon QH_10_67_22 | reverse complement strand
GTGTCGACGTGCTCCACCCGGTCGACGTCATCGACGACGTTGGCCGGGCGTTCGGGTTCAACGACCTGGAGCCGCGGTACCCGGACGTCTCGACCGTCGGCGGCCGCCACGAACGCTCGCGACTGGAACGAGCCACGAGAGAGACGCTGGTCGGCCTGGGCTTTCAGGACCTCCTGAACTTCCACCTGGTCGGGACCGACCAGAACTTCGACCGCCTGAACGTCGACCCCGGCACCGACGTGGTCGGCGGCGACGAACCCGCGGTGATCAAGGGTCCCTACAGCGAGGAGTTCGAGATCGTCCGGACGTGGGCGCTCCCCTCGCTCATGCTCGTCCTGGAGAACAACACCCACCGCGCGTACCCCCAGGACCTGGCCGAAGTCGGCTTCACGGCCCACCGCGACGACGACGAGGAGACGAAGGTCGCCGAACCCCGGACCGTCGCGGCGGCCCTGGCCCGGGACGGGGCCTCCTACGAGGACGCCAGGGCCCGCCTGCAGGCGCTGTGTCGGGCCTTCGACGCCGACCTGGCGACGCCGCCGACCGACCACCCGACGTTCATCCCCGGCCGGACCGCCGAGGTGGTCGTCGACGGCGAGTCCGCCGGCGTCATCGGCGAACTCCACCCCGAGGTGCTGGTCGAACACGACCTGGAACTGCCGGTCGCTGCCTTCGAGTTCGAACTGGACGCGCTACGGTGAATCGAGGTGGTCGATGCTCACGACCGGCGGGCGTCACAAAGCGGTGTCGAGGATCATTCGAACCGCTCGCGCAGCGCGCGCTTCCCGGCACTGTGAGTCGCGAGGCCGGACTTTCAAATACGCCAGCGGCGAAACGGAGGGTATGTCGGGCTCGGAACTCGCGGCCAGCGTCAGGGACGTGCTCGCCGTCGACACAGCGGAGTTCCAGGCGCAGGCCGAGCGGGAGGCCGAGCGCCTGAAGACCGAGATCAGGGACGGAACGTTCGACAACGCCGAGGCCATCGTGGGGCTGGAACTGGAGCTGTACGCGGTCCACTCCGTGTCGGGGTCGATGCGGCGGATGCCCAGGGACCTGCTGGGGCTGATCGGCTTCGAGAAGGAACTCGGACTCCACAACGCCGAGACACAGACGAGTCCACAGCCGCTGAACGAACACGGGCTGGCCGCCCAGGAACGGGAACTCAAGGCGACGCTGGAACCCGCGATCGAGCGCACGCGGGGCGACGACATCACGCTGGTCAGCGACGGCATGTGGACGGTGCCGCCGACCGGCGAGACGGCGACCGACTACCTCTGTGACTCGGTCGAACAGGATGGGGTCCGCATCGCGACCAACATGTCGGATTCCGTCCGGTATCACACGATGGCCAACACCGACTACCCCGCGGGCATGCGCATCGACGCGCCCCACGTCACGCTCGAGGCCGAGACGGTGATGCCAGAGAGTCTCATTACGTCGATCCAGCCCCACTACCAGGTGGCCCACGCGCCGGACCTGCCCGAGTACTTCGGCTACGCCCTCCGGGTGGCCGGCCCGCTGCTGGCGCTGGGGGTCAACTCACCCTTCTTCCCGCCGGACCTGTACGACGACGCCGACGACAGGGAGATCGTCGAGGACGCCTGGATGGAACACCGGATCACCGTCTTCGAGGACGCGCTGAACCCGGTGGCCGAGGACCGTCCGGACAAGGTGAAATTCCCGCCCGACTTCGACAGCGTGGACGCTATCGTCGACGCCGTCGTCGACGACGAGATGATCGTCCCCTCGACGGTCGAACCGGCGGGGCGGTTCGACGACGCGTTCGCCCACTTCCGGCACAAACACGGCAGCTACTGGCGGTGGGTCCGCCCGGTGTTCGACGGGGCGAGCCGGTCGGCGGCCAACGCCCGCATCGAGTTCCGCCCGCTGCCCGCCCAGCCGACGGTGCCCGACGCCGTCAGTTTCCAGGCGGTGTTCGCCGGGCTGATGGAGTCGCTCCCGCGAGTCGAACACCCCGTCAGCGGCCTCGACTGGGAGACGGCTCGCGAGAACTTCTACGCGGCCAGCCGAGAGGGGCTCCAGGCCGACCTGACGTGGGTCACCAACGACGGCACCGAGACGACCGCCATCGACCGGATCTACGGCGAACTGTTCGAGGCCGCCCGCGAGGGGCTGGAACACCGCGGGCTGTCGACCGAGCGCGCCCACCGGTACGTCCGCCCGTTGCGCGAGCGGGTCGACCGTCGGACGACACCGGCCCGCTGGAAACACGACCACGTCGCCGCGGCCGTCGACGATGCGGTGCCCCTGGCCGAGGCGGTCTGGGCGATGCAGTCACAGTACGTCGACCAGCAACGCGAGACGCTGCTGGACGGTTCGTTCGTCGACTGGTTCTGACCGCCGTCGGAGCGCCACGAAAGCGGTCGGGTCCGGCGATAACTATATGTGACTTCGCGGTAGACTTGTTCGAGAGTCGTACGGTCCGGCTCTGACACACAATGAAAATAGAAGAATTCAAACGCACGAACGCCACCAAGGAAGGCGGCGAGCGGTTCCAGCTGGAGAACGGCAAGCTCCTCGACATCGACCTCAACGGCACGGTGATGGCCAAGAAGGGTTCGATGGTTGCGTTCACCGGCAACATCGAGATGAGCGGGAAGATGTCCGCAGAGGGCGGCATCACCGGCATGGTCAAGTCCGCGGTGAGCAGCGAGGGGACACCCGTCATGGAAGCCGAGGGACAGGGACACCTCTACGTCGCCGACCAGGGCAAGAAAGTCCAGGTGCTCCACCTCAACGAGGGCCAGTCGATCTCGGTCAACGGCGACGACGTGCTCGCCTTCGAGTACAGCGTCGACTACGAGATCAGTACCATCGGTAGCGTGGGCGGCGCACAGGCCGGCGGACTGACGAACGTCTTTCTCACCGGCCCCGGCTACATCGCGATCACGACCCACGGCGACCCGCTCGTGATGTCGCCGCCGGTCAAGACGGACCCGGACGCGACCGTCGCCTGGAGCGCGAACCTCTCGCCGTCGATCTCGAAGAACAAGGCATTCGAGATCGGGTCGACCTCCGGGGAGACCTACCAGATGGACTTCAGCGGTTCGGAGGGGTTCGTCGTCGTCCAGCCCTACGAGGAAGGCGGACAACAGCAGTAACTGCCGTCACGGCCCGGCTGCCGTCCTCTGGTCCCCGGATGGCCACCGTTCCGAACCAGGTCAGGAGTCGTCGATCTGGGCTTCGATCCGGCGCTTGAGGGCGTCGGCGTGTTCCTTGGCGGTTCTGGCGTGCGTCGAGTCCTCGGTCTCGACCAGTTGCTCGACGGCGTCTTCCAGCGCCGCCAGGTCCGAGGGTTCGTTCTCGAAGAAGTTCGACAGTTCGGCGACGTGGTCCCGGGCCGCCGTCGCGTTGGGCTCCGAATACCCGACCTCCAGCCCGGCGAGACGGGCGTCTAGGTCCTCGAGGGTCTCGAGTACCCGCTCGTACGGCCCGGGCGACATGTACCGTCATTTTAATCTGGGGGGATTAAAACTACCGGGGTCGGACCACCGCCGTGGTCTCGATGGTGAACCACCGACGAGCGTGTTCACGTACTTGTGTCCGACAGTATCACTCGACCCGCGCGTCGACGACCACGTGAGCGACGCCCTCGCTGTATCCCTTGACCCGTCGGGTGTCCAGTACCATCACTGTCCGGTCCCGGTCTGCCGCGGCCGCCCGCAGTCGCTCGACGGGGCGGTCGAACGCCAGTGGTTCGGGAGTCGCCTCGTGCACGTGAACGACGCCACCCGGCGACAGCGCACCCAGTGCCGCGTCGAGATACTCGTCGGCGTCGTAGTAGCCCATCACGACCCGGTCCGCGGTCACGTCCGTCGCCGCGTCGGTCCGTTCGAGGACCGCCCGGCAGTCCGCCCGGTATGGTCTGACCCGCTCGGTCACGTCGTTCAACCGGACGTTCTCCAGGAGGTACCGGAACGCCGCCGGGTTGTGCTCGATGGCCGTCACGTCCGCACCCGCTCGGGCCATCGGGAGCGTGAAGTAGCCGATCCCGGCGAACATGTCGACCACGCGCTCGCCGGCCTCGACCGTCTCGCCCATCCGTGCGCGTTCGGCCTTGTTGCCCGGCGAGAACATCACCTCGGCCAGGTCCATCGCGTATTTCGTCCCGTGTTCGGTATGAACGACCTCGGTGTCGCCTGCGCCGGCGATGACGGAGACGTCGGGTTCCCGGTGGTCGCCGGTGACCGGTCCCCGCGCAAGGACGGTGTTGGCCCCGCCGTGCAACGCCAGCAACGCCTCGCCGAGTTCGCCGGGGCGAGGGGCGTCACCGACCTCGACGAGCACGACCGACCCCAGCACTGCCCACGACGAGGGGGCGGCGTCGCGTTCGGCGTCGGTCCAGCCCAGTTCGCGGAGGTGGTCGTCCAGGTCGCGGTGTCGGGCGTCGCCGACCTGTCTGACCACCTCGCGGTAGTCGACGCCCGCGGGCACGTCGGTGACGGGGACCGACACGCAGTCCTCGCCGTCCGGGCGAACCGACCGCGCGTCGTCGTAGATGCCCGCAGCGCGCAACTCGTCGATGACTGCCTCGGTGCGCGAGCGCTCGACGACGACTGCGAGTCCCTCCTCGGCCATCGCCACCACGTAAACCGGGCGCGGACAAAACCCCTTGCGTTCAGGCGCCGTTGGGACGGTCGTCCTCGTCCCCGGACTCGGGCACCACGTGCAGTCCCGCCCGGCTCTTGACCACGGGGACCGCGTCGGCGTCGGGGTCCAGATAGTCCGGGTGGGGGACGCGCATGGCTTCGTAGGTATCCGGATCCAGAACCTGGACGGCGTGGTCGTCCTCGACGGCGACCAGCGTCGTCTCGGTGGCGTCGTCGACCGTCCCCAGGCGGCGGGCGTCGGGTGCGATACCGTCCTCGAACGAGGCTTCGTAGTCGTCCCCGGTCGTCAGTCGCGTCCCCTTGAGGTTGCCCTGGACCGACCGGACCAGCACCGGCCCCTCGTCGTCGCCGGGGTCGATGACCTCGCCGGGGCGGAACTTCGGCAACCGGACGGCGTAGGTGACCCGGTAGACTTCGTTGCCGTCGCCGTCCTCGGTCACGAGGGTTTCGTTGTCGGTGAACGTCCCGCCCAGCTGTTCGACGACACGTTTGGCGACCCCCTGGCCGAGTTTGTTGGTCGAGAGTTTGACGTCGAGCCCCTCGTCGCGGTCCGTGATTTCGGAGACGAAGGCGTCCCGGTCCCCGGCGGCCTCGCGGTCGGCGACGTAGGACTCGGCGATCTCCCGTGCACGGGCGCGCTCGTCCTCGGTGGGTGTCCGGTCGGTCGCCCGGATCTGAACCCGGCTCGCGTAGGAGCCGCCGGCGATCCGGCCACACCGAGTGCAGGTCTCGCGGCCGATCTTCACCGGGACGACGACCGATTCGGTCAGGAGGGTTCCCCGGACGACTCCCGTGAACTCACAGTGCATCCGTATGGTCGTCCCGTCGACCTGCTCGGGGGCGACCTCCCAGCTGACGTCGGTCGCGTCGACGTGGACGCCCAGCGCCTCGGCGACTTCCTCGACGGCGACGTCGGTGTAGTCCTCGGCGCCGACGTCGACCCAGCGGTTGCCCCGGTGGACCGCCCCACACTCCGAACAGACCCGGACCTCGACGCGGTCGGGCGCGTCAACGAGGTCGAACCGTTCGAAGTAACAAGCGTCACAGAGCGGACTGTCCGGGTCGACGTCGTCCCCGGGACGGTCGCCGTGATCCTCGGGGTCGACGGGGTCGCCACACCGCGGACAGAACGCACCCGAACGACTCATCGTTCCGACGTACCGCCCTCAGGCTGTTAAGGACCCCGTTTCGTCGTGCCCGGGGAACGGTCGAGCGGCCGGTGGCGACCCCAGCGGGTCGGCCAGCACGCCAGCGGGCGCCAGCGGCGGGGGGAGACGGTACCGACGCCCGTGTCCCCTCGCAGTCAGAACACGACGAATTATTAGTTGCGCAGTTCCTACCGTCGTGTATGGAATGGAAAGCGGACTGGGGACTGCGCGGGCGGATGTTTCTGACGATGTTCCTGCTCGTCGTCGTCTACATCGTCTTCCTGGCGGTGCTGACGGTCGTCGTCGAGCAGTTCCTGTTCGTCGTCGCGTTCATGAGCGTCTTCCTGTTCGCGCAGTTTTTCCTCAGCGACAAACTGGCGCTCCGGAGCATGGGCGCACGGGAAGTCGACGAGAACGAGTTCCCCGAACTCCATCGGACGGTGTCACGTCTCTCCCAGCAGGCCGACCTGCCCAAGCCGGCGGTCGCGGTCGCGGACACCCAGACGCCAAACGCCTTCGCGACCGGGCGGTCACAGAAGTCCTCGACGGTCGCGGTGACGACGGGGCTCCTGCAGTCACTCGACCAGGCGGAACTGGAGGGCGTGATCGCCCACGAACTGGCCCACGTGAAAAACCGGGACGTGATGGTGATGACGATCGCCTCCTTCCTGGCGACGATCGCGATGTTCATCGTCCGGTGGGGGTGGCTGTTCGGCGGCGGCCGCAACCGGGGTGGCGGTGGCGGCGTGCTGGCGGCCATCGCGGTCTCGGTCGTGGTGTGGATCGTCTCGTTCGTCCTCATCCGGGCGCTCTCGCGGTACCGGGAGTACGCCGCCGACCGGGGGGCCACTGTCATCACCGGCAACCCCTCGGCGCTGGCCTCGGCGCTGATGACCATCGAGGGACGGATGGACAGAGTTCCCCAAGAGGACATGCGCCAGCAGTCAGAGATGAACGCCTTCTTTATTATCCCGTTCGATAGGGGCGTGATCTCGCGGCTGTTCCGGACCCACCCCTCGACCGAGAAACGCATCGAGCGACTCCGGACTCTCGAACGCGAACTCGAGACGGCCTGATAGTGATTATTGTAGCGATTTACCGGTACGACCGCACGATTGCGTGCGGTCGATCCGGAACAGACCGACAGTAATCACTATGACGGCCGCTCGGACCGGGTCGGCGTCGACGCGCGTTCGCAAGGGGGACTGGACGCGTGTTGTGTTTCCTGCCGCATCCACAGGCGTTACATGTCCCCAAACGAAGGGGCGTCCATATGGACGGACTCGACCGATATCAGCTGGGACTCGGGACCTGGGAGAACGACAACCCGGACGCGTGTGCGAGAAGCGTCGAGACCGCGCTGGAACTGGGGTATCGACACATCGACACCGCACAGGCCTACGGCAACGAGGACGCCGTGGGGCGCGGCATCGCCAACTCCTCGGTCCCCCGGGAAGAGGTCTTCCTCGCGACGAAAGTCGACACCGGGAACCTGGGGTACCACGACGTCCACGAGACGACCGGCGAGAGCCTGGACAAACTGCGGACAGACTACCTGGACCTGCTGTACGTCCACTGGCCGGTCGACGCCTACGACGCCGAGGCGACCCTGGCCGCGTTCCAGGACCTGTACGACGACGGAACGATCGAGCGCGTCGGCGTCTCGAACTTCGAGGTACGCCACCTCGACGAGGCCCGCGAACTCCTCGACGCGCCCATCTACGCCCACCAGATCGAACTCCACCCCTACCTCCAGCAGGACGAACTCAGGAGCTACGCGGCCGACCACGACCACCACGTCGTCGCCTACTCGCCGCTCGCGCGCGGCGAGGTGCTCGACGACCCCGTCCTCGAATCGATCGCGGACAAACACGACGCCTCGGTCCCGCAGGTGACGCTTGCCTGGCACAGAGAGATCGGCGTCGCGGCCATCCCGAAAGCGACGAGCCCCGAGCACATCGAGGACAACTGGGGCGCCCGCGAGGTCGACCTCGACGACGAGGACCACGACCGCATCGCCGACCTGGACGAGGGCCGCCGCGAGGTCGACTTCCCCGGGGCTCCCTGGAACAACTGACCGCACTCCGAAAACCGGGATTCGTCCGGCTCCCGGTCACGACCGGTGCCACGACCCGTGGCACACCGATCGACGTCGAGGGCTGACGGACTGACCGACGCCGGACGCACCGCTCGCAGAGTACCCGCGACCCATCCGTTTCCTGACACTAGCTGTGCGACTGACAGTCACGTCCTGACCCCCAGTCCGTCGCCAGTGTGTTTTTCGGCGCGGGGCGTCTGGTCCCGGTATGTACGAGTTCGCCGCGGAGCCACCGGTCGAGGAGGTCGTCGGCGAGGGTCTCCGGGAGCGTGGCGAGTCGGTGGCGGTCGTCGAGGGCTGTACGGGCGGGCTGGTCGGCGCGTTGCTGACGGGTGTGCCCGGCGCCAGCGACTACGTAGACCGGGCCCTCGTCCCGTACGACTACGACGCGCTCCGGGACCTCCTGGCGCTGGACCGCGAACTGCTGGACGAACACGGCGCGGTCAGCGAGGCGGCCGTCGGCGCGACGGCGCGGGCGGCCCGGGATACGGCAGACGTGACCTGGGGACTCGCGAACGCGGGCGTCGCCGGTCCCGGCGGCGGGAGTGAGGAGACGCCCGTCGGCACCGGGTTCGTCGGCGTCGCCTACGCCGCTCCCTGGGGGTCGGGCGACTCCGAGACGAGTGTCTCCCGCTACACGTTCGACGGTGACCGGGCGGCCGTCCGCGAACGACTGGCGCGGCAGGCGCTGTGGGACCTGAACGAGGCCGTCACGCGACGTGACTAGCGTCGCGAGACGCGACTGGCGTCACAGACAGCGTGATCGAAGACCGCGAGACGCGGCCGATCAGAGGTCGCGTGGTACGCGCAGTTCGGTGTCGGTGATGGTGTCGACGCTCTCGCCGGGCACCTCGATGTCGTCGTCGTCAGCGTCGCCGTAACCGAGACTCTGGACCCACGCCTCCGTCAGGTTCGGGTCCGGTTCGACGTACGCGACGTTCTCGTCCGGGTCGACCTCGGTGACGATCCCGATCTGTTCGCCCTCGGCGTCCATAAGATACTTGCCCTCGTCTGATGTCGACAGAATTGACATGCTGTCTGCAGGTCCGGACGGCGCTGTTCTGTATGTTTCGGATCGCGGATCGTCGACACCCGCCACGGACGGGGGTCCCTGGATGGGAAAGGCTTGTACGCGCCGGGAACCAGAACCCGGCAATGAACAAGCGCGGGCACGTGTTGAACGCGGTGTTGCTGGCGGTGGCGCTGGGGTTTGTCCTCGAACCCGCGGGTGATCTCGCCACGGTGCGGACGGTCGCGGCGGTGTTCGTCCCGCTGGTGCTCGGTGCGCTGTTTCCCGACGTGGACACCCACTTCGGCACACACCGCAAGACGCTGCACAACCTGCCCGTGCTGGCGGTCGTGGTCGCCTACCCGGTCGCGTTCGACAACCTCCAGTGGGTGTGGCTGGGCGTGCTCACCCACTACGTCCTCGACGTGCTGGGGACGACCCGCGGGGTCGCGCTGTTGTACCCGCTGTGGGACGAGGAGTTCGGCGCCCCCTTCGGCGTCCCGGTCAGCAGCGACTACGCCAACGTGATGATGCTCTCGGTCACCGCCTTCGAGGTCGTCGTCGCCGTCGCCGTCGTCCACGTCCTCCCGCCGTACCTCCCGGAGACCGTCTCGGCGGCGCTGGCCAGTTGATACGCCGACAGAAAGCCTAAATACGATGCTGAGAGTCTGTGTAGCAATGCTTTCGGAGGGCACGGAGGCGCCAGCGGTGGATCTGGCCGGGTGGGTCGACGGCGAGCGAGTGCGGGTCGACCTGGCCGACTATCTCGGCGAGGGCATCGTCGTGCTCGCGTTCTACCCCGCCGATTTCAACCCCGCCTGTACGATGCAGGAGTCTGACCTCGGCGACCTGGATCTCTTCACGATGCAGAAAGACGTCTCCGTGTTCGGCGTCTCGCCCGACAGCACCTACAGCCACGAGGCCTTCGCCGACCGGTACAGCCTGAAGATCCCGCTGTTGAGCGACCCCGACGGCGAGGCTGCCGCGGCCTACGACGTGGCCCTGGCGTCCGAGGTGGGCGAACCGCTCTGCCAGCGGGCGGTGTTCGTCGTCGACCACCGCGGGGTCGTCCAGTACGCGTGGGCGACCGAGGACCTGGCCGAGCAGGCCACCGTCGACCCGGTCAAGCGGGCCGTCGGGTCGATCGGCGGCGACGAGACCGCCGTCGAGCGCTACCGGGTCGGCTACGACCACTACGCCGAGGGTCGCGAGGCGTTCACCGCGGCGATGGCCGACTACGAGGACCGCGAGTGGCTCGGCGCCCGCGGCGGTTTCGAGGAAGCCGAATCCGCGTTCACGGCGGCCGCCGACCACTTCGACACCGCCGTCAGGTTCGCCGAGACCGCCGACTTCGAGACGGTCGTCGACCGCGCCGAGGAGAAAGCCGACACGCTCCAGCACGCCGCCAACTGGCTGGGCGACTCTGCCGACGCCCTCGGGAGCGGCCGGGGCAAACAGGGCAAGGAGTACCGCCAGGACGCCGAACGGCTCCTGGCTACCGCCAGCGACCTGCCCGAACCGCCCGAGGGGGACGCCGTCACGCTGACGGACGCGGGTGTCGACCTCGACGAGTCGATCGTCGCCGACCCCGAGGCCGAGGACCAGGCCTACGCCTGGCGCGCGGACGGCGCCGACGGCGTCGACGCCGAACTGGGGATCGACGACGAGGCGCTCGACGCCGCACAAGCGGGGACGTATGACGGCGACGTCGAGGGCGACGCCGTCGAGGGCGACCTGGACGTCGACGTCGCGGCCGTCGAAAGCGCCGACGCCGACGCCGAACCCGACTCCGGCGAGGAGTCCCACGACGGCGACGCCGTCGAGGGGGAACTCGACATGGACATCGCGGCGATCGAAGACGCCGACGAGGAGGCGACGGACGGACGGGAAACGGACGTGAGCGGGGACGACCACGGTCCGGGCGACACCGTGACGAGCAGCCCCGACGCGACGACGCGTCCCCAACACGGCCGGCCGGGTGACAGGCGAAACGTGACAGCCTCCGACCGTGCGGACGAGGAGCGGACGCCCGCCGGGACAACCGACGCGACAGCGGGTGAGGGGGGCGAGGCGGACGCGAGCGGGGACGACCCGGATGAGGAGGTGGCGGTCAACGCCGGCGTCGAGGAACTCGACCTGGCCGACCCGACCGACGGTGAGGACCAAGCGGAAGACGACGACGAGCGAGCAGACTGGGACATCCCCGGGCAGTGACCGCCGCGTTCTTGAGGCCAGGACCGCAACCGATGCTCCATGGACCGGGGAAACAGTGGCACTGACGCCCCAGCGCGTGTGCGGGAGTACTACCGGGCGCTCGACGAGCACGACTACGACGCGCTGGCGGCGCTGCTGGCACCCGCGTTCGTTCAGGAACGGCCCGACCTGACCCTGGCGGGGCGCGACCGGTTCGTCCAGTTCATGCGCGAGGAGCGACCCCGGACCGACACGACCCACGCCGTCGACGCCGTCTACGTCGCGGCGTCCGCGAGCGGGGGCGACGGCGCGACGGGCGGGCAGGTCGAGGTTGCTGCCCGCGGGCGACTGCGCACTGGCGACGGCGAGACGATGGCCAGGTTCGTTGACGTGTTCTCCCTCGGTGACAACGGGTTCGAACGCCTCGATACGTACACGCAGTAGTCGCCGCCGGACCCGCGGGCGTGGCGACAGTGGGTCGGGCGGCGGCCGTCGGCCGACAGGCAGAAGTATTTTTGTCGGTTCGGTCCCTCCCCCATGCATGGACTACCTGGAAGTCGAAGGGACTCGCGAGTTCGTCGCTCGCCTGGCTCACGGCGAGGACTGGCGCGCCCAGGTCGAGGCGTTCGCGGCCGACGAGGGGTTGTCGTCGGCGTTTTTCGTCGGACTCGGCGCCGTCCAGGACGCCGACGTGCTCTTTTACGACCAGGACGCCGGGGAGTACGGCACGGTCGCGTTCGACGAACCGCTGGAGGTCGCGGCCTGCGTGGGCAACGTCTCGACACTGGACGGGGAGCCGTTCGCCCACACCCACGCCGTCCTCTCGCGGGAGGACGGCTCGACCGTGGCGGGCCACCTCGACCGCGCGACGACGTTCGCCGGCGAACTGTACGTCCGGGCGTTCGACGCGGACCTCGAACGCGCCCACGACGAGACGACGGATCTCGACCTGTGGCCGCTGTGACGGGAACACCGGACGAACAGCGTCACGGGAGGCCGTGACCGATGCGGCCCGCCGACGAACGCTACTTCGAGCGCCTGGAGGCACAGCTCGATTCGGCGTTCGACGTGGCCGAGCGCGCCCGCGAACGGGGCGGTGACCCGACCGACGGCGTCGAGATCCCGACCGCCCGCGACATGGCCGACCGCGTCGAGAACATCCTCGGCATCGACGGCGTCGCCCAGCGGGTCCGGGAACTCGACGGGCGGATGAGCCGCGAGGAGGCCGCCCTGGCGCTGGTCTCCGATTTCGTCGCGGGCGACGTCGGCGACTACGAGACCGACGCCGGCAAGATCGAGGGCGCCGTCAGGACGGCCGTCGCCCTGCTGACCGAGGGGGTCGTCGCCGCGCCCATCGAGGGGATCGACCGCGTCGAAGTACTGCAAAACGACGACGGCACCGAGTTCGTCAACGTCTACTACGCCGGCCCGATCCGCTCGGCCGGCGGCACCGCACAGGCGCTGTCGGTGCTGGTCGCCGACTACGCCCGGACGCTACTCGGCCTGGACGAGTACAAACCCCGCGAGGAGGAAGTCGGCCGTTACGCCGAGGAGGTCGACCTCTACGACATCGAGACGGGCCTGCAGTACTCGCCCGAGGAGAAGGAGTCGACGTACATCGCCGAACACATGCCGGTCATGCTCGACGGCGAGGCCACCGGCGACGAGGAGGTGTCGGGCTACCGCGACTTGGAGCGGGTCGACTCCAACGCCGCCCGCGGCGGCATGTGTCTCGTCCTGGCCGAGGGGATCGCGCTGAAGGCCCCGAAGATACAGCGCTACACGCGCGAACTGGACGAGGTCGAGTGGCCCTGGCTCCAGGACCTCATCGACGGCACCATCGGGGACGACGACGGCGAGGGCGACGACGAGGCCGAATCCGACGCAGAGAGCGAAGAAGACACCGATACTGACGACGAGGCGAACGGTCCCCCGCGACCCGACCCCTCGAAGAAGTTCCTGCGGGACCTGATCGCCGGGCGGCCGGTCTTTTCACACCCGAGCGAAGCCGGCGGCTTTCGCCTGCGGTACGGCCGGGCGCGCAACCAGGGTTTCGCGACGGCGGGCGTCCACCCCGCGACGATGGTGCTGGTCGACGACTTCCTCGCGACCGGCACCCAGATCAAGACCGAACGCCCGGGCAAGGCTGCGGGCGTCGTCCCCGTCGACTCCATCGAGGGGCCGACCGTCCGCCTCGCAAACGGTGAGGTCCGGCGGATCGACGACCCCGACGAGGCCCGCGAGATCCACAACGGCGTCGAGAAAGTGCTCGACCTGGGGGAGTACCTGGTCAACTACGGCGAGTTCGTCGAGAACAACCACGACCTGGCGCCCGCGGGCTACACCGTCGAGTGGTGGCGCCAGGAACTGGCCGCCGCCGGCGCCGACGTGCAAGCAATGGGTGACTCGCTGGCCGTCGACCTGGCCGACCCGACCGCCGACCGGGCGCTCCGGTGGGCCGAAGAGTACGACGCCCCGCTCCACCCGAAATACACCTACTGCTGGCACGACCTTTCTGTCGACCAGCTGTGTACGCTGGCCGACGCCGTCGAGGCGGGACGCTTCGTCGAAACCGACGGCGCCGTCGAGCACGACCCCGACGACGAGCGGGACGGCGACAGCGGCCGTGACGACGCCGGCGAGAGCGAGCGTGGCCCCGACGGCGACCACACGCGCGCCGACGACGGCCACGACCGGGGTGCCGGCGCGGCGGCGGGTGACCTCGTGCTCGGACGGTCGCCGGCCGTCCGCGAGGCGCTCGAACACCTGCTCGTGCCCCACACCGGACGCGAAGAGACGCTCGTCGTCCCGGACTGGCGACCGCTCGTCCGGACGCTGGGTTTTGCCGACGACCTGACCCGCGAGTGGACCCGGTCGGACCTCTCGGAGCGGGCACGCACCTACGACGACGGCGACAACGCCATCGAAGCCGTCAACGAGATCGCACCTTTCGCGGTGCGCGAGCGGGCGCCGACCCGCGTCGGCAACCGGATGGGTCGCCCCGAGAAATCCGAGAAACGGGACCTCTCGCCGGCCGTCCACACGCTCTTTCCCATCGGCGAGGCCGGCGGCGCCGAACGCAAGGTCGGTGATGCCGCCGCCGCCGGCGACAGCGTCGACGGCACCCAGGGCGAGATCGAACTGCAAGTGGGCCGCCAGGAGTGTCTCGACTGTGGCGAACGGACCGTCCACCCCCGCTGTCCCGACTGTGGCGGGGTCTGTGCGGCGGTGTACGTCTGCCCGGACTGTGGGGCCGAGGTCGAACCCGACGAGTCCGGCCGCGCCGAGTGTGACCGCTGTGAGACGCTCGCCTCGCCCACCCGGACCACCACCGTCGACGTCGGCGACCAGTTCCGGAGGGCACTCGCGAACCTGAACGAGCGTCCCACCACCTACGACACGCTCAAGGGCGTCAAGGGACTCTCCTCAGAGCAGAAGACGCCCGAACCGATGGAGAAGGGTATCCTCCGGGCCAAACACGGCGTCTCCGCGTTCAAAGACGGGACCGTCCGCTACGACATGACCGACCTCCCCGTGACGGCGGTCCGCCCCGCCGAACTGGACGTCACCGCCGACGCGCTCCGGGCGCTGGGCTACGAACACGACATCCACGGCGACCCCCTGGGCCACGACGACCAGCTGGTCGAACTCAAAGTCCAGGATATCGTCCTCTCTGACGGCGCCGCCGAGCACATGCTCCGGACCGCCGACTTCGTCGACGACCTCCTGACCTCGTACTACGGCCTCGACGCCTTCTACGACCTCGAGGACCGCGACGACCTGGTCGGCGAACTCGTCTTCGGGATGGCGCCCCACACGAGCGCCGCGACCGTCGGACGAGTTGTCGGATTCACGACAGCAGCGGTTGGATACGCTCACCCCTATTTCCACGCCGCGAAACGCCGGAACTGCTTCCATCCGGAGACGAAGGTGTGGTACGAGGACGAGGACGGCGAGTGGCACCACGAACCGATCGCGGCGCTGGTCGAGCGGTATCTCGACCCCGAGACGGCCGACCGCGACGACTTCGGCACGCAGGTCGACGACCTGGCCCACCTCGACGGCGAACTGCGGGTTCCGTCGGTCGACGACGGCGGCTCACAGTCCGCACGGACCGTCGAAGCGCTCAGCAAGCACCCGGCGCCCGACCACTTGGTGGCCGTTCGGACCGAGTCGGGGCGAGAACTGAGGGTGACTGCCGACCACGAGGTACACGTCTACGACGCCGAGCTCGGCCGGATCGTCCCCGTCACTGCAGGGGAACTCGACGAGTCGGACTGTCTCGTCACGCCGAACCACCTCGACGCCGTCGACACGGGAGCGGACCCGAAACGGTTCGACCTCCTCGAAGCGTTCGTCGAATCCGACATCGTCGCCGACGACCGACTGATGGTCGAGGGCATCGACAGGGAGACACTGTACGACCACTTCGAGCGCCGACTCGCCGACGACCGGGACGGTCAGTTCTACCCGCTTCAGAGTACCGCCGACTACCTCGGGCTCACGAAAAAGACGCTGAGCAACTACCTCTACCGAGAGAGCGTTCCGGTCGCCCTGCTCGACGCGTTGTTCGACTCGACTGACGAACTGCTGTCGTTCGTTCCCGACGACGCCACTCTGGGCGTCAAAGGCGACGCGACGAGCATAGACCGCCACGTACCAATCAACGAACGGGTCGCGACCCTCCTCGGGTACTACGCCGCCGAAGGGTTCGCACGCGAACAGGAGACCCCGAAAGGGACGATACACCGGACGACTATCTGTGGTACTGACGACGAGGCCCGACAGTTCTACCGCGACGTTCTCGCCGGGGAGTTCGGTGTCGACTCCTACGTCGAGAACCACGCGAAGGTGACTGTCCCCGGGCGACTCCTGCGTGGCTTTTTCGACACCGTGCTGGACGCGGGCGTTTTCGCACACACGAAGCGTGTGCCCCAGTGTGTCTTCGACTCGCCGGACCGTATCGTCAGTGCGTATCTCGCCGGGTACTTCAGCGGTGACGGCTCTGCGGACCGACAGACACCGCGTGTCTCGGCAACCACGGTCAGTCGGGAACTCAGATCCGACCTCCTGGCCCTGTTGACCCGACTGGGCATCACTGCGACGGTCACCCACGTGGAACCAGTCGTACTCTCCGAACAGTTCCCGGAGTTCTACGACGCCGACGACGAGTCACTCTCGCGTCCCAGTTTCGAACTGTCCGTCTCTCGCGACGACGCGGTCCGGTTCGCTGACCGCGTCGGGTTCCATCTCTCGGAGAAAGACGACCGTCTCCGACGGCAGGTCGACGAGCGATCGGCCGAGGACCGGCACGCATGTGCCTTCGACGGCGGAGCTGACGGCTACCACCTCGACCCGATAGCCGACGTATCGTACACCGAATCGACCGTCGACAACGTCTACTGTCTCAGCGTCGCCGACACCCACTCGCTCGTCGCCGAAGACGTGTCAGTAAAGCAATGCGATGGCGACGAGGATTGCGTCATGCTTTTGCTCGACGGCCTCCTCAACTTTTCCCGGCAATACTTGCCAAACCAGAGAGGGGGAAGGATGGACGCCCCGCTGGTGATGTCCTCGCGCATCGACCCCTCGGAGATCGACGACGAGGCCCACAACGTCGACATCATGGACGAGTACCCGCTTTCGTTCTACGAGGCGACCCGGGAGATGACAGCCCCCGAGGCGGTCGCGGACGTGATGACCATCGCCGAGGAGACGCTGGGGACCGACCGGGAGTACACGGACTTCGCCCACACCCACGACACCTCGGACATCGCCGCGGGGCCGGACCTCTCGGCCTACAAGACGCTGGGGTCGATGGAGGAGAAGATGGACGCCCAGCTGGCGCTCTCGCGGCGGATCCGGGCGGTCGACGAGACCGACGTCGCCGAGCGGATCATCGAGTACCACTTCCTGCCCGACATCATCGGCAACCTCAGGGCGTTCTCCAGGCAGGACGTGCGGTGTCTGGACTGTGGCGAGAAGTACCGCCGGATGCCCCTCTCCGGGGACTGCCGGGAGTGTGGCGGCCGGGTGAACCTCACCGTCCACGAGGGGTCGGTCTCGAAGTACATCGAGACCGGACTCGAAGTCGCCGAGGAGTTCGGCTGTCGGGACTACACCAAACAGCGCCTCGAAATCCTCTCGCGGTCGATCGAGAACCGGCGCTTCGCGCCGGACGTTCGGTTCATACGGTCGTGCGTAATTCTTTTGATTCCCACGAAACAGAAGACTGTCTCCGTGGTCCGAAACGCCGATTCTCACCGACACTGCCGAAATTGATTACGCACGACCGTATCAGCGGTCCTCTATCGGGACGAACGTCTCGTTCTCGGGGCCGACGTAGCGGGCGCGGGGGCGGATCAGCCGGTTGTCCTCGAGATACTCGTTGACGTGGGCGATCCAGCCGGCGGTCCGTGACATCGCGAAGATGGGAGTGTACACGTCGATGGGGATGCCCATCTGGTAGTAGGTCGACGCCGAGTAGAAGTCGACGTTCGGAGCCAGCCCTTTCTTTTCGGCGAGGTGCTCCTCGATCCGGGTCGAGTACTCGTACCACTTCAGGTCGCCGGCGGCCTCGCCGAGTTCCTTGGAGCGTTCGCCCAGGATCTTCGCGCGGGGGTCTTTGACGTTGTAGACGCGGTGGCCGAACCCGGAGACGCGCCGGCCCTCCGCGAGGGCGTTTTTCACCCACGCGACGGGGTCCCGGTCGCTGGCATCGACGTCTTTGAGCATCTCCATGACGTCCTGGTTGGCGCCGCCGTGGAGGGGTCCTTTCAGCGTACCGATAGCGGAGGTGACGGCGCTGTGGGGGTCCGAGAGCGTCGACGCGGTGACCATCGCCGAGAACGTCGAGGCGTTGATCCCGTGGTCGGCGTGCAAGACGAGCGCCATGTCGAACGTCTCCGCGAGCACCTGGTCGGGTTCCTCGTCGTTGAGCATGTAGAGGAAGTTCGCGGCGTGACCCAGGTCCTCCCGGGGGGCGACGGGGTCGTCGCCGTCGCGGATACGGGTGAACGCCGCCAGGATGGTCGGGATCTTCGCTGCGATACGGCGCCCTTTCCGGAGGGTGGCGTCGGTGTCGGTCGCCGGGGCCGCGGCGTCGTCGTCGTATCCCGAGAGCATCGACACCGCGGTCCGGAGCGCGGCCATCGGGTTCTCATCGGCCTCGGCCAGGTTACGTACGGTCGTCATCACGTCCTCGTCAACGGGGCGCTCGGCGACCATCTCGCTCTCGAACGTAGACAGCTCCGACTCGGTCGGAAGATGACCGTGCCAGAGCAGGTAGATGACTTCCTCGAAACTGGCCCCCCGAGCCAGGTCCTCGATGGTGTACCCACGGTAGATGAGTTTGCCCTCGTCGCCGTCGATCTTGCTGAGTTCGGACTCGCCAACGAGGACGCCCTCGAGCCCCTTCTGAAGCTCGTCAGTCATACCACAACGCTACTGCTGGCCCCGGCAAAAGGGTTACCGTTCGTCGATGGACGACTGGCGGACACTCTCCGGATTTTGTGGACGAACGTCGACTGAGAGCCGCTTCCGGCCCGGTACATCCCCGTTTTCGACCGGTGTCACAGCTGCCGGGAGAGCCGGATCGCCCGGGCCAGCGTCAACAGAAAGGCGACCAGGCCGGCCGTCGACAGGGCGAACACGAACGCTAGCCCCACGTACCACAGCGGCGAGCGGAGAGTGCCCGGCAGGACGACGAACAGCACGAACACGACCACGGTCAGTGCGACTCCGACGACGCCACCCCACTTCGCGTTGCGTGGCACTTCCAGCGCCTGCATGAACGCCGCCGGCCCCGCCGCGTCGGCGTCGACCTCGACGTCCACTGCTGGCCGTCCTTCGGTGGCCTCCCGGTCGCTCATACGTACGATTCGGCCCACGTCGGCAAAACCACGTCGATATCCGGAGACCGGTCCCCGGGCAGGCACGGACAGGGTACAGTCGGCGCCACATCGAACCGCTAAAGACGGGGCGGTCCCCCAGTGGGGATAATGACGACGCTCGGAACGGCGAGCGCCGGACCAGGCGAGGTCGACACCGGTCGACTCGTCGTCGGCGAAACCCGGGACGGGACCGAGGTCGGCCTCCCGGTCGCCGTCGTCAACGGCACCAGTGCCGGCGACACGCTGTACCTGCAGGCCGCCAGCGACGGCGACGAGCTCAATGGCGTCGGGGCCGTCCAGCGCGTCGTCCCACAGCTCGACCCCGCCGACCTTTCGGGGACGGTGGTCGTCGTCGGCATCGTCAACTGGCACGCCTTCCAGGTCACCGAACACCGCAACCCCATCGACGACACCAAGACCAACCGCGCCTACCCCGGCGACGAGTCGGGCACCGCCTCCGAACGCATCGCTGCCGCCACCTTCGACGTCGCCTCGCGGGCGGACCTCGTACTCGACCTCCACCAGGGGTCGACCTCCCGGATGATCGAGGAGGTCCGCGTCCGCTGTGGCCCCCGCCACCGCCTCCACGACGCCTGTCTCGAACTCGCGAAGGTGTTCGACTGCGGGTACGTCTTAGACCAGAAAGGCCCCGACGGCCAGCTCGCCCGCGCCGCCCCCGACGAGGGGGTCCCCACCATCGACCCCGAACTCGGCGGCAGCGTCGGCTGGGACGAGTCGGCCATCCAGGCCGGCGTCCAGGGCGTGTTCAACGTCCTCCGCCACTACGGGTTTCTCCCCGGCGACGCCGACGCCGGCCCGCAGACCCGCGCCAGCGGCTTCGAACAGTACGGCGCGCCCGCCGGCGGCCTCGTGACTATCCATGCCAACCTGGGCGAGCGCGTCTCTGCCGGCGACACCCTCTTCGAGATCACCGACGTCTTCGGCCGCGTGAAACGCGAGGTCACCGCCGACTCCAGCGGCGTGTTCTGGCGCACTCGCCGGCTCCCCCAGGTCGCCACCGGCGAGTACGTCTGCTCGGTCGGCACCGACGTGGATTCCTACTAAACCACGTTTTTCCGCCTCGGGTGTCCTCGCACGCTCTTCGAGCGCGCTGTGGGCACCACTCGGCACAAAAACGCGGGCGAAAAAGCGGCGACTCGGTCCCCTCGTCGCCGTGAACCGGCGCTTCGCGCCGGCCGTTCCCCTCACCGCGGGTCGCGCTTTCGCTCCCACCGTTCGACGGTGAAGCCGTCGTACGCTTCGGTGTCGATGAGTTCCCACTCGGCTTCGTCCCAGTCCGGATAGTAGGTCGCACCCTCGTACTCGCCGGGGACCCGGGTCAGGGCCATCCCGGTGAGGTGGGGCTGGAAGAGGTCGTAGATGCCCCCGCCGCCGACGACGTAGGCGCGGTCGGTGCCCAGCGACGCCACGAGGTCGACGGCGTCCTCGACACCGCCGGCGTGGTGGGCCGTCTCGCGGTCCCAGTCACGCTCCGTGCGACTGAGCACGATCTGGGCGCTCCCGGGCGGGTTCTCGTACATCTCGTAGGTCCGGCGGCCGAGGATCACGGGATAGTCGGCCACGCGCTCGCGGTACTGTTCGACGTCCTCGGGCAGGTCCCACGGCACGTCGTCGTTCTCGTCGCCGATGACGCCGTTCTCGGCGACGGCCGCGACCGAGATCAGGTCCATACGCTCCGGTTGGTGCTCTTCGGGTATATCGACTCGGACACGAATAGGTCAACACGCTTTTCTCCGATCTGGGAGCGAAACGGTTTCTGCGTGCCGGACTGGCGACGAGACTGTCGCTCGGTTCGTGTCTGATAGTGATTATTGTCGGTCTGTTCCGGATCGACCGCACGCAATCGTGCGGTCGTACCGGTAAATCGCTACAATAATCACTATGAGTGGATAAGCGCCCGATTCACTCGCCGTACGTGTGGAAGTCGACGGCCTGTTCGAGCAACTCGTCGGGGATGCCCGGCACCTCCTCCGAGCGGACCGGCCCCTGCTCCTCGACGAGTTCGGGGTCCCGCGGGAAGTCCCGCAACTGGAAGTGGGCCGCGATGCCGGCTTTCGCGCCCTCGCCGAGCACGACCTCACCTGGCCGCTCAGGGGACCGGCTGGCCCGCCGGGCCACGAGAAATCCCCACTCCCCCGGCACAAGACCGACGTGGCCCCCACCCTTCTCTCCGCGTGATGTCCGAACGCGTGTTCGTCTACGGGACCCTCACCGACGCCGAACGGGCGAGCGCGGTCCTCGATTCGTTCGCGTACCGCGGCCGGGCGACCCTCTCGGGACTGCACCGCGTCGAGGGGACCTACCCGACGCTCGCCCCCGGCGGTTCCGTCCGGGGCCGTCTGCTCGTCACGCCCGACATCGACGCCCTCGACCGCTACGAAGGGGTCGAGGACGGCCTGTACGTCCGGGTGTCGGTCCCCGTCGCCGGCGACGACGGCGCGTCCGCAGAGACCTACGTCGGCGACCCCGACCGCCTAGACGCCCCCGCGGCGTGGCCCGGCGAGGGACCGTTCGCCGAGCGCGTTCGCGCCTCCGTCAGAGACAACGATGTCGTCGTCTCGCGACCGACGGCGGGCGGGTCGTTCGAAGACTTCGACGGGTACGACGGTGAGACCGAAACCGACGCGACCGCGGACCACGACACCTGGAATATCGAGTGACGCCATCGGGCCCGACCCCACCAGTTTCACTTTCACTCCGGACGGCTCGGGTTGAAGTACTAGCCCCCGGTATTGCCGGGTGTCACACGTTCCCGTTCTCCCGTACACCTAACAGCCAGCGACTGCTATCGGTGGTATGATCGACCTCGACGACGTGCTCGCGGCGAGCGAGCGGGTGGCGGCGACCGCCCGGCACACGCCGCTCGACTACTCGCACACGTTCTCGGCGATGACCGGCGCGGACGTCCACCTGAAACTCGAGACGTTCCAGCGGACGGGGTCGTTCAAGATCCGCGGTGCGACCAACCGCATCGCGACGCTGTCCGACGCCCAGCAGGACGCGGGCGTGGTCACGGCCTCGGCGGGCAACCACGCCCAGGGCGTCGCGCTGGCCGCCTCCCGCACCGGCGTCGACTCGACCATCGTCATGCCCGAACACGCTCCGGTCTCGAAGGTCACGGCGACGCGCAACTACGGCGGCAGGGTCGTCCTCCACGGCGAGGACTACGACGAGGCCGCCGAGCGCGCCCACGAGATCGAACGCGAGGAGGGCCGCACCTACGTCCACGCCTTCGACGACCCGATGGTGATGGCCGGCCAGGGGACGATCGGTCTCGAAATCACGGAGGACCTGCCCGGCGTCGAGACGGTGGTCGTCCCCATCGGCGGGGGCGGCCTCATCAGCGGGATCGCCACCGCACTCAAGGCCCGCGACCCGGAGATACGGGTCGTCGGCGTCCAGGCCGAGGGGGCCGCGAGCGTCGCCCGCTCGCTGGACAAGGGAGAGGTCGTCGAACGAGACGGCGTCGAGACCATCGCCGACGGCATCGCGACCAGGAAGGTCGGAGAACTGACCTTCGAGGTGATCGGCGAGCGCGTCGACGAGGTCGTCACGGTCTCGGACGACGAGACCGCCGTCGCGCTGACGACGCTGCTGGAGCGAAGCAAGACCCTCGTCGAGGGGGCCGGCGCCGTCGCGCTCGCGGCCCTGCTGGAGGGGCGCTTCGACTACGCCGACGACGAGACTGTCGTCCCCTGTCTCTGCGGGGGTAACATCGACCTGAACGTCCTCACGACGGTGATCATGCGGGGGCTCGCCCGGACCGGCCGGTATCTGCGCCTGCGCACCGAACTGAAAGACCGCCCCGGCGAACTCGAACGCCTGAGCGGGATCGTCTCCGACCACCGCGCGAACATCTACGCGATCCGCCACGACCGCCGGTCCCGGGACGTCGCGATGAACGACGCCGAGGTCGAACTCGATCTCGAAACGCGCGGTCCCGACCACGTCGACCGACTACTGGACGCGCTCGACGAGGCCGGCTACGAGGTCGAGGTCCTCATGTAGGCGGTGTGGGAGCGTACTGGTCCCGTCGCGGGGGAAGCCGTTCGTTCGGGTGTATGCGGGTTGTCCCCGTGAAGGTGACCGACGCCAGTGGCCGACCGGGAGCGCGAGCGTGTACCCGCCGATACCGTGCCGGAACGCACCCAGTTCCGGCGGTGCGAGCGGTCCCCTCCCGGCAGGTGTCGCCGGGAGGAACACGCCGAACTCGTCGGGTAACGCCCCCGCGTCGCATTTATAACGATTCCTCGCATACGCCGGGGTGTGAGCACGCGCACGAGTGCGCTGGACGCGGTGGTGTTCGGGGTGGACGTACAGAGCGGGGACGTTCGGGGGGACGTCTCGTATGCCCTGGTCGCGTTCGACGGCGAGCACGTCGACAAAGACGTCGTCTCGAGGCGGAAACTCCGGCGACTGATCCGGGACGAACGGCCGGCTATCGTCGCCACGGACAACATGTACGAACTCGCCGAGAACAAGGACGCCCTGATACACTTCCTGGGCGAGTTACCCGACGAGACCAGCCTCGTGCAGGTGACCGGCGCCCAGCGGCCCGACCCGCTCTCGCGGGTGGCCAACCGCCACGACGTGCCCTACGGCAAGGACCCGATGCAGGAGGCAGAAGCCGCCGCCAGACTCGCGGCGAACAACGTCGGCCAGGAGGTGACCGCGTTCACCGACCGCACCGAGATCAAGGTTTCGCGCGGACGCTCGACCGGGAGCGGCGGGTGGAGCGAGGACCGCTACACCCGGCGCATCCACGGCTCTGTCAAGAAACGCACCCGGGAGGTCGAGTCGGCCCTCGACGAGGCCGGCCTGGACTACGAACGCGACGCGACCGAGAAGTACGGCGGCTTCTCGAACGCGGTGTTCACCGTCGAGGGCCGCCCCCGTGACATCCCCGTCTCGAACGAACGCGCGGGCGACGTTCGTATCGAGGTCGAACGCGTCCGCCGGGACGGTATCGACTTTCGCCCACTCGCCAAGCGCCGGGACTACGTCGTCGTCGGCGTCGACCCCGGGACGACCACCGCCGTCGCCATCGTCGGCCTCGACGGCGAAGTGCTGGACGTCATGAGCACGCGCACCGCTGACACCGCCGCGGTGACCGAGTGGATCATCGAACACGGCCGGCCGGTCGTCGTCGCCGCGGACGTGACGCCGATGCCCGAGACCGTCGAGAAACTGCGCCGGTCGTTCGACGCCGCCGGGTGGACGCCCGAGCGGGACCTCCCCGTCGACGTGAAACAGCACCGCACCCGCGAGGAGGGGTACGACAACGACCACGAGCGCGACGCGATGGCCGCCGCCCTCGGCGCGTTCGACCACCACACGGACCAGTTCGACCGGATCGCCGCGAAGGTCCCGCCCGGCGAGGACGTCGGCCCCGTCGTCGCCCGGGTCGTCGCCGGCGAGGAGTCCGTCGAGTCGGTGCTGGCGGACCTGCGCGACGACGGCGGCGAGGAGAGCGACGACGCCGGGCACGAACCCAACGAGCAGACGCCCGAACAGCGCCGGATCTCGGATCTCGAAACCCAGGTCGAGCGCCTGCAGTCCCACGTCGACCGTTTAGAGGCGACCATCGAGGACAAAGACGAACAGCTCGACGAGTACGAGCAAAAGCTCACTGCGGCCCGGAGCGAACAGCGCAGGGAGGCCCGGCGGGACCGGGAGGTCACCAGGCTCCAGCGGGAGAACCGCCGGCTGGAGAGCGAACTCGACGAGAGAGACGAGCGCATCGACGACCTGGCGGGCAAACTCGAACGGTTGAAAGCGCTGTGGAAACTCGACCACTCGAACTTCGCGGACGTCTCCGAGAAACGGGAGGGGCTGGTCCCGGTGAAGGTCGTCGACCAGTTCACCAGCGGCGCCATCGACGACGCCGACGAGCGGTTCGGTCTCGCCGAGGACGACGTCGTCATGTTCCGTGACGCCTCCGGCGCTGGCGCCTCGACCGCCGACAAGATCGTCGACCTGGACCCGCGGGTCGTGCTCCGGAACGGCGGCCTCTCCGATATCGCCGACGAGATCCTGTTCAAACACGACGTCCCCGTCGCGCCCGCCGACCTGGTCACCGTCCAGGAGGTTGACGAACTCGCCGTCGCCCGGGAAGAGGAGATCGAGGCCGCCATCGACGACTGGGAACGCCGGGCCCGACAGCGCGAACGCGAGCGCAACGCCGAGATGGTCGACCGTCTCATCAGCGAACACCGCGCCGACCGCTCCGAGAGCGACTGACGGCTGTCCTGCAGCGGCCGAGGTTCAGTACGCGAACTCGACGTCGACGGCCCAGGCGGCGTCGAGCAACGCGGCGATCGCCTCGCGTCGCTGCATGAGCTGTATCGTCGACCCCTCGATGTCGAACGGGCCGTCCATCACCGCCGCGGTGGCGTCGACGTCCCCGCCGAGGAGGTCCGTCCAGGCGCCGTAGGGACCCCGGAGGGCGAAGTCGTAGCCGGCCTCGCGTCCCGTCCCTGCGGCCGTGCAGGCGCCGTCGTCGACGACCAGCGTCAGGGCGACCGGCTCTCCCGGGTAGGCGTCGTCAGGGAGCACCTCGAAGCGAAAGGTCGCCTCGAAGCCGGCGGCGGCCGTCCGGAAGGCCTCGCGGTCGTTCACCGAGCGTCGCAGTCGGTCGGCCCAGGCGTCTGCCTCGTCGGGAAACGTCGGCGTCATGCACGCCTCTGGCGGGGGCCGGTCCTTCGGTGTTTCGGCTGACACGGACGACTCGACCGACTGACCCGGAGCCGGAGTCACGGCATTTCTGCAAACCTTAAAACGTCTCGCTGCCGAACGGCCAGCTATGAGCGACAACGAGGGACGAACCGACCTGCGGATGCCCGACGACGACGAGGTGTTCGCCGTCGTCACGGATATGTTGGGAGCCAACCGCGTCACGGTACGCTGTATGGACGGGGTCGAACGGACGGCCCGGATCCCGGGCAAGATGCAGAAACGCATCTGGATCCGCGAGGACGACGTCGTCCTCGTCGAGCCCTGGGAATGGCAGGACGAGAAGGCCGACATCTCGTGGCGCTACGAGAAACAGGAGGCAGACCAGCTACGCGAGGAGGGACACATCACCGAATAGATGACAGTTCCCTTCGCGACGGGCGTGCGCTCCGGTCTCTCTCTTTTTCGCGCACGCTCGGTGGCTCTGGCATGACGGAGTACGGCTTTCTCGACACGGACGAGGCCGACGCCCCTGGCGACGAGTTCGAGGAGATAGACGTCGAAGACACCGCGGCGGATATCGCCGGGCGGGTCGCCGACCGCGAACTCAACGAGTTCCGCAAGCGGATCACCGACAACGAGGGGCTCAAAGTCGAGGACTCGGTGTTCGATGACGCGACCTACGGCGCCCTGTACAAGCTCGTCCAGGACGGCCACGTCGTCGCCTTCGGCGGCCCCATCTCGACGGGCAAGGAGGCCAACGTCTACACCGCCCTCGGTCCCGGGGAGACGGAAGTCGCCGTCAAAGTCTACCGGATCAACGCCTCCGACTTCGTCGACATGCGCGAGTACCTGGACGGCGACCCCCGCTTTCGGGGGATCGGCTCGGACAAGAAGAAGGTCGTCCTCGCGTGGGTGCGCAAGGAGTTCGCCAACCTCTCGCGGGCGGGCGAGGCCGGCGTTCGCGTCCCCGAACCCATCGCCGTCGAACGGAACGTCCTCGTCATGGAGTACATCGGCACCGAGGCCGGCCGGGCCAAACGCCTCTCGGAAGTCGATGTCGAGAATCCCGAGACCGCCTACGAGGTAGTCCGGGAGTACATGCGCCGCCTCCATACCGCCGGCCTCGTCCACGGCGACCTCTCTGAGTTCAACGTCGTCTTCCACGAGGGCCAGCTCGTCGTGCTCGACATGGGCCAGGCGGTCACGGTCCACCACCCCAACGCCCGGGAGTTCCTCGAACGCGACTGCGCGAACGTCGCCGCCTTCTTCGGCCGACAGGGCCTGGAGGTCTCCCCCGACGACCTGCTCGAGTTCGTCACCACCGACGACGAGTGAGCTTTCGTTCGTTTTAATTGTTCTCCGCCGGAACCCGATGGCCGTGCTGCCCGACTCCGCGAGCAGACACCGACTGCTCGTCGCGGCCGTCGTCGCCGGCCTGCTCGCCAGCGCCGTCCAGCAGACCGCAATCGCCGGTTTCGCGTCGGTCGCGCCGGACGTGCACTCCGGGGTCCTGAGAGCCGTCGAGGTCGGTGGTGTGACGGCCGTCGTCGTCGTCCTCGTCACCCTGCTCTCGTCGGCTCTCTGGTTCGCGCCGTACCTGCTGGTCGTGCTGGTCACCGTCGCCGATCCGTCCCGCGAGACGGTCGGCGGCGGCGTCGCGGTGCTGTCCGTCGTCGGTCTCCTGCAGATACTGGCCTTCACGCTGGCGTCCCCAGGCGGGTTCACGCCCGCCGTGCTGGCCGTCCCGCTGGCGACCGTGGTTCCCTATTTGGGGGTGGCGACGGCCGTCTGGGTCGCTCACCACGGCGGGTACGAACGGCTCGCCGACGCCCTCGAGGACGCTCCCGAGCACCCGCTGTTCGCCGTCGTGGCCGAGGAGTCCCTCGGTCCCGACCTCACGCTGGGGCACGGTCTCGTCGCGGCCGGACTGGGTTCGTTCGTCGTCGTCGGGGGACTGGTCGTCGCCGGCTGGCTTCAGGAGTTGCTCACGACGCCCGCCCGGTCGGCGTTCCCGGGTACCTCCGTGCGTTTCACTGCCACGTCCGTCGGGCTCGAACTGGACGCAGTCCCCGAGACCTGGCTGTTCGAAGCGACGTTCCTGCTGGCGGTCCTGCTCGTCACCGGCCCGCGAGTCGCGCCACGGGACGTCCTGAAAGGGGTCGCGCTCGTCGTCGGCGTTCGCCTGACCGTCGCCGTTGTCCCGGCCGTCGTCCCGCCGTTCGAGTCGGTCGCGCTCTGGGAGTCGGGCGGGCCGATGCTCGGCGCACTGGCGTACCGGACCTCGGTGGCGAGGTCGACCAGCGCCTCGCGGGACAGGTCGGCGACGACGCCCCGCGTCACGCCGTCGTCGGTCCAGAAGACGGCCCCGCTCTCGTCGCGCTCGACGTGGGTCGCGTTCGCGCCCGCGACGGTCACGTTCGTCCCGTTCACGTCGTCGGTGCCGTCGGGCAACTCGTCGGTCGTCGAGACGAGCGTTCCGTCCGTCTCTCAGAGACGATACTCGGAAGTGGGACGGTCGCCCGCCCGGTCAGAACAACCCCTCGGATTCGAGTTCGTCGACGACCTCGCGGACGCGCTGGGCCTCCCTCTTCGGGACGACCAGCGTCCGGTCGCCGTAGGACGCGACGACCAGGTCCGAGACGCCGACGACGCTCGCGTGACCGTCGGTGGCGACAACCGTGTTCTCCGCGTCGACGGTGAGCGTCTCACCCAGGGTGGCGTTGCCGTCATCGTCGACATCGGCCACGCGACCGATGGCGTCCCACGCGCCGAGGTCGTCCCACTCGAAGGCCGCGGGGACGAGGTACGCGTCGTCGGTCGTCTCCATGACCGCGTAGTCGACGCTGACGGGGTCTGTGGCCGCGAACCCGCCCTCGGGGTCGCCCGCCTCGACGGCCTCAACCAGCCCCGCCAGTTCCGAGTCATGCGCCGCCCCGAGGAACGCCTCGGGCGTCCAGGCGAACATCCCCGCGTTCCAGTAGTAGCCGTGGTGGCGGTAGCGCATCGCCGCGCCCTGGTCGGGTTTCTCCGTGAACTTCGCCACCGGGTAGTAGTCGGTGCCGTCGACCGCTCCGGCCGGGTCGCCGGGTTTGACGTACCCGTAGCCGGTCTCGGGGCGGGTGGGTTCGACGCCGACCGTGACGAGTCCCCCGGTTTCGACTGCGACGTCGGCGGCCGTCGTCATCGTCCCGGCGAAGTCGCCCGCGACGTGGTGGTCGCTGGGCAGACAGACGAGGACGGCGTCCCCGACCTGGTCGCGGACGCGTGCGGCGGCGTAGGCCAGCGCCGGGCCGGTGTCTTTCGGTTCGGGTTCGGCCAGCACCGCCGCGCCGGGGGCGTGGTCTCGGACCGTCTCGACCAGGTCGGGCCGCGTGAGGACGTACACCTCGTCGGCAAAGCCGGCGCGGGCGACGGTCTCGGCCAGCAGCGACCGGTCGCCCCCGAACGAGCGCAACTGTTTGGGGTGGTCGCGTCGACTCGCGGGGTAGAGTCGCGTCCCGGTACCGCCCGCGAGGACGACCGCGACGATGGGTCTGTCCATGCGCGAGACTCGACCGCGAGCGACAAAGTAGCGACGGGACGAGAGCGGCCGAACGACGGGAGAGGTGCCGGCACACCGCCCGCCGGAATCGGCGACGGTCACGGGTCGGGCGGTAAACGTTACGTCAGCGGGTCGAGACGGCGGCCACCCGTGAAGACGACACCGCGAGTGTCACCAGGTTTCGACGTCGCCCGCGTGGATGTCCTCGACACAGCCCTGGCAGTCCTGCGAGCGGGCGTCGAAACAGGCGGGTCGACCCTCGGCGTCGACCTCGACGGCCCGTCTCTCGGCGTAGCGGCGACAGACGATGCGGGCCTTGCCGTCCTCGCGGAAGGGCAGGTCCGCCCGCGCGGCCCGCTTGGCGCGCCGGTAGGCCTGTTTGGCCTCGCCGACCTGCCGGCCCGCCGACCGGAGTTTCTGCCTGACGATCCGTTCGATGCGGTCGTCTGCCATCACGTCCGCTTCTCGCCGGCGCTACTAATCCCCGTCGCTCGTCGGGCCCACGCTTATGACGCCGTCGCGCGAATCCCGCCTTATGACGACAGAGTGGGAGGTGTTACTCCCGACCGAGATCGACCCGTCGGGCCCGGAGTCGATCGCCGACTTCGCGACGTGTACCGGCATGGACGAGTACGAGAGCGAGGCGGCCGCACTGGCGGAGATCGACCGGTACGACGCCGTCATCGTGCGGGTCGCCGAACTCGACGCCGAGGTCATCGACCGGGCGGACCGGTTGCGGGTGATCGCCAAACACGGGGCCGGACTCGACAACGTCGACGCCGAGGCGGCCTCGGGCCGGGGAGTCGTCGTCTGTAACACGCCCGGCGCGAACGCGCGGTCGGTCGCCGAGCACGCGGTCGCCCTGCTCTTCGGGGTCTACCGGAACCTGCGGACCGCAGACAGGCACGTCCGGGCGGGCGAGTGGGAGCGGGGCGCCTTCGCCGGACACGAACTCACCGGTGACACGCTCGGCCTGTTCGGCTTCGGCGCGATCGCCCGGGAAGTGTCGGACCTGGCCCAGGGACTGGACCAAGATGTCCTCGCCTACGACCCCTACGTCCCAGACGACGAGATCCCCGCCCGCGTCGAGCGCGTGACCGACTTCGCCGACCTGTTCGCCCGCGCCGACGCCGTGAGCATCCACGCGCCGCTGACCCCGGAGACGCGGGGCGCGGTCTCGACGGCCGAACTCGACGCGCTCGGCCCGGAGGCGGTCCTGATAAACACCTCGCGGGGACCGATCGTCGACGAGACGGCGCTGCTGGCGGCCCTCGAGGACGGCCGCCTGGCGGGCGCGGGCCTGGACACGTTCGCCGAGGAACCGCCGGGCGAGGACCACCCGCTGTACGAACGCGACGACGTGCTCCTGACGCCACACGTCGGCGGGGTGACCGACGAGGCGCTGGCCCGGATGAGCCAGCGGGCGGCCACCAACGTCCGGACGGTCTACGAGGGCGGCGTCCCCGAGTCGACGGTCAACCGTGAGGCCATCGAGGAGGGGTCCCGATGAGAGTCGAGAACGGGTTCCGGCGGGCACTGGAGGCGGGCGAGACGGTGCTGGGCGCGAGCGCCGCGACGTTCTCGCCGACGGTGATCGAGACGCTGGGCGCGGTCGGCCTGGACTTCGTCTGGCTGGACTTCGAGCACGGCGGTCCCAGCCCCTGGGACGCCACCGTCTTCGAGGAGTTGACGCGGGCCGCCGAGGCCGGAGACATCGAGTTGCTAGTCCGGCTGCCAAAGCCCGACCCGGCGCTGGTCAGGAAAGTACTGGACGCCGGCGTCCGGACGATCCTGATCCCCCGGGTCGAGACGGCCGAGCAGTTGCGCCCGGCCGTCGAGGCGGCCCACTTCGCCTACGACGGCGACGTCGGCGACCGGGGCGTCGGCGTCGGGCGGACCAGCGAGTGGGCCGGCTACGTCGACAGCTACATCGGCCGCGAGGACGAGGAGGTGCTGGTCGGGACGATGATAGAGAACGAGCGCGCCGTCGAGAACATCGAGGAGATCCTCGCGGTGCCACACCTCGGGTTCGCGTTCGTCGGCCCGGCCGACCTCGCGATGTCGCTGTCCGGCGGGACCCCGACGGCCAAGAACCCCGAGGCCGTCGCCGACGCGGCCGAACGGACCCGCGAAGCCTGTCTCGACGCCGGCGTCCCGATCGGCCGGATCAAAAACGACCCCGACGAGGCCCAGGCCGCCATCGACGCGGGCTACCAGATCGTCCGGATCGGCGGCGACACGGGCGCGATCCGCGCCGTATTGGGCGAGCGACTCGACGAACTCGACCGCTGATCGGACCGCCGCAGTCTGGCGATTTTCACTTTCACCGAGGTGGACGAGGGTTTATATACGGGGGCGACCAATATCCAGGTGTCTCCCATCGAAAACAACGCGGAGACAGGAACCGACAATGACGGATTTGCGTACCCACGCGACAGAGATACACGAACAGTTCAGCGACCAGCTCGACCTGTCGGTCGACGACGTCGAGGAGCGGTTAGAGACGCTGGTCGAGGAGTACAAGGTCCCCGTTTCGGAGGCCCGCCGGAGCGTCGTGAACACGTACCTGGACGAGGCGGGCATGGACCGGGACGACCTAGGGGGCGGTGGCAGCGGCAACGAACAGGTCCAGGTCGCGGACGTCGACGCGCCCGAGGAGTGGGTCGACATCACCGCCAAGGTCGTCGAACTGTGGGACCCGCGCTCGGACGCGGTCGCACAGGTCGGCCTGCTGGGCGACGAGACCGGGAGGATCAAGTTCACGAAGTGGTCCAAGTCCGACCTCTCCGAACTGGAGGAGGGGGCGGTGTACCACCTGCGAAACGTCGTCACCGACGAGTACCAGGGCCGGTTCTCGGTGAAGCTGAACCGGACGACGGTGATAGAGGAGCGCGACGAGGACATCGAGGTCGGCGACGACGACGTCACCGTCGAGGGCGCGCTGGTCGACATCCAGTCGGGGTCAGGGCTGATCAAGCGCTGTCCCGAGGAGGAGTGTACGCGCGTCCTCCAGAACGGGCGGTGTAGCGAACACGGCGAGGTCGAGGGCGAGTTCGACCTGCGCATCAAGGGCGTGCTCGACGACGGCGAGGACGTCCACGAGGTGCTGTTCGACCAGGACGCCACCGAGGAGCTGACCGGCATCACCCTCGAAGCGGCCAAGGAGATGGCGATGGACGCGCTGGACACGTCGGTCGTCGCAGACGAGATGCGCGCCGACGTGCTGGGCCAGTACTACCGCGTCACGGGGCCGACGTTCGGCCGGTACGTTCTGGTCGACGAGTTGGAGACGCTGACCGAACCGGCCGACGCTGAAGCCGTGCTGATCAAAGCGAGGTCGATATAGATGGCGACGACACCCACCCGCGAGGTCGCCCGCCGCGTGTTCGCGGGCGAGTTCAACGACGCGACCTACACGTTCACGGAGTCCGACGACGAGCGCGCGCCGGTGTACCTCCTGCTCCCGACGGGCGAGCGGGTCAACCGCGTGTTCGTCGTCGGCACGCTCATGGAGACAGAGGACGTCGGCGACGACAGCGAGTACTGGCAGGGCCAGGTCATCGACCCCAACGGCGACCGCTTTTACATGTACGCCGGCCAGTACCAGCCCGACGCGGCCTCGATGTTGCGGGAACTGGAGCCGCCGGCCTACATCGCGGTCGTCGGCAAACCCCGCACCTACGAGACCGACGACGGCGAGGTGAACGTCTCCCTGCGGCCCGAGTCGATCACGGAAGTCGACGCCGCGGTGCGGGACCGCTGGGTCGTCGAGACGGCCGAACGGACGCTCGACCGCGTTCAAGCCTTTCAGGCCGACGCGGCCGAAGACCCCGAGGACGGTGCCACCGTCGACGAGTACGTCGCGATGGCCCGCGAGGAGTACGACTACCCCGTCGAGAACTACCGGCGCCTCGTCGTCGGGGCCTTAGAGAGTCTCGAAGACGACGAGATCGAGGCCAGCGCCGGCGACTGACCGGTAACTGATACGGTCGTGCGTAATTCTTTATATTCCCACGAAACAGAAGGCCCTCTCCGTGGTCCGAAACGCCGGTCTTCACCGACACTGCCGAAATTGGGTACGCACGACCGTATCACCTGTCCCGGCGTCGAGGCCGCCGAAACTACCGGGCGATACGACCACCGAGGCGTTCGATATCGATCAGTGACACGCTCGGCGCGGTCACGTTTCTTTCACGGTCGCGGCGAGCGTGCCAGCGTCTGACAAATCATTAAGTAGGAGTAACGACGATTCCCGGGTAATGAGCAAGAACAAGACGATCTCCTTTCGCGTAAGCGAGGACAAGTTCGAGACGCTCCGGGAGATCGCCGACGAGCGCGACCTCTCGCTGTCGGCGGTGTTTCGCGACTACGTGGACATGCTGGTCGCCCACGACGGCCAGGTCGAGGTGGTCCCCGAACACCAGCTCAACGAGTCGACCGAAAGCGACACGGGGAGTTTCCCGCCGAAAGTCGAGGTCTCGAAGAGTTTCGTCCGCGAGCACGAACGCCTGGAACTCGAGGCCGAGCACCTGCGCGAACAGCTAGAGGAGCACAAGCGCTACGTGACGAAACTGCGCCAGCAACTGGACGAACACGACCAGGAAGACATCGTCCAGCTGGAAGAACTCGACGGCGGCGACGGCGACGAGGAGTCCTCGTACCGACTGGGCAACTTCGACGAGTCCCTATAGCAGCCGTTCCCGCTTCTCTCTGGCCTCGCCGGCCACGTCCCCGCGTCCGTCGACGTCGGCCAGCGTCTCGACTGCTTCGAGGGTTCGGACGGAGTCGTCCAGAAAGGAGAGCACGTCGCCGGGGTAGGCGTACAGCATGTAGTCGTCGCCCATCACGTCGACGATGGCGTCGGGGCCCAGTCCCGACTCGCGCAACTCCAGCAGGTAACGGACGAACTTCTCCTCGGGGTGGCCACAGTGGGGGTTGGCCTCGCAGTCACAGTCCATGAAGTCCTCGGCGAAATCGAGCACGCGGTCGCGGGTCGCGTCGTCGAGTTTTGCCAGGTTCTCGCCGCGAAACAGCACGTCCATCGCCGCCCCCGAGAAGGCGCTCTTGGGGAACGACGTCTCTAACTGCGAGGCCAGCTGCTGGTGGTTTTTCACGTAGATCTTGTCGGTGATGGCCACGGTGGTCGGTCTACCGTCTCGTCGCCCAAAACCCTGACTGTCGCGAACGGCCGGGAGCGGTTGCCACCACGCCGGCGACGGCTATCGCGGCAGGTCACCGCGGAAGTTCTCGGCGACGGTGTCGACGACCAGCACCGGCCCGGCGTGGCCCTCGAGGCCCCGGGGGACCGAGACGCCGTACCCCTCCTCGGACAGGCGGGACCGTTCCATGTGTGGAGTCAC
>PXQN01000023.1:11510-35463 GCA_003021305.1 Halobacteriales archaeon QH_10_67_22 | reverse complement strand
CCTCAACTTAGAATTGATTGTGATTCGTAATGAATTTTTCGTGAGAGTCTGTGATTTACTAACGAATGAGATCCTACGGGCGCTGAGTACGATCCTCTATTGTGACAGACATCATGATTCGTCACTTCTCCACCTAGATCCTAGCACTAGCGACCAGCAACGTTTAAATTTCTTTGCACATATACCTGACTGGTCCTCAGAATCGCATGACAGCGCCGGGATTCCGACTTTCTACCCGGGCACTCGTTCTTTCACACCGGTCATGGGTACATCGACGGAGAGGGGCTGAAACCCCCGAAAACAGCAGGAAGGAAGCCTAGGCCGGGATTTGAACCCGGGCTCTCGTCCTTACCAAGGACGCGCTTTACCGCTAAGCTACCCAGGCGCTGTACGTGAGTACCCTGGATTCGTCTTTAGGCGTTTCGATCCGGATCAGTCGTCAGTCGACGTGGGGATGCCAGTGTCGCTGGCGTCGACGTGGCCGGCGAGTTCGCCGACGGTCGCGTCGGTGAACAGGCCCGCGGCCAGCGGAAGCGGTTCGGCCGTCGCCGCCAGTCCGGCCGCGTACTCGCGCAGTGCGGGCGTCGCCTCGCCGCCGACGGCGGTCGTCCCGGTGACGGCCGCGAGTTCGAACATGTCTCGTTCGAGGTTGCGGTCGAGCGACGCGTCGCCGCTGGTCCGGCGGGTGGTCTGGTCGCGGCCGAACGCCTGGACCACCGCGACGGCGTCCTCGGCGGCGTCGGTGCGTGCGAGCATGTAAAACCCCCGGGACACCAGCACGTCCGCCACGAGGATCGCCATGTCGGCCTCGGTCAGCGGTTCGGCGTCCGGCCCGAGGTCGGGACCCGGACCGGCGGCGATGTCGTCGGCACCGGCACCGTCCGTGCGCGACCGTTCGCGTTCCCAGGGCGGGTCCTGCGCGAGCGTCCTCGTAAGCCGGAGTCCCTCGTAGATGAGCTGGACGCCCGCCGCCCGTTCGGCGATCGCCTCGGTGTCGAACAGCTGGTCGTCGGTCGAGCCGGCGTCGTAGACCGCGCGCGCGCTCAGTAGCGTGAGCGCGCCGGGGGCCAGCGACCCGTCGTCGAGGCGGGTCTCGATACGCTCGCGCAGGCCTGCCGGTTCGACGTCGCCGACAGCTGCGAGCGCGGCCCGCCGGACCGCCGCGGCTTCCTCCATCGTTCGGGGCTAACGAGGCAAAGGGCAAAGGCCTTTGGAAACCAGGCACCTCCTCCGAATATGCCGCGTCTACTCGCCGATAATCCGAGCGTGTTCGAGGCAGCGCGGCGTCGTGCCCGAACGTGGTCGCCGTGATCACGACCGCGACCGAGGGTGGCGTCCGGGTCGTGACGCTGGCCTGTGACGTACGCGTCGCGACGCCACGGGCGACGTTCGCCGAACCCGGCGTCGCGTTCGGCCTGTTCGGCGCGTGGGGTGGCACCGTCAGGCTCCCGCGGGTCGTCGGGCCGACCTCGCGCTCACGACGCCCTCGGGGCACTCATAGTGATTATTGCCGGTCTGTTCCGGATCGACCGCACGCAATCGTGCAGTCGTACCGGTAAATCGCTACAATAATCACTATCACACATCGACTGCGCGACGACGCCGCCCCGGAAACCCGGGAGCGCCGCGAACGCCCGATGTTCGCGGACCTGTGGGCGGCTTTCGACCGGGACTGACCGGCCGTCCGGGCCCGTAGCGACCGAAACCGTTGAAACCCCCCGCGACCCAGTAGGGACAAGCATGCCGGAGTGTGACTACTGCGGGGCGTCACTGGGGGACGAGGACGCCTATCTGTCCCACCTCGCGGGCGAACACGAGGGAGAACTGAGCGCGATCGACCAGCGGCGGGTGGCCGACTACGACGACGACGGCGGGTTCCCGGTCGGTCCGGTCGTGCTGGTCGGCCTGCTCGGTCTCGCGGGCGGGTTGGTTATCTGGGTCACGTTTTTCATGGGGGTCGGCGGCGGGTCGAGCGAGGGGGCCGGAGCGTTCAGCGACCCAGTCCAGAGCCCGTCGAACGTCGGGGGCGTCCACAGCCACGGCTCGATCACCGTCGAGATCGGGGGCGAACAGCTGGATTTCTCCCGGGACCGTTACCAGCTCCAGGCCGACGGCTTTCACTTCGAGGGCGGGCGGGGCGACCGGTACCACGTCCACGCACAGGGTGTGACGCTCGAGTTCGCTCTGGAGTCGCTCGGCATCGGCGTCCAGCAGGGATTGCTCGAGTTCGAGGGGACCGTGTACAACGAGAGCAACGGCGACACTGTCGTCTACGAGGTCAACGGGGAGTCGGTCAATCCCGAAACCTACACGCTACAGGAGAGCGATTCCGTCCGCGTGGTCGCCCGGAAGGGGTCCTGACGGGTCCCGGTCAGTCAGTACAGCGGGTCCGGACCGGGCGGCGCCGCCCGCTTGTGTGCGCTCGCTTCGTGAAGCGTTCTGACTTTCTCGACGACCGAGGGGTCGACGCCGACGTGGTCGACGGTCGCCGAGGCCGACAGCGGGCCGTCGACGTGGAGCGCCAGCACCGAATCGAGAGTGGGGTAGTCCATCCCGAGTTCGCCCGCGTCGGTCTGGCCGACCCACATCTCGGCGCTGGCGGTCTTCTCGGCGAGGTCCGCGGGCACGCCGACGTGTTTGGCCAGCTGGCGGACCTGTCCCTTGTAGAGGTTCGCGATCGGGTGACAGTCGACGGCGCCGTCGCCGTACTTGGTGAAATAGCCCACGGCCGCCTCGCTGCGGTTGCCCGTCCCGACGACCAGCGCGTCCTCGTGATTGGCGACGAGGTAGTTCAACACCGCCCGGACCCGCACCCTGAGGTTCCCGGTCGCCAGCTGGTCGTCGGCGGCGTCGGGATAGGCCTCCAGGAAGGCGTCGACGATAGGGTTGATCGCGACGACGTCGTACTCGACGTCGAGCAGTTCGCTGGCGACGCGCTCGGCGTCTCCCATGTTTTCGTCGCGGTTGACCTCGCTGGGCATCACCAGCGCGTGGACGTTCTCGGCGCCGACCGCCTCGACGACCAGATGGGAGGTGAGCGTGCTGTCGATCCCGCCCGAGAGTCCCATCACGACCCGGTCGACGCCGGCGGCGTCCACCCGGGCTTCGATGAACTCGATGATGTGTTCGCGGTGTCGTTCGAGTTCGGCCTCCGAGAGCGACAGATCCAGCGGGTTGTCGGCCCTGACGACTTCCTGTGTAACGCTCATACTGATCGGTTGGCGTTGATGTGACTAATACCCTGCTACTGCGACAGATATTGGACGTGCGTCCACCGGGCGGCGGCGGCGAGAGAGCGCCGCGGGCGGCGTTCAAGCGCTACGTTCAAGTGACAGCGAACGCGATGTGACACTGGGCACTGACACGAGGTCGTCGCTGCCCGCGGGCGCCGTTGGTCCAGTGGTAGGACATTAGCTTCCCAAGCTAATAGCCCGGGTTCAATTCCCGGACGGCGCATGCGCGGCCGAACGAAGTGAGGCCGCAACCAGCGAGCGGGGAACGCAGTGACCCGCGAGCACTCCTGTCTCGAACGGAGTGAGAGAAACCGTCCGGGTCAAGTGGAACTCCCGAGAGGCGCACGGGGGTGCCCGGACGAGCGACCGTCTCGGGGTCGGGTGGCCGTCACGCGGTGGAGGTCCCGTCGGTCTCCGACGGTATCCAGTCGGGCCACGGCGGTCCGGACCCCCGACGGTGGGACGCCAGTCCGGCGTCGGCTCACTGCGCGGCCAGACCGCTCGGGGAGGCCGAGATTTATCCGGGTGGACCGGGAAGTGGGGTCAATGGCAGACAGCGGCGAACCCGCTGGCGACGCGTCGACCGATGGCGGCGTCGCTGACGAGTCCCGGGAGTTCGACGAGGGGTTCGGCGCAGTGGTCAGCCAGGTCGACGACCCGGTCTTTCTGAAAGACCGCGACGGTCGGTACCAGTACGTCAACGAGGCGGGCGCAGGGTTGTTCGACGCGACGCCCGCGGAAGTCGTCGGGAACACCGACGCGGACCTGCTCGGCCCCACGGCGGCCGAGAGGGCCCGGGAGGAAGACGAGCAGGTCATGGAGTCGGGTGAATCGGCGACAGTCCGGACGGTCCGGACGCCGGAGGGCGAGAAACGCGTGTTCCGGATGACCAAACACCCCTACCGGCAGGACGAGCACGTCGCGGGCGTCGTCGGTATCGCGCGGGACGTGACCGAACAGGTCCGGGCCGAGCGCGAGCGTGCACGCAACGAACGGGCGTTACGTGCGCTCCAGCGACTGGCCTCCGACCGAGAGCTGACCTTCGACGAGAAACTCGACCGCGCGCTCGCCATCGGGCGCGAGCGTCTGGACCTGCCGGTCGCCTACCTGGGCCGGATCGAGGGGGACAAACAGACGATCGTCGCTGCCAACGACGAGACTGGACTGCTCGAACCCGGGACGTCGGCGCCACTCGAAGAGACGTACTGCCGCCGGACGATCCAGGCCGACGGCGTCCTCGAGGTCGAACACGCCGGCGCCCGGTGGGACGACGACCCCGCATACGAACGGTTCGGCCTGGAGTGTTACCTGGGCGCGTCGGTGTACGTCGGCGACGACCTGTACGGGACGCTGTGTTTCGCCTCGCCCGATCCCCGCGAGCGAGGAGTCAGCGACGCCGCCGAGACCGTCGTCGAACTGCTCGTCGAGTGGGTGAGCTACGAACTCGAACGCCGCGAACGCGCGGAGGAACTCGAACGGTTCGAGACCATCGTCCGGGCCGTCGAGGACGGCGTCTACGCGCTCGACGCCGACGGGCGCTTCGAGTTCGTGAACCCGGCGATGACCGAGTTGACCGGCTACGACGCCGACGAACTGGTCGGCGAGCACCTCTCGGTCGTCAAAGACGACGAATCGACCGACCGGGCGCTGTCGGCGCTGCTGGCGGGCGAGGCCGACGAGCGGGCCGTCGAGTCGCCGGTCCGCCCCAAGCGGGGGCGGCCGGTCGCCTGCGAGGACAACATGACGCGCCTGACGGGGCCCGACGGGGCGACCCGCGGAGTCGTCGGCGTGGTGCGTGACGTCACCGAACAGACCGAACAGCGGGAGATGCTCTCGGAACTGGTCGCGTCCTCGCGTGCGTTCATGCAGGCCCGCGACCGCGAGGAGGTCGCGGGGTTGGTCGCCGACGCCGTCGCGGACGTGCTCGGATTCGAGTTGAACGTCGTCCGCCTGTTCGACCGCGAGACCGAACAGCTGGTCCCGGCGGGAACGACCGACGCCGTCC
Source organism: Halobacteriales archaeon QH_10_67_22 (assembly GCA_003021305.1). Taxonomy (GTDB): domain Archaea; phylum Halobacteriota; class Halobacteria; order Halobacteriales; family Haloarculaceae; genus QS-4-69-31. The sequence continues at coordinate 30,225 of PXQN01000023.1, read as the reverse complement.
AGGAGCGCCTGGCCGGGACGCCGACCTACGACGTCGAGGAGGGCGCCCCCGGCCAGGCGTTCGTCGACGGCGAGACGGTCGTCGTCGACGATACCGCGGGGTTAGACGACGACCGCGACCGCGAAGTCGTCGCGTCGTCGATCCACGTCCCGATGGGCGTCCACGGCACCATCAGCATCGGCGCCGAGGAGCCCGACGCCTTCTCGGACGTCGACCGGCGGGCGATCGAACTGCTGGCGACCAGCGGTGCCGCGGCCGCCAACCGCGCCCGGCGCGAGTCCCAGGTGCGGGACGCCCGCGAACGCGCCGAGACGCTCGTCGACCGCATCAACGGTCTCATCGAGGACACCGTCGAGGTGCTCGTCCAGGCCGGCACCCGCGAGGAACTCGAACGCGGCGTCGTCGACCAGCTGGTCGCGACCGACCCGTACGCGTTCGCCTGGATCGCCCGCCCCGACGTGGCGACCGAACAGCTCGACGCGACCGCCTGGGCCGGCGACGTGGCCGACCTGGCCGACGGCGTCGAGGCGCTGTCGGTCGACCGGGCAGAGGCCCGCGAGGCCGGCGACCCGACGGCGCGCGCGCTCGACGAGGAACGACTGCAGGTGGCGGACCTGGACGAGGCCCCGGCCGGCAGCGTCCACGCCCGCGCCGCCGAGGCGGGCCTGGGCTCGATGGTCGCCGTCCCGCTGGTGTACCGCGACGCCAGCTACGGCGTGCTGACGGTGTACACGACCGAACCCGACGGCGTCGCCGACCGCGAACAGGTGGTCCTCGACGCGCTGGGACGGGCGGTCGCCAACGCCGTCAACGCCATCGAGAGCGGGCGCATCCTCACGGCCAACCGGGTCATCGAACTGGAGTTCACCGTCCGCGACGACGACCTGCTGTTCGCACGGCTCTCCTCGCGGCTCGGCGCAGCACTCGAACTCGCGGGGTCGGTCCACCGGTCCGACGGCGCGCTCACGCTGTACGTCACCGCGACCGGGACCGACGAGGAGAGCGTGGCCGAGGCCCTGGACGGCGACGGGGCCGTGACCGACTGGACGGTGATCGCCGCCCACGACGACGAGGTGCTGTTCGAGGCGACGCTCTCGGAGTCGCTCGTGGAGTTGCTGGCCGACTACGGTGCAGTCACACAGGGCGTCACCGCCGAGGACGGCGTCGCCCGCGTCACCGTCGAACTCCCCTACGAGGCTGAAGCCCGCGAGACGTTCGAACTCGTCGCCGACCGCTACGGGGGAACCGACCTCGTCGGCTACCACGAACACGAGCGGCCGGTCGAGACCCGCCAGGCGTTCCGCGAGACCGTCTTCTCCGCACCGCTCACCTCGGGGGCTTCTTCCAGTGGCCCCGCGACGTCGACGGCGACGACCTCGCCGAGTCGATGGACATCTCCCGGCCCACCTACCACCAGCACCTCCGGGCCGCCCAGCGCAAGGTGTTCGAGGAACTGTTCGAACACGGCCGCAACCGGTAATCGTCACTCGTTTTGCGGGCCTGTCGAACTATTCTCATTTCTGATGGCTGGACCCTATCGACCACCGGCGTCCGGACCTCACTCCACGAGAACGTCGACTCGTCGCCGCCGAGACACCCGGCGGCCAGGGCGACGCCGCCGAGGCCGACCGACGCCGAGACGAATGGATTCATACCGGCCGCCGACCAACCCTGGTGCAATGTCAGACCCAGACGGCATCGACGGGCCGCTGTGGACCGAGAGCCACGCGCCGGACCTGGACGAGTTGCCCCAGGCGGCGGTGCGGGACCACCTGGAGAGTGTCGTCTCGGAGCCGATGAACCTGCTCGTCCACGGACCGCAGGGTGCGGGCAAGACCGCCGCCGTCCGCGCGCTGGCCCGGGAACTCCACGCCGACCCCGAGGCCGACCTCGTCGAGATCAACGTCGCGGACTTTTTCGACCTGACGAAAAAGGAACTGGCCAGCGACCCGCGGTTCGAGCGCTTTATCGACGCCAAGCGCCGCCGGGAGTCCTCGAAGGCCGACCTGGTCAACCACGTCCTCAAGGAGTCGGCGAGTTACGCGCCGGTCTCGGGGTCGTTCAAGACCGTCCTGCTGGACAACGCCGAGGGGGTCCGCGAGGACTTCCAGCAGGCGTTGCGTCGCGTGATGGAGCAGTACTACGAGGCCACACAGTTCGTCATCGCGACCCGCCAGCCCTCGTCGATCATCGCGCCGATCCGCTCGCGGTGTTTCCTCGTCCCGGTCCGTGCCCCGACCCACGCGGAGACGGTCACCGTCCTCGAATCGATCGCGACCGCCGAGGGGGCCGACTACGACGACGAGGGGCTGGAGTACGTCGCCGGGTACGCCGACGGCGACCTGCGAGCCGCGATCCTCGGCGCCCAGACCACCCACGAACAGGAGGGCGGGATAACGATGACCGCCGCCTACGAGGTGCTGGGCTCGCTGGGCACCGACGAGCGCGTCGGGGAGATGCTCACCGCCGCCGAGGCCGGCGAGTTCACCGACGCCCGCAAGACCTTAGACGAGTTGCTCGTCGACGAGGGGTACAGCGGCGGCGAGGTGCTGGCGGACGTGTTGACCGTCGCGCGCTCGCGGTACACGGGGCGTGACCTGGCGCGGATCCACCGGTTCGCCGGCGAGGTCGACATGGATCTGCACGAGGGGACCAACGACCGCCTGCACGTCTCGCACCTGCTGGCAGAACTGGGCGAGTTCGCCGGCGACTGAACTCCCGGCGGCGGGACCGGCACGGTCGCGTATTCGGCGCTTCGAAATCCTTTTACGCGTTTCGCGGGGACCTAAGAGCAACGAACAATGGACATCGACATCATCGAGGAGCAGGACAATCCCATGCTCCACCGGACTGACGTGCGTTTCGAAGTGTCTCACGAAGAGGCGACACCCTCGCGGCTCTCGGCGCGTGACTCGCTGGCGGCGATGCTCAACAAGGAAGCCGAGGAAGTCGTCCTCCACGAACTCGACACGAAGTTCGGGATGCGAAAGACGGTCGGGTACGCGAAAGTCTACGAGAGTCCCGAGTACGCCAAGGACGTCGAGCAGGACCACATGCTCGAACGGAACAAGATCACGGCGGCCGACGAGGACGCCGAGGAAGCCGAGGAAGCCTGATGTCGCGCTACGAGTTCTACGACGAGGACGGCACGACCGACCGCGAGATGTGCCCCCGCTGTGGCGACACCTTCCTCGCCGACCACGGCGACCGCACCCACTGCGGGAAGTGTGGGTACGCCGAGTGGGCTTAGGGAGGCCCGAACGGAGTGAGGGCCTCGGATACGCGAGCGAGGATTCATGACCGAGCGGGCACAACGCCGATCCGATGTACGCCGTCGTGGGCTGTAGCGACTGCGCGATGCTGTGGATAGTCGAGGGACGCCCGGAGACGAGCGAGTGTCCCCGGTGTGGGACTCGCCGGCAGTACAGCAAGCGACGGCAGTTCGTGACGACCGACGACGAGGACCACGCCCGGGAGGTTCGGGCGTCGATGCTCGCCCAGCGCCAGGACCGGGGCGACGCGTTCGCGGAACTGCCCTCGTTTGCGGAGATGGAGACCCACGTGGACGAAGCGGGGCCGAGCGACGAGACGTACCTGGCCGGGTCGGGTGTCGACCCCGACGCGGTCGCCGCGGCGGGTGAGCGTGCGAGCGAGTCCCGGTCGGGCGCATCGAACGGCCGCAGAGAGACCGTCGAGGCAGCGCTGCGCGACCTCGAAGAGCCCACCGAGGACGAGGTCGTCGCCTACGCGACAGAGCGGGGTGTCCCGGCCGAGTACACCCGGGAGGCGCTCGACAAACTCGTCCGTGCCGGCGCGGTCACGGAAAACAGGGGAGTCTACCGGCTGGTGTAGCGACGGGCCTCGTCGCCCGCCCGGTGTCGCCCCGCGGTCAGTCGCCGACACGGGCCGTCGATTCCGGGGACGACAGTCCACCGACAGAAATTTCTCGGAGACGGTCCAACAGTCGCCCGATGAGTTTCGACCCCGACGCGCTCCGCGGACTGGGACGGCGGTTCTGGACCGCCTGGGCCGGGACGGCGGGCGCGACGCTCGTCGCGGTCGTTCTCGGTGCCGCGGTGCTGGCGCCCCGGGACGGGTGGCTCGTCGCGCTGCTGGGCGTCCTGGGCGTCGTAACCGCCGCGGTGGCGGTCGTCTCGCTGGCCCTCGGCGAGTATCTCAACGCGGCTGGGCTGACCGTCGCCGCGGCGGGCTGGGCCGTCTTGGCCGGCGCGGCGGCCACCGGCTTCCCGGGCGTCTCGCTGTGGACCGGATACGCGGTCTGTCTCGCCGGGAGCGCCGTCGCGCTGTGGGCCGAGCATGGCGAGCGAGTCCGGGGCGCAGTCGGCGTCTAGCCGAGCACGACCAGCGCGACCACCGGGACGACCAGACAGTACAACAGCCCGTGGCGAAAGAGACCCGGCGGGACCATCCCTTCGCTCGCGGGTTGGTCGAGTGTCTTCTCCGAGAGGTGTCGTTCGGCGTCGTCTGGCACCCGGTCGCGGACGGTCGGGCGCTCTCGCATCCGGTCGAGCGGGTCCCGGCCGTGGACGCCCAGCACCCAACCCGCCCCGAGCAATAACAGTCCGCACGCGACCGGACCGGCGACCAGGACGACGAGGGCCGTCGGGCGGTCGACAAGCCCGCGGGCGTGAGCGTGGCCGACGAACCGGATCGTCGCCGCCGGCGCGACGACCCCCGACAGCGCGGCGTACACCGCGGTCCGGTCTCTCATTGACGAATGGGAGGCCAACACACGTAAATAGTTTCGCCGACCGGACTGTTGGCGCCGTCGGACGGTCGCCGTTTTCAGTCGTAGAAACCACGGGCTACGATTTATCAGTACCCAGGGCAGAAATACACCAATCGTGGCTCTCGACGGCATCGGTCCGGACTCTGGGGGGCGGCGTGGCCTCTCGCCGCTGGTATCCGTTCTGATGATGGTCGGTGTGACGCTCGTCGTCGCCGTGGTACTGGTCGTCGGGGTGACGGCGTTCCTGCCGGACGATGGGAGCGTCTCGGTCCGTCCGGAGGCGGATTTCACGGTCGAGCGCGACGACGGGGCGTTGGTCGTCGACCCCCAGTACATGACCGAGGGGGTGCCGTTCACGCTGTTGATCAACGGTCGTGAGGTGTACACGTGGGAGGGTGGCAACACCGAGCGTGAACGGGAGTTGCGGTGTCTGAACGCTGACGACGCCGTCTACGTCCGGGCCGAAACAGAGGGACAGCGAACGTACCTCATCGAAAAACACGACGTCGAGGGACAGACCGACTGTGGGCTGTCGGGGACGGCCTCGCGCTTTGCCTACGCACAGGTCGGCGACCGGCAGGTCCCGCTGGAGGACTCCGACTACTCGTTCACGCTGGCCATCGACCCCGACGGTCCAAACAGCGTCAACGGCGACACGGACTACCCGACGACGAACCCGTGGAACTACGTCCAGCGGTACGACCGGACCGTCGAGGGACTGTCCGGGCCGGTGTACGTGGTCGTGTTCGCCGACAACGTCGCCGATTGGAACGCCGAGCCCAGCGGGACGCCCGGTGAAGACGCCTTCACCGTCGACACCAACGGGGACCTCACCGTCACGCCCAGTGGTTCGGAACCGACCAACGACCTCTACCTGATATTCAAGCCCGGCTGTGACGAGAGCGAGTTCAAGTACATCGACCAGGACGCGGCCTACAACAACCAGGTCCTGCTGGACGGGAGCGAACTGTTCCGCAGCGACGACGCCAGCGAGGGAACGACCTACACCGGTCCCGGCGTCGACTGTACCTGACCCGGCGGTCGCCTGTCAACTTATTTTATCGTGGCAGGTCTGAAACGGACATGGAACGGGACCTGTTTCTCCCGGTCGCCGCCCAGCCGTCCGTCGAGACGCTCGTCGACTACGCCCGCCTGGCCGAGGACCTGGGCTACGACCGCGCGTGGCTCCCGGAGACGTGGGGTCGTGACGCGGTGACGACGCTCACCACTGTGGCCGAACGCACCGACGACATCGGGATCGGCACGTCGATCGTCAACGTCTACTCGCGTTCGCCCACACTGCTGGGCCAGACCGCGACGACCCTCCAGGAGGTCTCGGACGGGCGCTTTCGCCTCGGACTCGGACCGAGCGGCCCCGTCCTCGTCGAGGGGTGGCACGGGATAGAGTACGACCGCCCGCTCAGGCGCACCCGCGAGTACGTCGAGGTCGTCCGGCAGGTGCTCTCGGGCGAGACCGTCGAGTACGACGGCGACCTCTTCCAGCTGTCGGGGTTCCGGTTGCGCTGTTCGCCGCCGGACGCGCCGCCGGGGATCGACGCCGGCGGGATGGGACCCAAGTCGGTCGAACTCGCCGGCCGGTTCGCCGACGGCTGGCACGCGCTGATGCTCACCCGCGAGGGGCTGGCCGACCGCATGGACGACCTCCGGCGCGGGGCCGACCTGGGCGACCGCGACCCGGCCGACCTGCGGGTGACGGTGTCGTTACCCTGTATCGCGCTGGCGAACCGCGAGCGCGCCCGCCACCTCGCGCGCAACCACCTGGCGTTCTACGTCGGCGCGATGGGCACCTTCTACCGCGAGGCGCTAGCCCGCCAGGGGTACGAGGACACCGCTCACGAGGTCGCCAGCGAGTGGGCCAACGGCAACCAGGACGCGGCGATGGCCGCCATCCCGACCGAGTTGCTCGACGCGCTGGGCGCGGCCGGCACGCCCGAGGCGTGTCGCGACCGGTTCGACGCCTGGACCGACCTCGACGGCGTCGACGCCGTCTCCGTGTCGTTCCCGCGCGGGGCAGAGCCCGACGAGATACGGACGACGATGCGAGCGCTGGCGCCGGCGTGACCGGCAGTCACCCTGCCGGGGGTCGACGACAGAGTGGCACTGGACGGACGGGGAGCCCACAACTGACGGGCAATGAATCAAGAGTCTTCAGACACAACCCCGTCCACGATGGAACCCCGAGCCTACCGTGAGCGGGTGTACGATATCTTCATCGACCCGGACGAGGACGTCGGCGAGCGGGTCGACCGGGCGCTCGCGGTCGGTACCGAGTATCTGGACCTCCCGATCGCCTTTCTGACGCGGATCGACGGGGGGACACAGGAGATCGTCCAGGCGGTCGGTGACCACCACCTGATCCAGCCCGGTGAGCGCTGTCCGCTCGAAGAGGCCTACTGTCGCCGGACGGTCGAAACCGAGAGCGTGCTCGCAATCGAGGACGCGACGGCCTCGCCGGACGTCGCGGCGGCCGCAGTCGCGAGGTTCGACCTGGGCGCGTACGTCGGCGCGAAAGTCGTCGTCGACGACGAGACGTACGGGACGGTCTGTTTCGCCGCCGAGGACGAGCGCGAGGAGGCGTTCACCGACCCCGAGCGGTACTTCGTGGAACTGCTCGCAGGGCTCGTCGGGCAGGCGCTCGAACGGCGGGCCTCCCGGCGGGACCTGGAACGACGCGAGCGCCAACTGGAGGAGCGCCAGGAGGTGTACCGCGCCGTCGTCGAGGCCAGTTTCGACCTCGTGTTCCGGGTCGACGCCGCGGGCCGGTTCACCTATTTCTCGCCCCCGGTCGAGGAGTTGCTGGGGTACGACCCCGACGAGGTCGTCGGTCGGGAGTTCGGCGTCATCCTCCCGGACGGGGAGACGACCGAGGCGGCGACGGACCTGTTCGAACAGGTGATGGCGGGCGAGACCGTCGAACACCAGTACTTCCCGCTGACCCACCGCAACGGGAGCCGGATATTCGTCGACTTCCGGGCGACGCCGCTGTACGAGAGCGGGATCGACTCCGACGAGCGCACGCCCGAGAACATCGTCGGCGCACAGGGGGTCGCCCACGACGCGACGACGCGCTACCGTCGCGAGCGGGTGATAGAGGTACTGAACCGGGTGCTCAGACACAACCTCCGCAACGACATGACCGTCATCCGGGGGTTCGCGGAGGCGCTCGAAGCCGAGACAACTGGTGACCACGCCGACATGGCCGGACGGATCGTCGCGACCAGCGACCGGTTGATACAGCTCGGCGAGACGGCCCGGAAACTCGAACAGAACCTGGACAGTTCCCCGGAACTGACGCCGGCCGACGTCGTCCCGGTCGTGGACCGCACGGCCACGCAACTACGGGACCAGTACCCCGAGGCCACGGTGACCGTCGACACCCCCGAGACCGCAGTCGCCTCGAGCGCACCCCGCCTCGAGACTGCCGTGTGGGAACTGGCCGACAACGCCGCGAAACACGGGGGTGAGGAACCCACCGTCGAACTGGCGGTCACGACGAGCGAGGACCGCGTCACGGTCCGGGTGGCCGACGACGGAGCCGGGCTCACCGACTCCGAGGCGGCGGCGCTCGTCGCCGACGAGGAGACGCCGCTCGTCCACGGGACCGGGCTCGGCCTCTGGCTGGTCAACTGGATCGTCGACAGTCTCGACGGTGACCTCCGGACCCGGAGCACCGACAGCGGAACCTGCATCGAGGTCTGTCTGCCTCGTGTCGACGGGTCGGGCGAGTAAGCGCCCACGGACTCTTGTCGCTCGGGCCCCAAACGGGGACGATGCCAGTCGAGTTCGAATCGCGGTTCGACGCGGAACCGACAGCACTCCCGGAGAGTGTCGACGAGGCGGCGCTCCGGCGCATCGAGTGGGTCGCGTACGTCCTGGACGACGGTATCGCTCTCCCCGGGACCGGACAGCGGGTCGGACTGGACCCGCTGGTCGGACTGCTCCCGGCCGCCGGCGACACTGCCGCCGCCGTCGTCGGACTGTACGTCGTCGCCGAGGCGGCTCGACAGGGCGTCGCCAAGCGGACGCTCGCGCGGATGGTCCTCAACCTCGGTCTCGACGCCGGCGCCGGGTCGGTGCCGGTGGTCGGTGACCTCTTCGACGCCGCCTGGAAGGCCAACAAACGCAACGCCCGACTCGCCCTCCGGGACCTCTCGGAGTCGGACGAGTCGGCCATCGTCGAAGCCGAACCCGAACTGACGACGTGACCTGACGGGACTCACCCCGGGAGCATCGACTCGTCGATACCGTCGCGACGCCCGGCGAGGACGTCGAACCGCTCACCACGGCGCCGCTCCAGCCAGCGGAGCAACCGCTCCGCCCAGACGAGTTTCCGCCGTTTCAGGTCCCCGACGGCGTCGTCGTCGAACTCCCAGCCGACGAACACGAGGCCGGCGGCGCCACAGGCGTCGGCCAGAAACGCCGCCCGGTCGCCGTCGGTGAACCCGCCCGGGTTGGCGACCGGTCCCGCAGGCGCGGCCTGGGTCGTCGGCACCACGGCCTCGTGGTCGAGTCGGGGAACCCGGTCGCGCACCGCCGGTTCGTTGTCGCCGTGGGCGTGGACGGCGACGGGCGTCCCCTCGCGGGTCAGTTCGACGGCCACGTCGCCCTCCTCGTCGAGGTCGGTGACCATACAGTCGACTGTGACCCCCGCCGTCCGGAGGACACTCGCGGCGTCGGAGGCGGCCACGACGGCGTCCGCCCGCCGGGCACGGTCGAGTTCCGCGGGGTCGCGGTCGTCGACGAGCGAGGAGGCGCCGCCGGCGACGGCGACCGTCCGGCCGGCGAAATCCAGATCCGCGGGGGCCAGCGTCTCCGCGCCCGCTACAAGGTCGGCCAGCAGGTCACGTGCCCGTTCGTCGGCCGCTCTGGGGAAGCCGAAGTCGGCGAGGATCGCCTGGTAGACCGGTTCCCAGTCGTCGAACTCCATGGCTATCGCTCAGCGCGTAACGCCACAATAAACCGGTATAGCCGAAATGGCACGTCTCGGTACCCCTACCCAGGTGCCCTTTCGGCCTTCGCTCCTCTGTTCTGGCGCATCCGGTATAAGTTTTCTCACCTCTGGACCCCCGTCGAGTCCGTGTGTGGTGCCCCCAGCGGTGCTGGCACGTCCGATCTCTCGGCCAGTCGGGCGAGTGCTGCCTCCGTTCCGTATAAAAGCCCCGCCCACGCGCCGTCGGGGTCCGCGCCCGCGTCAGACGTGCCCACGCCGGCGGCGGCCCGGTCTCCGCTCACGGAGAACCGGCAGTCCGTCGCCGCTGCCGCGTCCGCCAGTCGGTCCCGGGTTGTCTCGTCGTGACCCCGCAGTTCGAAGACCCGTCCGACCGCGGCGGCGGGATCGGCGTCGACGCCGAGTCGCTCGGCGTGTCTGGCCACCTCGCCGGCGGTCGTCACGTCCAGTTCGGCCACGTCCACCGCGTCGGTCCCGCGGTGGCGGTCCGGGGCGAAGGCGTCGCCGACGGCGACGGCGTCGACTGTCTCGGCCACGTCGTGGGTGCGGACGATGTGGGCGCCCCGCTCGACGGCCATCGACGTGGCCGCCAGGCTCACCGGCAGTGCGGCCTCGGTCGAGCGGCCGGTCAGCGACCGCAGGAAGTTCTTCCGGTTTATCGAGACGAGGATCGGACAGCCGAGCCCCCTGAACTCGCGCAACCGCCGGAAGGTTTCGCGGTCCTGGCCGATGGTTTTGGCCTCGGACCACCCGCCGAAGGCGGGGTCGACGATGGTCTTGTCGGTCAGGCCGTTCTGTTGCAGCGCCTCATAGACCTGGTCGACGTAGTCGGCCTCGGCGGCCCACTCGGGCGACCGGCGCTCGGCCCAGGGCGTCTCCTCGACGGCGCCGGGGCGAGTGAGGTCCGGCGGACTGGCCATCTTGGCGACGGCGACGTCGTAGTCACGACAGACCGCGGGCATCTCGGGGTCGGCGAAGCCGGCGATGTCGTTGACCATGTCGAACCCGCGGTCGAGCGCGGCGGCGGCAACCTCCGCGTAGCGGGTTTCGATGCTCCAGACCGCCGACCCACTGGTCGCGTGGAGCGTCTCGACGGCGGTGTCCAGGCGGTCGAGTTCCTGTTGCGCCGAGAGCACGTCGAAGCGTTTGTTCGCCGATTCGAGGCCGACGTCGACGATGTCCGCGCCCTCGCCGACGAGTTCGTCCTCGACGTAGGCGGCGGCCGCGTCGTGGTCGGCGAACACGCTCGGGTCGTACGGTGACTCCTCGCTGACGTTCAGGACGCCCATGACCCGCGGTGGGTGGCCGTCGCCGACCGAGAGACCCGCGGCGTCGACAGTGTGCATACCGCCTTTGGGGGTTGGGGTGGCAAAAACAGACCGATGGACGGCTGACCAGGATACGTGCGGGGTCCTCATAGTGATTATTGTCGGTCTGTTCCGGATCGACCGCACGCAATCGTGCGGTCGTACCGGTAAATCGCTACAATAATCACTATCAGGACTCGAACCCGCTGTCGGACTCGTGGGTAGCGTGCTCGCGGTAGTGTGACGGCAGCCGTCGCGTACACGCCTTACACACGTCGAAGTCGACGTCGTTGACGGCGCCACACGCCCGACAGCACCAGGCGTCAGCCGGCGTGTCGGACCGCTCGTTCGACCGTTCGACCCGTGGGGGACCGTCAGTGCGTCGACCGGCGCGCGACCCACCGGTCGCCAGCAGGCGGAGCCCACCGACCATGACGAACCCGGAGAACACGACGAGCAGGCCGGCAGCGACAGCACCGGCCAGGAGGACACCCAGCGTGGCCATAGCCGACATAGCAGTGTCGAACATATAAGTCCGCAACCCAACAGTGTTGCCCCACCGCTCTCGGTCCGTGGAAATTTATACGCGTGTCACCAATCGCTGTCAATGCGACGGACGATTCTGGTCGCCGCCCTGGTAGTCCTCTCGGGCTGTTCGTTCATCGGTGGGGGACCGACGACGCCGACGCCGGCCGCGACGGACACAGCTACATCGACCGAGACGGCCGGGCCGACCCCGACGCCGGCACCGACGCCGACCGAGACCGAGACGTTCGACTTTGCGGACCCGCCCGAGGACCGCCTCGGGTGGGAGGACGGCTACTGGTACAACGAGTCGGTGTCGGTCGACCGGAGCGACGGGCTCGACGAGACGGAGCTCGACGCGGTCGTCGCCCGGTCGATGGCCCGCGTCGAGGAGGTGCGCGGCCTGGAGTTCGAGGAGACGCCCCCGGTCGAGGTGATCTCCCGGGAGGCCTACCGCGAGCGTGTCACGGACCGGCGTAGCGACCCGACGACAGCGAACCGACTCCACCAGAACACGAAGTGGGAAGCGATGTTCATGATCAACGAATCAATCGACGCCATCGGCGTCCAGGAACGGAACTTCGCCGAAGGGACGCTCGGCCTCTACGACCGCCGGAGCGAGGAGATACTGATCATCTCCGAGGACACCGAGACCCCACAGATGGACGAGATCACGCTCTCCCAGGAGCTGTTCCACGCCCTCCAGGACCAGCGGTTCGACCTGTCGAGCTACGACCAGCGGACCCGCGAGGAGGCCAACGCCCGCAACGGCATCGTTGAGGGTGACGGCAACTACGTCGACTACCTGTACGAACAGCGCTGCGAGAGCGACTGGGACTGCCTGACACCACAGGACGACGGGAGCGCGGGCGGGACGCCGGATCTCCACGTCGGCCTCTGGATGACGTCGTTCGCCCCCTACAGCGAGGGCCCCGAGTTCGTCCAGGGGATCCACGAGTCGGCGGGCTGGGACGCCGTCAACGAGATATACGAGAATCCGCCCGAAAGCACCGAGCAGGTGATCCACCCCGACAAGTACCCCGACGAGGACCCCGCCGACGTGACCGTCGAGCACACGCCGAGCGACGGCTGGCGGGTCCTCGAACTCGACGGCGGAGTGAACTACGCCAGTTTCGGCGAGGGCGGCCTCTACTCGATGTTCTGGTACGCGACCTTCGAGCGGACACAGGAGACGGGCGCGCCCAGTCCGGTCGTCGTCCCCTACCAGAACTTCCTGAACTTCGAGGAGGGCTCGCGGCAACTCCGTGACGTGGGACCCTACAGCTACGACCACCCGGTGACCGAGGGGTGGGCCGGGGACAGACTCGTCCCCTACGTCAACGACACGTCGGCCGAGACCAACGAGACGGGCTACGTCTGGAAGACCGTCTGGGACAGCGAGGACGACGCCCGCGAGTTCGCCGACGGGTACGACCGACTGCTGGAGTACCGCGGCGCCGAGCCGGTCGCGGGCCACGAGAACACCTACCGGATCCCCGAGGGTGGGGAGTACGCCGACGCCTTCTACGTCACCCGGGACGGGACCGAGGTCGTCGTCGTAAACGCGCCGACGGTCGACGACCTGGACGGCGTCCGGGCCGGCGCGGCACCCGAGACCGATGGGTGACCCGACGCCATGAGGAGCCGCTGGCGGTCGGTCGCGCTCGCCGTACTCGTCCTGCTGGCAGGGTGTTCGGGGCTGCCTGGCGGCGGCGGGGACGACACTGACGAGGACCGTCTCGGCTGGGAGGACGGCTACGCGTACGACGACCCGATCGCGGTGACGCCCGATGACGGGTACAACGAGACAGAGCGCGCGGCACTCGTCGCGCGGACGATGGCCCGCGTCGAGCGGATTCGCGGGCTGGAGTTCAACGAGACGGTGCCGGTCGGCGTGATCACGCGCGAACAGTACCGGGCCAACCGGAGCGGCGGGGGCTCGGACGACCACGAGGCCTGGAACGACCAGGTGTGGGAGGGGCTGTTCATCGTCGGCGAGTCGACCGGCACCGGCGAGTCCTTCGACGACACGCTCGGCGCGGCCGTCCAGGGCTACTACTCGCCGGGCCGCGAGGAGATCGTCATCGTCAGCGACTCGGCCACGCCGACCATCGACCGCGGGACCCTCGCCCACGAACTCGTCCACGCGCTCCAGGACCAGCAGTTCGGACTCGGTCCCGCCGCCGACACCCAGGACCGACAGCTGGCCGTCGACGGCGTCATCGAGGGCGAGGCCAACTACATCCAGGGCCAGTACGAACGCCGCTGTGGCGGCGAGTGGGACTGTGTCCCCCAGCCGCCGGACGCGAACAACGGCGGCGGGGACGCGGACTCGTTCAACGAGGGGCTGTTACTGACGGTCTACCAGCCCTACGCCACCGGGCCGGCGTTCGTCGACAGCGTCCGGCAGGGCGGACTGCTCGACGGTCTCGTCGGCGAGTCGGGCTGGGACGCCGTCGACAACCTCCACCGGAACTTCCCCGACAGCACCGAGCAGGTGATCCACCCCGACAAGTACCCCGACGAGAAGCCGGTCAACGTCACCGTCCCCGACCGCTCGAACGACGAGTGGGAACGGTTCGACCACGACCCCGTCGCCGACACCGTCGGCGAGGCCTCCGTGTACGCGATGTTCGTCGCCAACGGCGTGGTCGACCCCGAGAACCGGTACGCCTACCGGTCGCGGCCCTCCGCGGGCTGGGGCGGCGACGTGCTCGTTCCCTACCGCAACGACGACGCCGCCCCCGGCGAGGGCGGGTACGTCTGGGTGACGACCTGGGACACCGAACGCGACGCCCGCGAGTTCCACGAGGCCTACCGCGACCTCCTCGAACGCCGCGGGGCCGACAACCCCCGCGGTAACGTCTACGTCGTCCCCGAATCCAGCGACTTCGGCGACGCCGTCCGGGTCGTCCGTGACGGCGACCGCGTCCGGATCGTCAACGCTCCCACCGCCGACCAGTTGGACGACGTCCACGAGCCGCGAAACTGACCGCTCCCGACACCGGTTCTGTCGCACGGTTCACGGGTCGCACTTTTCAGGGAGGGACCGCTACCGTGTCGTATGACCGAGGGGTACGACATCGTCTCACCCGAGGCGATAGACGAGGGGCGAGCGACGGACGCGTACTTCGACCGGACGGTCGAGGCGCTCGACCACGCCGGCAAGAACCCCCGCGTGGTCGCCGAGGTGACCGCAGACCAGTTCCCGACCGGCGAGTGGGAGCTGCTGGCCGGGCTGAAAGACGCCGCTCACCTCCTGGAAGGCAGGCCCGTCGACGCCGACGCGCTCCGGGAGGGCCAACTGTTCGACGGCGGCCCAGTCGCCCGGATCGAGGGGCCATACCGCGAGTTCTGCCGGCTCGAGACGGCACTGCTGGGGTTTCTCTCCCACGCGACGGGCATGGCGACGCGGGCCCTGGAGGTTCGCCGGGCGGCGCCGGACTCGGTCGTGTTGAGTTTCGGGTCCCGGCACGTCCACCCCTCGCTCGGCGCGGTCGTCGAGCGGTCGGCGCTGCTGGCCGGGCTGGACGGGTTCTCGAACGTCGCCGCCGGCGAGGTACTGGGCCGGGAGGCCGGCGGGACGATGCCCCACGCGCTGGTCATCTGTTTCGGTCGCGGCAACCAGGAGGCGGCCTGGCGGGCCTTCGATCGGGGTGTCGGGCCGGACGTCCCCCGCGTGGCGCTGGTCGACACCTACAGCGACGAGGTCGACGAGGCGGTCCGTGCGGCCGAGACCATCCCCGACCTCGACTCGGTCCGCATCGATACGACCCGCTCGCGCCGGGGGGACTTCGAACACATCGTCCGCGAGGTGCGCTGGAGCCTGGACGCCGCCGGCCACGAGGACGTCGGGGTCTTCGCAAGCGGGGGGCTCGGCCCGGCCGAACTCGACGAGTTGCGCGAGTACGCCGACGGGTTCGGCGTGGGTGGGTACATCAGCAACGCCGACCCGGTCGACTTCGCCCTGGACATCGTCGAAGTCGACGGCGACCCGGCGGCAAAGCGGGGGAAACTCACCGGGAAAAAGGAGGTGTACCGGACGCCAGATGGGGGCCACCACGTCGCGCTCGCCGGCCGGCCGGGGCCGACCGACGGCGACCCGCTGCTCGAACCGCTAGTCCGTGACGGCGAACTCGTCCGAACGTCCGACCTCGATTCGGCCGCCGACCGCGCCCGCGAGGACGCCGAGGCCGTCGGGTTCGAACCGCCCGTCGGGGAATGACCACCATCTCGGGCGGTCCGTAGGTTTATATCCGAACCGGCGACCAGCACCGGGTATGACCGACGGAACGAGGACGAAACGGACGCCAGCGCCGGCCGAGTCAGTGCGACGGAACTGCCGGACGCGAGCGCGACCACCGGGCAACGACAACGCTTAAGCGGCGAGCAGCCATGCCACACTCTAGACTAATGGGTGCGATAGAGGACATCTACGCCGACCTCGATACCGACGTCTCCGAGGCTGCGTTCAGGGAGGCCGTCGAGGAGAAAGTCGAGCAGATGGGCGGGCTGGCCGACGAGGAGACGGCGGCGATGCTCATCGCCCACGAACTCAACGAGGGGGAAGTCGAGACGGTCGCGGACATCGAACCCGGGATGGAGGAGGTGAAGTTCCTCGCGAAGGTGGTGTCGATCGGCGAGTTGCGCACGTTCGAGCGCGACGGCGAGGACGGAGAGGGGCGCGTCCTCAACGTCGATGCCGCAGACGAGACCGGCACCGTTCGACTGGCGTTCTGGGACGGGCAGGCCGAATCGATCGCCGACGGGCAACTGGAGGTGGGGCAGGTCCTGCGCGTGGCGGGCCGGCCCAAGGACGGCTACAGCGGGCTGGAGGTGTCCGTCGACAAGGCCGAACCCGACGCGGACGCGGAGATCGACGTCCAGCCCGGCGAGGGCGCGACCGTCGACGCGCTGACGATGGGCCAGTCCGGCGTGTCGGTGCGGGGCCTGGTCCTGGAGACGGAGTCGGTCAGGACCTTCGACCGCGACGACGGCAGCGAGGGGCGGGTCGCGAACTTCCTGCTGGGCGACGAGACCGGCCGGGTGCGCGTGACGCTGTGGGACGAGCGTGCCGACAGGGTCGACGAGCTCGAACCGGGGACGCCCGTCGAAGTCGTCGACGGGTACGTCCGCGAGCGCGAGGGCGACCTGGAACTGCACGTCGGCGAGGAGGGCGCGGTCGACGAGATAGACGAGAACGTCGACTTCATTCCCGAGACCGACCCGATCGACGGGGTCGAGATAGACGAGATGGTCGACCTGGCGGGCGTGGTGCGGTCGGCAGACCCCAAACGGACGTTCGACCGCGACGACGGTAGCGAGGGGCAGGTCCGGAACGTCCGCATCCAGGACGCCACGAGCGACATCCGGGTCGCGCTGTGGGGCGAGAAGGCCGACAAGGAGATCGCGCCCGGCGACGAGGTGTTCGTCGCCGACGCGGAGATCCAGGACGGCTGGCAGGACGACCTCGAGGCGTCGGCTGGGTGGCGCTCGACGGTCGTCATGCTGGACGAGAACACTGGTGCTGGCGTGGCCGCGCCCGGCGTCGGTGGGGCCGGCGGGTCGGAAGCCGCGACCGGAGCGGACGGGCAGGACACCGGTCTCGGGGCGTTCACCGGCGAGTCGGACGACGGCGGCGCGACCGACGATGGCGAGGCGGGCGACGACGGCGGGGCGAGCGAGTCGACCGCCGACAGCGGCGAGGGCGGGTCGACCGCGAATAGCGGCGCGAGCGACGGCGGCGGTGGCGTGGCGGCGACCGGGGTCGTGGAGTTCACGGGGACGGTCGTCCAGACGGGGGAGCCGGTGATCGTCGACGACGGCGAGGAGACGATGCAGGTCGAGACCGACGCGACGCTGACGCTGGGCCAGGAGGTCACCGTCCGCGGGCAGGTGCGCGACGACCGGCTCGACGCCGACGACGTGTTCTGAGGCGCCGTCGGAAACGCTTAAGACCGGAACGGCCCGCTTGTGGAGTATGAGCGTCGAGCTACCGTTCGCGCCGGTCGACACGATCATCCGGCGCAACGCGGGCAACCTGCGGGTCAGTGCCGAAGCCGCCGAAGAACTCGCCCGTCGCATCCAGCGACGGGGTGCGACGCTGGCAGCCGAGGCCGCCGAACAGGCGACCGCGGACGGACGGAAGACGCTGATGGCCGCGGATTTCGACGTCGACACCGACCGCGACAAGGACGGCCTGGCGTTGCCGATCGCGCCGGTCGACCGTATCGCCCGTCTCGACATCGACGACTACCGCGTCTCGATGGACGCCCGGGTGGCGCTGGCGACAGTGCTGGAGTCGTTCGCCGACGACGCGGCCGCGGCGGCCGCGTACCTGGCCCGGCACGCCGACCGGCGGACGGTCAAAGCGGAAGACGTCGAGGCCTACTTCGAGTTACGACAGTACTTCGGATGAACTTCGGCTACCGGGCGGACTGTCTCGACCACGACCCCGGACCGCGCCACCCGGAGAGTCCGGACCGCCTGCGCGCCATCCACGAGGGACTCTCGACGTGTCACGGCGTCGAGTACACTGCCGCCGACCCGGCGACGGTCGATGACCTGACCGCCGTCCACGACGACGACTACGTCGCGGAAGTCGAGTCGTTCTGTGCCGACGGCGGCGGCCCCTGGGACGCCGACACCGTCGCGGTCGAGGCCACCTGGGACGCCGCCCGCGCCAGTGCCGGACTGGCGACGTGGGCGGCCGAATCGGCCGTCGACGGCGCCGACGGCCGGGACACCCCGTTCTCGCTGGGTCGCCCGCCCGGTCACCACGCCGTCACCGACGACGCCATGGGCTTTTGTTTTTTCAACAACGTCGCCGTCGCCGCCCAGCACGCTGTCGACGACCTGGGCGTCGACCGGGTCGCCGTCTTCGACTGGGACGTCCACCACGGGAACGGGATTCAGGAGATATTCCTGGATCGTGACGACGTCTTCTTCGCCTCCGTGCACGAGCAGGGGATCTACCCCGGGACCGGCGACGTCACCGAGACCGGGACCGGCGAGGGAGCGGGGACGACGATGAACGTCCAGTTCCCGCCGGGGACGACGGCGAGTGGCTACCTCGCGGCGGTCGAGGACCTGGTGTTCCCGGCCTTTGCGGCGTTCGACCCGGACCTCCTGTTGGTCTCGGCGGGCTTCGACGCCCACGAACAC
>PXQN01000023.1:0-11502 GCA_003021305.1 Halobacteriales archaeon QH_10_67_22 | reverse complement strand
ACGAACACGACCCGATCTCCCGGATGCGTGTCTCCACCGAGGGGTACGGTTGTCTGGCCCGGCGGGTCCGTGCGTTCTGTGACTGGAACGGGACCGACCTGGCGTTCGTCCTCGAGGGGGGGTACGGCCTGGACACGTTGACCGACAGCGTCCGTACGGTTCACGAAGTGTTCGACAGGTACGAACCGCCGACGCCGGACGACCCCGTCCAGGCGGGCGCCAAGGAGGCCATCGACCGCGCCCGAGACCAGGGATTCGAACTGGCCGAGACGCCCGCGTTCGGCGGCGCGGCCAGCGCCACCTGATACTGTCGGACACAAGCAAGTCGACACTCGATACTTCGTTTGGCGGTCTCCGAGACGTCTCGATGGTGAAACACTGACGAGCGTGTTCACGTACTTGTTTCCGACAGTATGACTCACGGCAACGGGTCGAGGTAGGCAGCCAGTTCCATCCCGAACTCCCCGGCAAGCGTCGCAACCGCCGGCCCGACGAGGAGACCGGCGTCGCCGACGGCATCGGCGATGTCCGCGCCCAGCGCCACGTCCGAGACAGCCTCGCTCGTCAGGAACGCCTCGGCGGTCGTGAACTCCCGGTCGCGCTCGACGACGTAGCGGTCGCCGTCGACGAACGGTCCGTACACGTCTTTCCTGTCCTCGTAGGCCTCGAAGAAACCGGCCGCGTGGTCGCGGACGTGGACGGGCGGGCCCTCGTGGCGCTCGACGCGGGGGCGCTCGGCGACGGCCAGTTCGAACAGCAAGACCGCGGTGTCGTCGGCGAACGTCGCCGCCCGCAACACGTCGAACCCGCGGCGGTCGAGTTCGCCCCGGAGCCCGTCGAGTGACTTCTCCAGTTGCGGGTAGAGCTGGTCGTCGACGATGTCGGGCCGGTCGAACGCCAGCGCGACGGGCGTCGTCGCCCGGTCGGCGAACGTCTCCCGGACGGCCGCCGGGTCAAGCGGGTCTGGCTCGCGGGATTCGAACAGCGATTCGCACGGGTCGGCGAGCAACTCGCGGGCGTAGTGCTGGAAGCGCGCGAGCGCCGCGGCCGAACAGACGGCTGCGACGTTGCGGTCGGGGTCGGTCGGGTCGACCACGACCAGCGGGTCGTCGAAGGTGGAGCCGTTCTCCAGGTCGCCGTGACCCTCGGGGTCGAAGGCGACCGGCGGGTGCCAGTCGGCCGCCGCCTCGACCAGCGGGCGAAAGCCGCCGTGTTCGAGCACCAGCAGTTCGGTGAGGTAGCCGGAGAACCCGCGGGTGCGGAGGTCGCTCCCGTACACGCCGATCCCGGTGAGAAACCGCTTGGTCACGCGGACTTCGCCGGCGAGGTCGGCGTCGACCCGCTCGGCCAGATACCGGGTGTGAAACGGCGTCCGGTCGACCGCCGACTGGATGTCGGTGGCGTCCTCAACAGCGTAGCAGGGGACCAGATCGACGGCGAACCCGTCGACCTCGCCGTGGACGTACGGGTGTTCGGCGTACTCCTCGCGACCGTCGGGGACGACGGCGTGGCCCACCTCGAGGCCGAACCGCTCCAGGTCCTCGCGGGGGAGGTCCGTGGGAAACCGGACGAAGAGATCCACGTCGCGGTCGCCCGCGAGCCAGGTGTCTCTGGCGGTCGACCCGACCTGGACGACGTCGGCCTCGACCGGCAGGTCCGCGATGGCCGCCTCGGCGCGCTCGCGCAACGTCGCGACGACCGACTCTAAGCGTTCGCGCTCGTCGGCGTCGGGTTCGACCCGCTCGCGGACCG
This sequence comes from Halobacteriales archaeon QH_10_67_22, assembly GCA_003021305.1. Classification (GTDB taxonomy): domain Archaea; phylum Halobacteriota; class Halobacteria; order Halobacteriales; family Haloarculaceae; genus QS-4-69-31. The sequence goes on along the minus strand of PXQN01000023.1, from coordinate 9,750 downwards.
CTGCGACGACCTCGTCGAACGTCTCCGCCATGCCCTGGTGTTTCCCGCGCGAGATGAAAACGTGTCGGCTGACGGTCGAAACGATCGTTCGGAGAGGAGACCGTCGAACGAATCGGTGAACACAGCACAAGGACCGCAGGCCAGCGGTCGAGGACCGCAGCGAGGCCAGGACAGTCGAACGGCGCGGGGCTTCCATGCTGTCCCGGTTACGGTCTCACCAGCAGTCATGTGTCCGGACACGACCGATCAGCAGACGGTCGATCCGTCAGGAGCGTTCACTCACACGCGACAGTCTCAGTAGTCGAACTCGATGACGACCGGGCGGTGGTCGGAGACCTGGACGGGGATGACGGCACAGCGCGAGACGGTGACGTCGGGCGAGGTCAGAAACAGGTCGAGCGTCCGGGTTTCGGTGACGACGCCGTCCAGCGGGCGGGGCGGGACCGTCTCGCCGGGGTCGTGGAGCAGACGACGACGCGGTCGCGGTCGGCGACGAGAGCGGCGATCTCTTCGAGCTGGCGACGCCGACCGCGACCGCTCATCGCCAGGTGGACGCCGAACACCGACAGGTCCGGGAACCTGACTTCGGTGACGAGGCGCTTGGGTCCCTTGTCGAGGTGGTGGGCCGTGACGGTGGCGTCAAGCCCCTCGCGCACGAGGACGCCGTTCGAGAGGTGTGCAAGCACCGGCAGGCCGGCGATGACGCCCTCGTCGCCGTACTTGGTGTCGGCGCGGGCGTCGTAGTCGAGGCCGCGTTCGGCGAGGGACGCGGCAATGTGGTCGACCTGGCCGTCGGTGGCCGTCCGGACCGACCCCTGGTCGACTTCGAGCAGGCAGACCACGTCCGGGGTCTCGTCGGCGACGACGTCGACAAGCCGTTCGGTGGCGCGGCGTTCGGCTGTCTCGCTGCCGACCATCGCGCGGTGGGGTCGAAGCGCGTAGCCGCTGAGCGACCCGTCGTAGTCGAGCAGGTAGCCGGCGTTGACCGAGAGGAGCTTCATCTGTGCGACGGCGTGGGGACACAGAGCCGACAGACGGGCATAAATCCGACGGTACCCGGGCGCGACCGGCGAAAAAAGATGGTCGAACGCGGCCGAAACGAGCCGACGACAGTGGGATACCGCTTAGAACGTCTCGAGGTAGCGGTCGAGTTCCCACTCGGAGACCGAGACGAGGTAGTCTTTGAACTCCTCGGTCTTGGCCTCGACGAACTTCTCGCCGGTGTGGGGACCGAGGGCGTCGTAGATGACCTCGTCGGCTTCGAGCGCCTCGACGGCCTCGCCGAGGTTCGTCGGGAGCGTCTCGATGCCGTACTCTTTGCGTTCTTCCTCGCCGAAGTCGTAGATGTTCTCGCGGACCGGGTCCGGACAGTCGAGGTCGTTCTCGAGACCGTCGAGACCGGCGTGGATCAGCGCGGCGAAAGCGAGGTAGGGGTTACACGACGGGTCCGGGAAGCGCGCTTCGATGCGCGAGGCGGCCGGGACGCGCGCGGCTGGCTTGCGGACCAGCGCCGAGCGGTTGACGTCGCTCCAGGCGATGTAGACCGGTGCTTCGTAGCCCGGCACGAGGCGCTTGTAGGAGTTGACCGTCGGGTTGGTGACGGCCGTGATCGCCGGCGCGTGCTCGAGGATGCCGGCGAGGAAGCCCTTCGCAGTGTCCGAGAGGTCGAACTCGTCGTCCTCGTCGTGGAAGGCGTTCTCGCCGTCCTCGGTGAACAGCGACAGATGCGTGTGCATGCCCGACCCGTTGATCCGCGGGATCGGCTTGGGCATGAACGTCGCGTGCATGTCGTGCTGGGCGGCGATGGCACGCACGACTGAGCGGAAGGTCGCGACGTTGTCGGCCGTCGAGAGAATGTCGTCGTACTTGAAGTCGATCTCGTGTTGGGCCTGGGCGACCTCGTGGTGGGAGGCCTCGACCTCGAAGCCCATCGACTCCAGCCCGTAGATGATGTCACGACGGACGTCGCTCGCCAGGTCTTTCGGTGCGAGGTCGAAGTAGCCACCGTTGTCCGAATACTCCGTCGTCGCGTTGCCCGCTTCGTCTTCCTTGAACAGGAAGAACTCGGGCTCGGGACCGGCGTTGACCGTATACCCCATCTCCTCGGCGCGCTCGACGGCGTCTTTCAGGATCCGTCGCGGGTCGCCCGAGAACGGCTCGCCCGTCGACGTGTCGTACACGTCACAGATGAGACGGCCGCTGGCGCCACCCTCCACGTCCTCTCGCCACGGGAGGATCGCGAACGTCGAGGGGTCGGGCACCAGGCGCATGTCCGACTCCTGGATCCGGACGAACCCGTTGATCGACGAGCCGTCGAAGTAGATACCCTCCGTGAACGCCTTCTCTGCCTGGTCCGCAGTGATCGAGACGTTCTTGACTGTCCCCAAGATGTCGGTAAACTGCAGCCGCAGGAAATCTACGTTCTTCTCCTCGATTTCGTCGAGGACGTCCTGTGCCTCGTCGGAAATACCGCCGTCCGTCTTGACTGTGTCGCCTGTCATGATTATCGACACAGGGAGGGTGTACCCCTGTTATTAAAATGCTGTCCATCTAAGCAAATCTTCCGAACGTGTCGCCTCGAATTGCATATTCGTAAAATTCTAAAGCCCCCGGGTCGTGACTGGACGTAATGACGTACGAAAATCTCGACCGCAAGTTGGTGAATGCCTTGCTGGGTGACGGGCGCGCGAGCCTACGCAGTCTCGCCGAGGACTTGGACGTCTCGGTGACGACCGTCTCGAACCACCTCTCGGACCTGGAAGAACAGGGGATAATCGACGGCTACACGCCCAAAGTCGACTACGACAAGCTGGGGTACGACGTCACCGCCATCCTCCAGCTCAAAGTCGAAGGGCACGCGCTCCCGGAGGTCACCGACCGACTGCGCGAGCACGACCAGATGATCTCCGTCTACGAGGTCACCGGCGACTACGACATCATCGCCGTCGGCAAGTTCACCGACACCGACGGCATGAACGCCCACATCAAGGAGCTGCTCGTCGACCCCGAGATCAAAGAGTCAAACACCAGCGTCGTCCTCAACGCCGCCTCCGAGCACGAACAGTTCGAACTCGAACTCGAAGAGTAAGCCGCCACTCGCCTGCCGGACGACAGGTCGCCGTGCCAGCCGTGGCGCTCCGCCGTCGTGGGGTGTGACGGCCGTCGAACGGTCGTCTGACGGGTTTTCTTGTGTGATACTCGCCCTCGTCGACACATGGATAGCGAGCGCAACGCCGATCCTTCGATTCTCGGATCCGAGAGCGAGTGCGACAGGGACCTGCGAGACGTCCTCCGTCACCTCGTGGTCGTCGAGGGTGACCGGGGGAAGGCGTCGCTGTCGGCGGTCGCCGAGGCGGCGGGACGGAACGACCGGCTCGTCCCGGAACTGCTGGCCGCGCTCGAAGACGACGCGACGGCCGTCCGCGTCGGCGCCGCCTGGACGCTGTGTGCGCTGGCCGACGACCAGCCCGCCGCCGTCGAGTACCTCGCCACCCGCCTGACCGACCGCGTCGACGACGGCCCCTTCGAAGTCGGCCAGGTGTTCTCGTATCTCCGGGGTCGGTACCCGGGACGGGTCGCCGACGCAGTCGACGTCGCCGTCGAAGAACCCGCCGCAGGCGGGTTTGCGGACAGTGGGGGGAGCCGACAGTTCGACCGGGAGCGTGGCTACTCGAAACCGAAGACCGTCCGGAGTTCGGCCTCGATCTCCTCGACGTAGCGGTCGAGCAGCGACTCGACGCGCTCGTCGTTTGCGATGACGCTTGAGAGCCGCTCGGTCGGGTCTTCGGGAAGTTCGACGCGGAACTGGCCCTCGCCCTCGTAGAACGGTTCGCTCTCGGAGAGTATCTGCTGGTCGATGGCGTGGACCAGCTCGGAGTCGTACGTGTCGTTCATCGTGTCGAAGGCTTGCTTGTACGCGCGCTGGAGTTCGGCGAAGTAGTTGGCGTACTTGTCCTCGAACTGCTCGGGGTCGAACTCGGCCATGTCCGGGGGAACGACCACCGCGAGTAAAAGTCGTCCGTCTCCACGCGGGCGTCCCACAACGCATATACACGCGCCACGTCGACCTTGGACCGATGAGTACCGACGTGTCCGACGAGGCACTCGGTGCCCGCGTCCGGGTGTTCGTCGAGGACTACGGCCTACTCGTCGTGGCGGGGACGTTTTTCGCCCTTGCGGTCGTCGGCGCGTACCTCTTCCTGTTCGGCGACGAGGCACTGGCCCGGCGGCTCATCGACGACTACGGCATCTACGCGCTGTTCTGTATCTTCGTCCTCGAGGGCGCCATGTTGATGTACTTCGCACCGAGCGAGGCGCTGGTCCCGTTCGCCATCGCGACGCTGGCGACGACCGACGGCGGGTACGACTGGCCGATGGTCGCGCTCATCATGGTCGTGGCCGTCGCGGGTGCGACCGCCGGCCAGGTCGCGCTGTTCGCACTGGCGCGCCGGGGCGGCCGCGAGTGGCTCCTCCGGAAACCCTGGTTCCGGGTCGACGAATCCAGCCTCGACCGGTTCGACCGCTGGTTCGACCGCTGGGGGGCGGCCGCCGTCCCCGTGAGCAACGCCCTCCTCTTTACCCGGGGTATGTTGACCGTCCCAGCGGGTGTCTCCGAGATGGACGTTCGTCGGTTCGCGGCCCTCTCGGCGGCCGGCACGCTCGTCTTCGAGTCGTGGCTCGCCGTCGCGGCCCACTACGCCATCGAGTTCGGACTGCTGGAGTTTTTCTGATAGTGATTATTGTCGGTCTGTTCCGGATCGACCGCACGCAATCGTGCGGTCGTACCGGTAAATCGCTACAATAATCACTATGAATCGCAAATATTTTCGCGGGGGCAAGCGAACCCGCTTTTCATGCCCGGACCGGTGTTTCTCTCCGGCGACCGCGTTTCGCTGCGGCCGCCCCAGGAGAGCGATGTCGACTTCTTCCAGTACCACTACAACGACCCGGGTCTCCGCCAGTCGATACCGATGGTCTACCCGCAGTCCCGCGACGACATCCGCGAGCAGTACGTCGACTGGACCGACGAGGCGGTGCGGCTGCTTGCCTGCTCCGGCGACGACGCCGACGCCGACCGGCTGGGGTTCTGTTCGCTGTCCGAGATGGACCACGACATGGGCCGTGCGACGGTCGACGTGTGGTTCGCGCCGGACGTCCGGGGGCTGGGCTTTGCTACCGAGGCGCTCGAACTCCTGGTCGACTACGCCTTCGACGAGTTGCGGTTCCACCGGCTGGACGCGAACGCCATCGCGACCAACGACCGGTCACAGGACGTGTTCGAATCCCTCGGGTTTACCGAGGAGGGACGACGCGTCGACTACTACTTCCTCGACGGCGAGTACGTCGACCGCATGGAGTACGGCCTGCTCGAAGACGAGTGGCGCGTCCAGGACTGATAGTGATTATTGGAGCGATTTACCGGTATGACCGCACGACTGCGTGCGGTCGATCCGGAACAGACCGACAATAATCACTATGAGCGCGGCCGTCTCAGTTCGTGACCCGGGCGTTTCGGCCGTCCTCCCGGCGTTCGACCGTGCCCCGGTGGTCCTCCGTCGCCGGCGGCACGACCCCCCGCTCGGCGGCCTCGTGGTAGAGGTAACCACAGTAGGCGCCGGTGGCGACGACCAGCTGCGAGAGGGCGACAGCGAACACCGCGGCGAGTCCCCAGACCAGGAGGTCGAACCCGCTCACTCCGCCGACGGCCGTCGACAGACGCGGGACGACCGACAGGTCCAGCGCCGAAACGGCGACCACCCCGACGATACCGCCGAGGAACAGGACGTAGAGGCCGACGATGACCAGCACGAACAGTATCACCGGCACCACGAGCCACCAGAGGGCGCCTTTCCAGTAGTCGGTCGACCCGAGGAGCGACCTGACGCGGGTCCACAGGCCGGCGTCGGTGACGGCCCCGGTGCCGAGATACGCCACGACGGCCGCCATCGGCACCGTCCAGACCAGCACGTTCACTGCGAGGACGGCCCCCGCCGGTAACCGGAGCCGGCCGACGGCTCGCGCGGGTATCTCGACGCCGACCGACGCGACCCACAGTCCGACGAAAAACGGCGCCGCGACCACCAGCAACCGGGCGCCGTCCCCGACCAGACGGGGCCAGTCGCCGAACCCGGGTGGCCGCGTCCGCCCCAGCGCCGCCGCGCGACCGACGCGGTAGGTGTGTCCCAGCAGTGCCAGCAGGGGAACGACGAACACACTCCCCGCGAGCAACAGCGCGAACAGAGCGACCACGCGCCGGCCGCGCGCGAGCGGATAACGAATGGCGAACGCCTCGCCCGAGTACCGCTCGTGGGGCGATTCGCGTCCGGGCCCGTTCGACGACCCGTCCTCACCCGACTCGCCGGGGACGGACCGACACTCCCCACAGACAGTCTCGTCGGGGCCGACGGTCGTCCCACAGCGGCTACACGCACTCATCAGCTGACACGTGTGCGTCGCTCGAAAAAAGCATTGCGTCGCGTCACGTTCCGGGGTCTGCGACGCGATCGTCGACCCATTCGGCGGCACGTTCGACCTCGGCCGGGTCGGTGCCGGTCACCTTCACGCGGCCGGGCGTCCCCTGCCGTGCCGGATAGCTGCCCATCGCCACGTCGAACCGCTCGCGGACGCCCGCCAGCACGTTTTTCAGCGCCCCCTCGGGCGTCGCCGTTTCGACGACCGCCGAGACGACGTCGCCGCCGAACTCGTCGGCCACCTCCTCGAACATCACGCGCAACTCCTCGGGAAACCCGTGGAAGACGTAGACGTTCTCGACGACACAGCCGGGATTGAAACTCGCCTCGGTCAGCAGGGCGCGGGCGTCCTCGGGCAGGGCCGCCGTCGCCGGCCAGTATCTCGTCGCCGACGGTGACGATGGCCACCTCCATGTCCGGGCCGACGGTGGCTCTCTCGGCAGTCGCCGACGACCCACCAATTCGACGTTACGGCTGTCCGTCGAACGAGACGGCCAGTGGCGCCTCGTCCTCGGTCCGGTTGGCCGTCACCCGGGTGGTGGGTGCCGACCCCTCGGGCGGTTCCGTCGGCGTCGATGCCGGCGGGGTCAGCGTCGGCGAGGGTGGGACCACTGTCGTCGTCGCGGTGCGGGTGACGGCCGCCTCCAACTCGGTGGGCGTCGCGGTCGGCGTCCCGGGCACGTCGGTCGGCGGTCCGGCCGTCCCGACGCCCGGGACGCTCCCGGGCTCGCCACAGGTCGTCCGGGTCTCTTGGTCGTCGACGAGCATCGCGGTCTGCATCTCACAGGTGTAAGCGGCCCCGTCCTCGGGGAGTCGGAACGTCGTCTCTCCGGCACCCAGGACGAGTTCGAACTCGACGCGGACGTCCGTCCGTTCGCTCTGCCTGACGTGACTCGTGAACCACTCGTCGACCCGCTCGTTGTCCATCTCGACCTCGTAGACGACCTCTCTGGTCTCGCCGGGTTCGATCACGCGCCCCGCGACCGCCTCGCGTGTCGAGAAGTTCTCCGGGTTCTGAAGCGTCGCGTCGTCGCTCGTGGCCTCGAACAGGTCGACGTCGTTCATCGCGATGGTCGCTCCGAGCGCGTCGGGTTCGGCGGGCATCGGGACGGTCTCGCTCGGGTTGTGGACGCGGAAGTGAAACTCGACGACGGTCGTGTTCTCGGAGACGGTGCCCCACTGGGCCCACCCGCGCCGGACCTCGTAGCCGACGGTCACCTCCTCGGACGCGCCGCTCTCGTCGACGACGCCCCCGACGGGGTCCTGGTCGGACAGGGCGTCGGTCGAGACGGTTCTCGTGTACCGTCCCTCGGTCTCGCTGGCGGCCGCCGACAGCGATGACCGGACCGGCGTCTCGTCTTCGAGCAGCGTCCGGTTCATCGTCGGGAGCGCCGGTGAGGCGGTCAGCGGCCCGGCCGTCACCGTCGCCGTCGGCTCGGCCCGGACGGGGATCGTCTCGTCGTTGCGCACGAAGTTGACCCACCACGCCGGGAGCCGCTCGTTACGGATGTCCGTCGACAGCGACAGCGTGTCGTTGCCCGGCGGCACGGCGAGTCCCTGCGTCTCCCCCGACGCGAGGTCGACCCGGTTGAGCGTGAGGTCGTAGGTAACCGCCGCGTTCCCGTCCGGCGTGAGCCCCAGCGCGTTGGGGTTGTTCACCCACAGGGTCGTGACGACTTCGGTCCGCTCGTCGGTCACCTCGCCCCAGTCGCCGACGTCCTCGACCCCGACGCTGGGCGCGGCCAGGACGTAGAACGCGACGCCCGCAACGAGCGCGAGGAGGAGGACGACCACTGCGACGACTTTCAGCGTCCGTTTGGTCAGTCCCACGGGTATGCTCCCTGACTGACAGGGTCCGTCGTCTGCGGCGGTTTCGATCTGGCGTCGTTCGGTCGAGGTGTCGCACGTCTCATCGCTTTGGTGTGGCCGGGGCAGCCACAAATATCTACGCTTCCACGTATCACGAATAACAACCGGTCGGACCGCCGACCCGTGATTCCGGCGGGCGCCGTCGGATCATAGTGATTATTGTCGGTCTGTTCCGGATCGACCGCACGCAATCGTGCGGTCGTACCGGTAAATCGCTACAATGATCACTATCAGTCGCCGGTCGTCGCGGCGTCGTCCGGTCCCGTGTCGGCCCCGGACTCGGCTGGCGCGTCCGGATCGTCCGTCGCGTCCGGGCCACCGGCGTTTGTCCCCTCGGTCCCCGCGCCCGCCTCGACGGCCTCGACGAGCAGTTCGGCCACGTCGACGATCTCGAGGGCGTCCTCGAACCCGCCGGTCTTGCGGCCGTCCTCAAACATGGTGGTACACATCGGGCAGGCGACGACGAACCGGTCGACGGGGCCGGCGGTGTCCTCGACGGCCTCCCGGAGTCGTTCCTCGCTGGGCCGGGGCTGTTCGTCGAACTCCATCCAGAGCCCGCCGCCGCCGCCGCCACAGCAAAACGAGTCCTCCCGACTGCGTGGCATCTCGACCAGTTCACAGCCGGTAGCCCGTATCAGCTCGCGGGGCGCCTCGTACTCGTCGTTGTACCGCCCGAGGTGACACGGGTCGTGGTACGTGACGGTGTCGTCGAGTTCGTCGCCGTCCAGCCCGAGTCGCCCCTCGGCGACGAGGTCCTCGACGACCCCCGTCCAGTGGAAGACGGGGGCGCCGTCCCACCCGGTCGTCTCGAACCCGGTCATCGGGTCGTCGGCAAAGTCCGCGAAGTCGACCTCGGGGTACTCGTTTGCGAACGTGTTGAACGAGTGGGGGTCGGTACAGACGATGGCCTCGAACGCACAGTCAGTAAAGGAGTCGACGAGCTGGCCGGCCTGTTCGACGAACAGGAACTCCTCGCCGACGCGGCGCACGTCGTTGCCGTCGTAGACCTCGTCCTCGTAGAGGATGCCGTACTCGACGTCCGCGCGCTCGAACAGCCGCGCCAGCGACCGGGCGACCCGCCTGTTGCGGTCGTCGTAACTGGGGTAGTCGCCGACGTACCAGAGGTACTCCACCTCGGTCTCGCGGGCGTCGGCGACCTCGAACTCCAGGGCGTCGGTCCACTCGCCGCGGTCGCGTTGGGACTGCCCGAAGGTGTTGCCCTGCCGGGCCACGTTCTCGAAGACGTCTTGGACGTTCCCGTCGACGTCGCCCTGGTCGACGAGCTGGCGGTTCATCCGGGTGAACGACGTCAGGTGCTCGATGTCGACGGGACAGGCGTCCATGCAGGCCAGACAGGAGAGACACGACTCCATGGTCTCGGCGTCGACGACGCTTTGCCCGCCGTCGGCGA
>PXQN01000060.1 GCA_003021305.1 Halobacteriales archaeon QH_10_67_22 | reverse complement strand
CAGACTCCCGGCGGGCGTACCGTCACGCGATCCATCCGCGCGGCCCTCGCAGACGACGACGAATGAGTTACAAGTGTTCCCGCTGTAAGCGCGACGTGGAACTCGACGAGTACGGCGGCGTCCGCTGTCCGTACTGTGGCCACCGCGTCCTGCTCAAAGAGCGCAGTCGAGACGTCAAAGAAGTCGACGTCAGCTGACGGGCCGATGCGCCACGACGCAGTTCTCGAATTCGACTATCCCGACGCCGCGAGCGCCCGCCGCGTCGCCCGCAGCGTCGCCGTCGAGGCCGGCGACATCGAGGGCGACCGCACGGCCGCGACGGTCGAGTGCGAGCGAGCGACGGTAGTCGTCACCGTCCAGGCGGCCGACCTCGTCGCGCTCCGGGCGGGCGTCAACACCTGGAGCAGTCTCGTCGGCGTCGCCGAACGGTGTGGCGGTGCGGTCGGCGGACGGAACGGGGCCGAATGAGCCGACAGTCGGGCCCTCGGCGTGCGTGCTCTGGGACGTGCACTCGGGAAGACGACGCCGGGCGCGTTTCCGAAGGTTAAACTTGCGGCGGGGCCGAATCCACTTCAAATGTCACCTGCAGACGACGCCGGGGGTTCCGGCGTCGCGGTCTCCGACAGCGAGACCACCGTCTACGACCTCGCGGACAACTGCGACTTCGACGCCGTCTCCGAGGGCGAACTGTACGTCGGCGCCGTCAACGGTGTCGTCGAGTACGGCGTGTTCGTCGACCTCTCGGACGCGGTGTCGGGGCTGGTCCACGACTCGAACCTGGTCGGGAGCTACGCCGTCGGCGACGAACTCGTCGTCGAACTCGACGAGGTGCGGGACAACGACGACGTCGCCTTCGCCGAAGTCGAGGTCGAAACGTACGACCGCCAGTCGGTCGAACCCGACAGCCACGACGTCGCTCGCCTTGCCGACGCTATCGGCGAGTCGGTCCTGCTCGAGGGCGTCGTCGTCCAGGCCAAACAGACGTCGGGCCCGACCGTCTTTCAGGTGCGTGACGCGACCGGTATCGCTCCCTGTACGGCCTTCGAAGCCGGCGGCGTCCGGGCCTACCCCGAGGTCGGTCTCGACGACGTCGTCCGCGTCGAGGGGCGCGTCGAGACGCGTGACGGCGCCATTCAGGTCGAAGTCGACGACATCACCGTCCTCGATGCCGACCGCGCGGCCGAAGTGCGCGACTGGCAGGCCGACGCGCTGGACGACCTCGCCGACCCACACGACGTCGACCCGCTCGTCGAGTGGCCGGCCCTCGACAAGCTGCGCGCGGACCTCGAAGCCGTCGCGAAGCGCCTCCGGCGCACGGTGCTGGAGGGGCGGCCGATCCGGATGCGCCACCACGCCGACGGCGACGGGATCTGTGCGAGCGTCCCCGTTCAGGTGGCCCTCGAGCGGTTCATCGAGGACACCTACGAGGACGCCGACGCGGCCAGACACCTCCTCAAGCGCCTGCCGAGCAAGGCACCGTATTACGAGATGGAGGACGTCACCCGTGACCTGAACTTCGCGCTGGCCGACCGGGACCGACACGGCCAGAAACTCCCGCTCCTTTTGATGCTCGACAACGGGTCGACCGAGGAGGACACCCCGGCCTACCGGAACCTGGCCCACTACGACGTGCCCATCGTCGTCGTCGACCACCACCACCCCGACCCCGACGCGGTCGAGGGTCTGGTCGACGAACACGTCAACCCCTACCTCCACGGCGAGGACTACCGCATCACGACCGGCATGCTGTGTGTCGAACTCGCGCGGATGATCGACCCGACGGTCACCGACGACGTCCGCCACGTCCCGGCGGTCGCGGGTCTGTCCGACCGCTCGGAGGCCGACGCGATGGACGACTACCTCGCGCTGGCCCGCGAGGAGGGGTACGACGAGTCCGAACTGCGCGACGTCGGCGAGGCACTCGACTACGCGACGTTCTGGTTGCGCTACGACGACGGCGGGCCGCTGGTCACCGACGCTCTCAACGTCGACTGTGACGACGAGACGCGCCACCGCGAACTGGTCGACTTTCTCTCGACGCGGGCCGAACGCGACGTACAGCGCCAGCTCGACGCTGCCATGGACCACGTCGACCACGAGGACCTGGACAACGGCGCCCACCTCTACCGGATCGACGTCGAGAACCACGCCCACCGGTTTACTTACCCCGCGCCGGGCAAGACCACCGGCGAGATCCACGACCGCAAGGTCGCAGAGACCGGCGACCCCGTCATCACCATCGGCTACGGCCCCGACTTCGCCGTGTTGCGCTCCGACGGCGTCCGTCTGGACATCCCCGAGATGGTCGCCGAACTCGAAGCCGAGGTCGACGGCGGCGGCGTCAGCGGCGGCGGCCACCTCGTCGTCGGGTCGATCAAGTTCGTCCGCGGGATGCGCGAGGCGGTCCTCGACGCCCTCGTCGAGAAGATGGCCGACGCCGAGATCGACGAGGAACTCGGGAGTTCCGCCGCCTCCGTCGAGGACTGATAGTGATTATTGTCGGTCTGTTCCGGATCGACCGCACGATTGCGTGCGGTCGTACCGGTAAATCGCTACAATAATCACTATGAACGACTCCCCACCGACGCCGGAAGGCCCACCGGGCGCCGCCCCCACCTGTCGGGCGTCGTCGGGCCGACGTTGCATACGGACGACCCGACACGGCGTCGCGGCCGGTAAATAAAAGACGGATTATTTACTCGTCCCCGCCGAGGGCGGCGGCGAGTAACCCACAACACCGGACGCGGTGGGCTATCCGGGACCGACACCCACGTTCGGTCCGAACTCGATCCGGCGCAACACCAGCACCGCGAGGACGACCGCGCCACCGACCGCAGCGAGCGACCCGAGCGGGAGCGAACCGCCGGGACCGCCGTCGGCGCCCCAGTCGGCGTCGAAAACCCGCTGGTAGTACTCGCCGACGGCCTCGCCCTCCAGGAGGAGGAGCACCTCCCGATTGTCCCGGAGAGACTCGCTGTTCCAGTTGAGACTCCCCAGCAGGACCTGCTCGCCGTCGACTATCAGTCCCTTGGCGTGGATCTTTGCGAAGCGTCCCTGGGGGTCGGCCAGTCGCGCCGTGAGTGGCAACTCTTCGGAGTCTGCACGCTCGTTCAGCCGCTCGACGAGCTGGCGGTTGTCCTCACGAACGTACCAGGCACTGCTCAGGAGGACGCGCACTGTGACGCCCCGCCGTGCCGCCCGGACCGTCGCGCGCAGGAACCGGTTGTCCGGCTCGTCGATACGCATCTGGACCACGTCGACCGACTCGGTCGCTCCGTCGATGACCCCGACGACCTCCTGGGCGCCGTTGTCGGGTGTGACCAGCAACCGCGTCCGCTCGACGGTCACTCGCTCGGGGCCGTGGTGCTGTGGGTACGACCCGTCGGCGACGCTGCCGCGTTCGAAGGCTCGCCCCCGCCTGAACTCGCGCCAGGGACGAGCCCCGGTCCAGTTCGCGTCCGCCCGGAACGTCTCGGCCAGGCCGCGGACGACCGGGCGCTGGGAGACGACGACGCCCCACCCGCGACTCGACCGGCCGCCCGTCCCCGCCGGCTTCCAGTTCTCGGTCAGCACCACTGCCCGGTCGTCGACGATGGCGTACTTGGCGTGGTGGAACCCGTACCGTCCCCGGGGACCCCCGAGCATCCACACGTCGACGCCCGACGCTGCCAGCGAGTCGAGCAGGCGTGCCTCCCGCCGGGTCACCCCGTCGACCGGTCCGCCCTCCAGGACGACCCGGACGTCCACACCACGGCGACTCGCCGCTTCGAGTGCGCTGGCTACCCGCTCGGAGGTGAACGTGTAGCCGGCGAGGAGAATTCGGTCCTCGGCGCTTCGGACGACATCGACCGGGACCGACGGCGCGTCGGGCAGGACGAACGCCCGGACGCTCCCGCCGCGGGCGGTGACGACCGGCCGGTCGGTGCGACCGAGGGGCCGCCAGGTTATCGTCCCGCCGGCGGCGACGTGACCGAGTTCGCCCTCCGGGGCGTCGCGGTATCTGGCCGTCGCGACCGTCTCGTTTGCCCGTGTCAATCGCAGTCGCTCGCCGGCGTTGGCGAGGGTCAGCCGACCGTCGACGCCGAGGACGCGTGCGTCGGTGAGGTTCTCGACGAGCGTGGGGTGCCACGCGACCGCCACGCGCCCGCTCACCGTCGCGTTGGGCAACGCGACGCGGCCCTCGCCGTCGCCGAGCCGGTACCGTCCGGCGTCGCTTCCAGGGGGGAACTCCAGCAGGACGAACTCGCCGCGGTCCTCGTCCGCGACGGGGTTGGGGTAGACGCCGGCGACGGTGACCGACCCGTTCTGGCTCCCGGATACCCCCGCGACCGTCGGGTCCGTGACCGTCCGCTCGTCGGCTGGCGGGCCGGTTGCCGTGACGGCGGCCGTCGGTCCGACCGCTCCCGCGACCAGCACGACTGCGAGCGCGAGCGTGACGGCGCGTGACACGAACGGGAGTGGTCGCGCTCTGTCGTATAAATATCGGGGTGAGCTGGCTCGAAGTTCGGCGGGCGAAAACGGGCTCAGACCGCCTTCTCGGCTTCGGCCTGGACGATGAACGATTGGTCGTCGGCGTACTCGGCGGCGACATCGAGGGCGCGTTCGGTGCCGATCTGGTTGAGCGCCCAGGCGGCGCTTGCCCGGACCTCGTCGGCGTCGTCTTCGGCGAGGACGTCCGCGAGCGGGTCGATCGCGCGGGTGTCACCGAGCAGACCGAGCGCGCGTGCGGCGGCGCTGCGGACCTCGGGGTTGTCGGCCGCGAGTCGGTCGGCGACCGGCTGGGTCGACTCCTCGCTGCCGATCTCACCGAGCGCCCGCAGGGTCACCTTCTGGAGGGCGGGGTCGCCGTCGCCCTCGATGAACTCGTGGAGCGTGTCGGTCGCGCGCTCGTCGCCGATCTTCCCGAGGATCTCGACGGGTTTCTTGTCGCGCTTCTGGGCGCGCCCGTGGATCTGCTCGAACGCCTCCTCGGGTGCCATCCGGACCAGCGAGTCGAGGATGTTCTCCTCCATGAAATCAGAGTCGAACGTCTCCAGTCCGAGCAGGATCGGCTCGGGGTTGCCCAGCTTCTCGTGGACCTTGACCGCGGTCCACTCTATCGGGAAGTCCTTGCGGTTCTCGGACTCGACGACGTCGTAGAATCCCTGGGCGTCCAGTTGCTGGCGCACCGAGAGGTCGTCCCACTCCTCGGCGGCCTCCAGGTCGTCGGTCAGCGTCTCCGCCGCCTCCAGCAGTTCGGTGATCGTCTCGGTGTCGTCGTCGGGGTTGAGCCCCGCATTCTCGACCGCGTCGGCCGCCTCGTCGAGCGCCCCAGCCAGGTCGTCGAGGTCCTCGCCGTCGACCGACACGTCGGCCTCGAGGTGGTCGGACACCGCATCGAGAAAGGTCTCGACCGCCGCGACGACCGACGCCTCGCCGTCGTCGGTCCAGCGGGTGTCCGTTATCGTCGTCTCCGCCTCCTCGATGACGGCGACCACGTCCTCGGCGTAGGGACCACGCTTGTCCTCGAGCTGGTCGCGCAGGTCCGCGAGCCGGTCCTCGAGTTCCGCGCGGGGGTCCTCGGCGTCTTCCTCGTCGTCCTCGTCGGGTTCGGGCAGGTCCGCCGCCTTGAGGTCGGCCTCGATGTCGTCCAGGTCGGCCTCGACCTCGTCGAGGATCGGTTCAGTCTCGGCAGCCTCGAGGGTGTTGCCCGCCTCGGTCAGACGCTCGTCCAGCGACTCGACGGTGACCGCGGTCTCGACCGCCGTCTCCTCGCTGTCGGCATCTGCCCCGTTCTCGGCGTCGTCGGCGTCCGCGGGCGGCCCGTCTTCGTCCCCGTTGCTCATACCCGAGTGTGGGACTGTTCGGGGCAAAGGCGTTTTCATTCGCGGTCCCGGGGCGGAGACGGCCGGGGCTGGCGGGCCGACGACAGACCGAGCCGTCTTTATTCGGCCCGTCCCGAGAGACGGGTATGAACCGGCGGACCTTCCTGGCGACGGGCGTCGGCCTCGCAACGACGGCGCTGGCCGGTTGTGGGGCCCAGGGAAGCGCGGAACCGACCGGCGACTTCGACGTCGGGATGTCGACCGACGCGTTCAGACCGGCCACCCTGACGGTCGAACCCGGCGAGACCGTCGTCTGGCAGAACACGAGCAAGCAGGGCCACACCGTCACCGCCTACGAGGACGAGATCCCCGCCGGGGCCGAGTACTTCGCGACCGGGGGGTTCGACTCCCAGTCGGCCGCCGAGGCGGCCTGGATCGACGGGACCGGCGGCCGCCTCGCCCAGGGCGACACCTACGAACACACCTTCGAAGTGCCCGGCGAGTACAACTACTTCTGTATCCCCCACGAGACGGTCGGGATGGCCGGCGTCGTCACTGTCGTCGACTCGACGCCGACAGAGTAGCGGGCCTGATACGGTCGTGCGACCGTATCATAGTGATTATTGTAGCGATTTACCGGTACGACCGCACGATTGCGTGCGGTCGATCCGGAACAGACCGACAATAATCACTATCAGTCGTCGGCTTCGACGTCGTCCTCGTCGACGTCGACGCTGGTCTCCTCTTCGGCGGCGACTTCCGCTGGCCGGGCTTCCAGCGTCGCCTTCTGGACTTCGACGCGGCGCAGCGGGTAGATGGTCTTCGCCTCGTTGTAGATGGCCGAGGAGAGCCGGCCCTCGACGACGCTGTCGATCAGGTCGGCGAAGGTGCGCTCGCGGGCCGACTCCCGGACGAGGTCGATCATCGTCCGGCGGATCGCTTTCTCCTGGCTCTCGTCGGCGCTTTTCGTGGTCAGGGCCACCGGCTGGACCTGGACGCGGTAGTCGTCCTGGGTCAACACGGTGATGTAGGCCTCGACCTTCGAGGAGCCCCTGCGGACGAGCGAGCGCATGTAGTCACGCGTCAGCTCGTGTTTGATGAACTCGGTGTAGGCCGTATCGGATGCGACCTCGTCGACCTTGAACGTGAGCTTCGTGTTGTTCTCGCCCGCGTCGTTTTGCAGGTCACCGAGCGTCGTCTCGATGGTCCGTCCGAGTACCTGGTCCGGTTCCTCCGCGAGGGTCTCACCCAGCTCCGCCCGGTCGAACTGCTCGGGCGCAAGCAGGGTGTACCATCGCTTCTGCTCTCTGCGTCGTGAAACTGATCGTTCACTCATGTGTCGTGTGGTGTCGTGTGGACTCGCCGTCGGGCGAGTCCGGGTCGGTCGAAAGCTGTGCTGCCACCGTCGCGTTGACGACGTAATCGTCGACCGTCGACTGGAGACCGCCGGTGGTCTCGCGGGTGACCGTCGTGACCACCCGCGGGCCGTCGGCCTGCGTGTCCATCGAGTCGGTGTTGTCCGGCCCCACTGCCGCGGCGACGCGGTCGGCCGTCGTCGCGTCCGCGTGGGTCGTCGTCACC
The DNA here is from genome assembly GCA_003021305.1 of Halobacteriales archaeon QH_10_67_22. Lineage (GTDB taxonomy): Archaea > Halobacteriota > Halobacteria > Halobacteriales > Haloarculaceae > QS-4-69-31. The sequence goes on along the minus strand of PXQN01000060.1, from coordinate 2,913 downwards.
GTCGCGCGCCGGGTCTGTGCGCCCGCCGGGTCGCTCGCGTCGGTCACGGCTGGGCCTCCCTGAACGCCGTCACGAAGTCCGCAGCCGGGCCGTCGAACCGTGCGCGCCCGACCGTCCCGGTCGCTTCGGCCGTGCCCGAGACGGTTCCGGCGGCCGCCCGCATCGTCGCGTCGAGTTCGCGGCCGTCGGCCACGACCGCGGCCCGCCCGTCGGTCGCGGCCAGCGTGACCGGTTCCGGCGAGCGGTAGGCGTGGGCCAGTCGTGCGACAGTGTCGACCGGGGCGTCGTCGGCCCGGACGACGAACAGCCCGTCGTACCGGCCGGCGTCGGCCGTCCGGAGCGTGCCGTGGGCCCGGCCGGCGTGGTCGCGCCACGCCGCGACGGCGTCCCCGAACACGTCGTGTCCGAGCACCGCGGCGACGCCCGTACCCGGCCGCTCGCGGGCCACCGCGGCCAGCACGTCGGCGTAGCCGCCGACGGTCCCGACCGGTCCGCCCGCGAACGAGCGGAGCGCACGTTCGACGGCCTCACCGCCCCGTGGGGGAACCTCGTCGTCACCGACGGCCTCGACGGCGACTAGCGACGCGAGTCGGCGCCGGCCCTCGTCGTTGAGGTCCGTCGCGTCCGTCGGGAACCCGTGGTCGGCCAGGAACGCCGCGGCGGCCTCGCGGTCGCCCGAGAACGGCGCGTGGACGAGCGTCGAGTGTGCCAGTCCGTCGGCCAGGTCCCGTCCCGGGACCGCCACTCCGGGCCGGCGTTCGACGCCCGCCTCACTCGCACGCTCGGCCAGGGCCTCGGACGCTCCCGTCGAGACCGCGCCGGCGAGCGCGAGCGCGAGCGTGTCGTCGTCCAGGTGGGCTCCCGCCGCCTCGGCGGCGTCGACGACCGTCTCGCTGGCCGGTCGTTCGACGCCCGGTACTGTGAGGTCGGCCGTCGCGTCGGCGCGGCCGACGGCCACCGTCAGGTCGGCGTCGGTCGCACGCGCCGCGTCGGTCGCCAGTCGCGCCAGGGTCACCTGGAACGGACACTCGAGCGCGTCGAGCGTGCGCGCGAGGACGCCACAGCCGGCGAGCCCGTCGGCCGTCGTCGCGCCGACGAGGCGGACGAAGTCCGACTCGCGGAGCCGGCCGGCCAGCTCGCTGGCCGGCGGGGCACTCGCCGTGGGGTGGCCGGTCGCGGACATCGCTCACTCCAGGCGTTCGACGGCGTTCTCGTAGGTGTACGTGAACGACTCGTCGACTTCGTCGCCGCGGTAGTAGTCGACGAGCCGGCGGATCTTCGCCTCGCAGTTCTGCAGCGCGCGCTTGTTCTGGTGGTCGCCGGGATTGGCATCCATGTGCTCGTGGAGTCGGATAGCCCGCTCCATGAGATTGTGGAGGTCCTCGGGCAACTCGGGGTCGGCCTCGTTGTCTTCGAGGATCTCGGTGACCTTCTTGCCGGTCGCCAGCGACACGTCGGGGACCGGCGTGCCGCCGACGCCCTCGTCGCGCAGTTTGACGCCGATCTCGCTGGGGCTGTGACCGTCCTCGGCGAGCTCGACCACGCGCTGTTCGATAGCGTCTTCGTCGACGTCGCTCCACTCCGGTGGGTCCGTTGCCGCCGGCCTGTCCGAATCGGACGAGCCACGACGGCGTGTGTGCATTCGTGCCATGTATTCGATTGGAACGCTACGTACCGCTGTCTCCGGTCGCGATGTCTGTGCCTGTCGCGCCGGGGCAGCGCGGACACGCCCGCAATCCCGAGCCGTGCAACCACGGCGAGTCAGATTTGCGGTCGTGCGTTCCCACTTGTCTCTCCGCGCTCGACAACTAAACCGTTTCCATTCGTCGGGACGGCGCTGGGCGGCCACCGCACCGTCGCCTCCACCCGAGTTATCACGAGATATAATAGTGAGATAGGGCCGTAATATTTTACCAGCGAAGACGTGATAGATGGGGAAGAAATGGGCTGTCAGACCTGTACGCAACGAAATCAGAAAAAATAATCGGAGCCCCGAACTTATAGATAACAGTCGTGATAGGGATGTACGATGAGAGACCACGACAGCCGGGGCGTCAGTAACGTCTTCGGACTCGTGTTGCTGTTCGCCATCGTCATCGCGGGCGTGGGCGTGGTCGTCACGGTTGGGGTGACGGCGTTGGACGCGACGCGGGGCGAACTGGACACCGGGCGTGCCGAGAAGGCGCTGACGCAGTTCGACTCGCGGAGCGCGATGGTCGCCCTGGGTGGGACCAGCCATCAGGGCGTCGACCTGGCGGCCGGCGGCGTAGGGTACGGTGTCGACCCCGAGGCCGGGTGGATGAACGTCACAGCCCACAACGAGACCGCCGACGAACACAAGACGCTGGTGAACGCGACGCTCGGTGCTGTCGTCTACGGGAGCGGCGACGAGAGCATCGCCTACCAGGGCGGCGGCGTTTGGCAGCGCACCGAGAGCGGCGTGCGGATGCTGTCGCCCCCGGAGTTTCACTTCCGCGACCAGACGCTGACGCTGCCGATCATCACCGTCGACGGTGACCGGTCGATCGGGGGCAGTGCCGAGGTGACGCGGGCGGGCCCGTCGACGATCCACTACCCGAACGCGTCGACCGACGACAACTTCACCAACCCGCTGGACAGCGGCCAGGTGAACGTCACCGTCCACAGCGAGTACTACGAGGCCTGGGGCGGCTACTTCGAGCAGCGGACCCAGGGGAACGTCCACTACGACCACGAGGCCGAGACTGCGCGGATCGAACTCGTGGTCCCCTTCGAGGAGGACTTCGACAACGTCATCGAGACGACCCAGTCCGGCGGGATCAACATGAATCCCTCGAGCAACGACCCGCCGGACAAGTCCGCGACCGGCGTCAACTACCCGTCGGCCGACGACCGGATCGAGAGCGCGATCGAGGACTGTGAATCCGGCGGTTG
>PXQN01000059.1 GCA_003021305.1 Halobacteriales archaeon QH_10_67_22 | reverse complement strand
GACGATGTTCGTGGTGTGACAGCGCGGACAGACGTACTCTGTGAGCTTCGTCGTCTCGTCGTTGTGGCTCATCCGCGCACCACACTGGGGGCAATCTCCCATTATACAATATTATGACTCTAAGGTGTATTAAGAATTGGGGTGGGCCGTGTGCAGGGATCAGGCACGACCGTATCAAGTCGGACTGGCGACGGACGTCGACTCACCGGGGTCGGCGGTGTTGGAGTCGCCGGCGGAGTCGGGGTCGGAGCCGTCGGGGTCGGCGTCGAGTTCGGAGAGACGGCGCTCGACCGCGTCACGATGCTCGGCGATGGCGTCGGTCGTCTCCGGGACGAGTTCACGGGCCGTCTCCAGCGTCGCGTTCAGGAAGTCGACGGCCTCGCGGTAACACTCGACAGCCTCGTCGTGACGGCCGGCGTCGCGGTGGCGGTCGCCGTCCTTGACGCTCGTCGCGGCCAGGCGACGCCGGACCTCGACCAGTTCCGAGGCGACGGTGTCCACGCGTTCGCGTATCTCGTCCGTGTCGCCGACGAACCGTTTGTGTTCGTCCCCCCAGTCGAGTTCGAGCGCACGACGGTAGCGTTCGAGGGCGCGTTCGAGGAGGTCACCGCGTTCGACCGGGTCGTCTGTTTCGTCGGCCCGTTCGCGCGCCAGGTCACCACGTTCGACCGGCGCGCGTTCGAGTGCGGCGAGATTGCGCTCGACGCGGGCGAGTTTCTTCCGTATCGACGCCGAGTCCTCGAAGCCAGCGTCTTGGACGTCCAGAGCGGTGACGTAGTCCCCGTGGGCGTCGACGAACGACTCGTGGGCCTCGTTGTAGTCGTCCCGGCGCCACAGCTGCTCGGCGCGGTCGAGGTTACGGGTCGCCCGTGCCCGGAGAGTCCGCAACCGCTCGTCGGTGATGCGTTCCTCGGTGCGTGCGATCCGGGTGTCCATCGCCGGGACGCCCGAGGAGACGAACTCCGTCTCGCGCTCCCGGGCGGCCGCCGTGGCCGCGGCGGCGTCCTCGACCGCTCCCATCGCCTCGTCGTACTCGTGGTCCTCACGGTACTGGGTCGCGTCGACGACGAGTCTGCGGGCCTCGTCGAGTCGCGTCTCGACGCGCTTCCAGGCCTCGCTCGCGGCCTCGAGGTAGGCCAGCACGTCCGCGATGTCGTCCCTGCACGGGAACTGCCAGCGCACGTCCGTCAGGGTCGTGACGACGAGGGTCGTCGCCATCAGCCCGTCGGTCGACTCGACGAGCTCGACGTCGGACAGCGGCACGACGACCGAGCAGTCGCCCTCGTCGCCCTTCTGATTATCACCGACGACAAAGACGAGCCGGGTATCGGTCACCAGGAGGAAGGTCCGGTAGCCACTCCCGGGGACGATCCGGCCGGTCTCGCCGCTGTCGAGCCGCTCGAACGAGATGCCCTTTTTTGCGTTCGAACGGACGAAAACGGGTGTTTCGTCGTCGCCGACGTACGACTCCAGGGGGTCGTCGCGCAGGAACCCGTCCGAGAGTAACCCGCCGCGACCCGTCTCCTTGAGCACCGCCTCATCGATCCCCCCAGGATTATACGATCTGATAACGGTGCGCATGTTCACCTCTTTTTCGCCACCGATAATGAGTGTCTAGGAAAGAAAGGTGACAGGTTCGACGGTCGGGGCGAGCAGACGGAGGCTGTCGGCCGCCTGGCGGACGTGCGTCTGACTGGGGTTTAGGTCGTGTGAGCGTCTGTTGTGGGGTGATGGGACGGTTCACACTCGACCTGCCGGCAGGACTGGGTCCCGGCGCGGCGGAGACGGCGGGTAACGTGAGCAGTCGGGTCCAGGGCGACGAGGCCGCGCGTGCCGGGACCGACGTGGACCGGGCGACCGCGGCGTTTCTGGCCTGGTTCGACTGCTGGGCGGCCTAGAGGTTCTCGACGAGTCGGGTCGCGATGCGCTGGGCACCCATCGAGGGTGACAGATCCGGCGTGTCGGACGCGACGACCTCGACATCGCGGTCGAGTTCCTCGCTGACGCGGCGTTCGAACTCGTCGACGATCCCCGGGATGCAGGCCATCCCGCCGGTGAGGACGATCGGGCGGTCGAGCGCGAGCTGGTACACTTTCATGTAGTCGTTGGCCAGTTCCGAGAGGAACATGTTGGCGAACTCGTCGACGGCGTCGTCCAGGTACTCGTTGCAGGCGTCCATGACGCTGCGTTCGATCGTGAACTCGTGGGAGCCGCCGCCGGGTTGCTGGAATGTTGACCCGCCCCTGAGTCTCCTCTTCGACGTAGTTGGCTAGCATCCGGTCGACCTCGTTGCCGGTGACCGCGCCGGTGGTAAAGGGTGCCAATTGTTCGCCCCGCCTGTACGCCGAGGCTTCCAGGTTCGTCGACCCCATGTTCACGGCGATGAAGATCTCCTCGATCGCTTCGAGGTCCCCGCCACAGGCGGGGATCGACCCACAGAGCGACTCGGGGTAGCTCTCGACCAGCGCCTTCCCGATAGCGCTGCTTTCGATCACGTCCTGGAGGTTTTCGAGCCCTTCGGGGTTGTCGATCGTCGGGATAGCGTAGACGACGCCGCTGTACTCGGGGATGTCGTTGCTCTCGATGACCTCCGCGAAAAAGGTCTCGGTGAGGTCGGCACGGTCCTCGTCCTCGGGCAACCCCGACCGGAGCATGAACTGTACCGTGTCCGGATACTCGCGGGCCGCCTCCTCGCCGTAGAGCACCCGCTCGTCCCCGGTGAGTGCGTCCTCGTAGGTCGCGAGACAGGTCAGCGTCCGGACCGTCCGTATCTCGTCGTCATCGGGGTAGGCGATGACTGTCCGCGTGCTGCCGAGTTTGACGCCGACTGGCACCGGCTCGTCGTCGCTCATACCCCGGGAGTATTCCGTTCCCCCGCATAAATGTACCCCGCGGATTATCGTTTCTGTGAATACGAACGACCGCGGAAAATACCCGACACTGCGACGATCAGCGACGCCCGGGGAACTGCACGATCCCTACTGCATGCGCGTGAGTTTGGCCACGTAGACCAGACTCAGTATATGGTCGTCAACGTCGAGTTCGTTGCCCTCGTTTGCGGTCTCGTTGTCGATACCGAGGAGGTAATCGTTGAGCCGTGACTCGGCGTCCTCGGTGATCCAGTCGATGGACTCGTAGTAATGCAACGCCTCCGTCGCACCCTGGTAGCCGGCGTGCAACAGGAGAAACTCCAGCCACTCGAAGACGACGAACTCGGCGGCGTACGTGTCGGGAATCGTCCGCAGATACGGCTTCTCCATGTCATCCCCGCCACCGACCAGCGGAAGCAACTCCCGGTACAGCCCCGACCGCAACGAGTCAGGTGCGGAGGGTCCGATGTCGTCGTCCAGGCCGCCCCACTCCATCTCGGCGGGGTCTTCGGGGGCGACTTCCCTGCCGTCGTCCCCGCGCTTGCGAGCCATCTCTCTGAGTTCGTTCAGGTCGTAGTCCCGGGGGTTTATCGTCATCTGATATCACTATTTTCGTCCAGCCTGTTAAACCTTCCACCCGGTCAGACGTTCGTCTGACGACTCGAACGGGCCGAATTCGACGGACTGTAGTGCTCTCGCAACTCCCAACCGGGGGCGGTTCGTGGCGCCGCCGTCGACTGATTTCAGGATCTGATATCCCGGAGCGTATATTTATTAGCCGGTAACGCCGAGTCGGGGCCAACGTGGTGACCGGACGAGACAGCCCAGCACGGGTCTGTGTGACCAACGCCAAGGGCGGGACTGGCAAGACGACCGTCGCGATCAACGTCGCCGGGGCGCTCAACGAACGCGGCCGGGACGTGTTGTTCGTCGACCTGGACCCCCAGGGCAACGCGACCGAGGGACTGGGGCTGGTGGACGCCTACGACGCCCGGCCGCCCTCACTGTTCGACGTGCTGACCGACGCCGACCAGCGCGACCGGATCGACGAGGTGGTCGTCGAACACCCCGAGATGGACGTCGTGCCGAGCAACATCGACATGCTCCAGGCCGAACGCGAGTTGACCGTGGCGGGGCTGGTCGCACGGGCCGAGGACCCGGGGGTCGACGTCGACCCGGCGGCGCTGTCGGAGCTGGCGGTCAACGTCTCGCCGGACGTCGACACCGACCCCCACGCCATCGACGCGCTCGACCGGGCGCTCGACGGACTGGACGCGAGCTACGACTACGTCATCATCGACTCGCCGCCCTTCTACGGGAAACTGACCGACGCGGGGGTGTACGCGGCCGGGAACGTCCTCGTGCCGGCACTGACCGAGGCGACCTCCGAGCGCGCCATCGAACTGCTCGTCGACCAGCTGACGGCCCTGGAGGGGATGACCGACACGCCGGTCGAGACGGTCGGCGTCGTCGCCAACCGCGTCGAGACCACGGGCGAAGACGAGGCGATGCTCGAGTGGTTCGAGGAGGTGTTCCCCGACGACCCCGTCTGGGAGGTCCGCAAGCGCGTCGCCCTCCAGCGGGCGCTCTCGGCGGGCGTGTCGGTGTTCGCCTACGAGGAGTCCGTCGACATGGCGGACGTGTTCCTGGAGATCGCCGCGACGCTGGACCGACAGTTCGACTTCGCGACACCCGAGGTGACCACATGACCGACGACGACCGTATGAACCGCGCCCGCCGCATCCGCGAGATGCGCGAGGGCACCAGACCGGACGAGGAACAGGCACCCGACACCGACGACGGCGAGTCGACCGACGAGCACGCCGACGCCGTCACCGCGGAGGCGGGCGACGCGTCGGCCGACGTTGACGCCGACGCCGAGGCCGAGGCGGGAGCGACGCTGGAGGTGCCCGGGGCGGACGTCGGGGACGTGACCGTCGACGTCGAGGAGTTGGCCGAGCAGGCGGACATCGACCCTGCGGACGGTGACCCCGCGGCGACGGGCGAGACCGGGGTCGCTGGCGCCGTCGGGATGGCCGGTGCGGCCGAGACCCAGGTCGAGACGGCCGCCGAGACCCGCGTCCTGGAGTTCGGCCTCGGGAACGAGCGGTACTGTCTCGACATCGAGTACGTCGAGGAGATCGTCAAACGCGAGGCGGTGACCCGCGTGCCCAACACGCCCGACTACGTCGAGGGTGTCGTCGACCTGCGCGGCCAGATCACGACGATCCTAGACCCCAAGGAACTGCTCGACATCGACACCGAGGGCGAGAAAGAACTGATCGTCGTGTTCGACCCCGAGGGGTTCGAGGACCAGGGCGCGATCGGGTGGATCGTCGACGAGGTCACCCAGGTGACGCCGGTCGTCGAGGACGAGGTCAACGACTCGCCCGTCGACGAGGAGTACATCAACGGCGTCGTCGAGCGCGACGAGGAGTTCGTCATCTGGACCGAACCCGGCGTCGCCATCGAACACGCCGCCGGCTGATTCTCAACGAGACTGTCGTCCTCGGTCTCGACTCCCTCGACGGACAGTCACTCGGCCGGGAGGTCGTCCTCGGGTTCGTCCTCGCCGGCGGGCCAGCCAAGTTCCTCGCGCACCAGGTCGGCGGCCTCCTCGACGGCGCCGACGCTGGAGAGATAGCCCGCGCCGACGGTCGTCTTCAGCGCCTTCGCGGGTTTGCCGGTGAAGACGGTCGGCCCGACCTGTGCGACGGCGCCGTCGCCGACGCTGACGAGCCAGCCCGGCGAGTCGAACCGGTACCCCGCCAGCCGGGGTTCGAACCCGCCGCGGCCGTCGCGCCGGTGGTCGACGAGTCGTTCGACGCTCGACGCGACGACGCGTGCCTGCCTGACTGCTGCCTGTGCGCTGGCCGGGACGGCCTCGCCGTCGGCGTCGACGACCGCGCCCGCGTCCCCGACGACGAACGTCTCGCCGTCCAGTCGCAGGTCCTGTCTGACGACGGGGCGCTCGTCGTCCAGTGCCCCCGGCCCGCGGATGCCGCCGGTCCAGACGAACGCCTCGTAGGGCAGGGCCTCGCCGTCGGCGAGTTCGACTGCTGTCGCGTCGGCGCTCACGACCGCCGTGCCCGTCCGGACGGTCACGCCCCGCGTCGTCAGTTCGTCGTGGAGGGCGCGCTGGAAGTTCGCCGGGAACCCCGGCGCGACGCTGTCTTCCTGTTCGAGCAACAGAACCTCGACCGCCTCCCGGGCGTCCTGCTCGCGGGCCAGCGCGGCGAGTTCGCCCGCGACCTGCACGCCCGAGAGGCCGGCGCCGCCGACGACGACGCGAGCGGGGTCCTCGGGCGTGCCCGCCTCGGCAGCCGCGAGGAACTCCGCGCGGATCTCGCGGGCGTCCGCCAGCCGTTTCAGCGGCGTCGCGTGCTCGGACACGCCGCCCAACCCGTAGTAGTTCGTCGTCGCGCCCAGACAGACCGCCCCGACGTCGTAGTCGAGTGTCTCGGCACCCCCGTCAAGTGTCGCCGTTCCCGCGTCGGGGTCGACGTCGGTCACGGTCGCTTCGCGGACGGTAGCACTGTCGAACACCGACTCAAGGTCGAGGGTGATCCCGTCGGCGAGGTCGGGGAACCTGACGACCCGGTGGAGTTCGTGCTGGACGAGGTGGTTCCCGGTGTCGTCGACGACGACCACCTCGTCGTCCGGGAGGCGGTCTTCGAGGGCCTTCGCGAGTGTCAGTCCGGCGTAGCCTGCGCCGAGGACGGCGACGCGCATACCGGAGCCTGGGACCGCCGGGAAAAAAGCCCTCCTAAAACAGCGCTTCGGACTCCTCTATGATCCGGGCGGGCCCGCCGACCTCCCAGACGCGGGTGTCGACGCCACAGTCGGCGACGGCCGACTCCACGCGGTCGACGTGCTCCGTCGTAGTGTTGACGTAGACGCTGGCGCCGGTGTCGACCGAGAAGTACACGGGGACGCCCTCGTCGCGCAGTTCGCGGACAGTGTTGAAGATCTCGATAGTGCGGGGTTGCCAGTACACCCACCCCGACGGGCCGGTCATCGTCGTGGCCGCAAGCGACAGGGAGTCGTGTTCGGCCAGTTCGAACGCCTCGTCGAACGCGCCCCGGGCCAGGGCGTCGCGAGCGTCTGCGATCTGGCCGTGGATGTGGGCCATTCGCCCCTCGAACATGTGACTCTCGGCCGCCTCCGCGTGGGCGGAGTCGGTCTCCTTGTAGCTGGGGACCATCCCAGCGACGACCCGGACCTCGTCTTCCAGCGAGTCGGGGACGTCGATCCGCTCGGACCGGCAGTCGCGGTCGTTGGCGCCGGCCCGCAAATGCGAGTACGCGCCGGTGACCGCGCGGGCGGCCGAGGAGGACCCCCGGCGGGCGATCGCAGAGACCGCCGGGCGAGAGAGGCCCAGGCCCGCCGCCTCGGTCAGTGCCATCGCCGCCGCCGCGAAACCCGACGCCGACGAACCGAAGCCGATGTTCGTCGGAAAGGAGTTCTCGGAGACGAACCGGACCCGGTCGTCGACGCCGGCGCGCTCGCGGACCTCGTCGACGACTTTCCGGACGCGCTCGGCCTCCTGGCCGGTGACGGTGTCGCCGTCGACGACGTACTCGTCCTCGTCGAGTACGGCGTCGAACTCGGCCGTGGTCGTGGTGTGACTCGGCGCCGTACAGACGCTGATCGAGTCGTGGTAGGGCAGGCGCAACCGTTCGTCGCGCAACCCGTGGTACTTGACTATCCCCTGGATCGGATGGGCCCTCGCGGTCGCTTTCATACCCTCCGATCCGGAGGTTCGCACTTTGCTGTTGTGATACTGTCGGACACAAGCGAGTCGACACTCGATACTTCGGTTGGCGGTCTCCGAGACGTCTCGATGGTGACACACCGACGAGCGTGTTCACGTACTTGTGTTCGACAGTATGACTCGGACCCGACCAACCCCGCCACCAGTGAGGCCCCGGGAGTCCCGCCGGCCGACCGGCGCCGGGGTGACCGACGACGTGGTCGCCAGGCGGGCTACTCGGAACCTGCGAGCGACACGGCCGAACCCGGCGTGGAGCGGCGCTTTAGGCCGGCCAAAAGATCGATGGAACTAATACGTTTTAGGCAAACCTAAAAAATATGCGACAGACACGGCGCAGCTGGCTCAAGGGTACTGGCGTCGCACTGTTCGGAACTGCCGTCGCGGGTTGTAGCGGGGCGTTCGAGGACGACGAGAGCGGTTCGACTCCCGACACCGACGGGGACGACCAGTCGACAGCGACCGCGACCGCGACCGAGACGGGGAGTGCGGGAGACAAGGAAACAGCCACCGAACCGGACCCGACCGACATCGCAGTCGTCGCGGAATGGAACGCGATCCGGACCCGCCTGCGCGACCCGGTGATCCTGGGGCACGGCGAGGAGTTCGCCGCGGGCGCGTCGGTCGCGGCCGACATCTTCGAACGGTTCGAGAAGGCGTCGGGCGAGCACAACGCCCACGAGACGCTCGAAGAGACGAACGAAACGTACTACGCCGGCTTCGAGGAGGGGCTGGCTGACCTGCGTGGGGCCCTCGAGGCGGAGGACCTGGACGGTGCACACGAGGCGATGCATGCCGCGGACGAGCACCTCCGGAAGGCCCAGGGAGCGCTCGCCGGATCGGAAGCCGTGAAGCCACTCAGCATGCTCGTGATGGGCGCCCACGTCGCGGACGCGGCGCTGCTCGCGTCTATCGGTGATTTCAGTGACGCGGCGGGCGAGTTCACACAGATCGGAATCAAGTTCGACGAGAAGGGGATGGGCGAGATGCTCGCCGGGGCCGACACGGAGGCCGCCGAGGCGTTCACCGACGCCGTCGACCGGGCGGCCGCCGCCGCCGAGGACGAGGACGCGGCGGCCGTCGCCGAGCACGCGGGAGCGGCGTTCGACGCGGTCACGGGTGGGAGTTATTCGCTCCTGCCGGAGACGGTCGCCGGTGTGGCACACCTGGGGGCCATCCAGGCCCGGGGCTGGGACGCGGCCGCGCTCGCGAGTCTGGGCGGTCCCGGGACCGACTTCGCCCACGCGGCCACCCTGGCGACCTACCGGGCGCGGGTCCACGACGCGGCCTGGCTCTACGAACGCGGCCACGCAGACGCGGCGAAAACCCGTGTCGAGAACGTCTTCGCCCACTTCGAGGGCGCACGCGCTCACGAGGCGCTGGAGGACGCCAGCGAGGACGCCTACCACCGGTTCGAGGACGACGGACTGGGTGCACTGACGACGGCCATAGACGAGGACGACGCCGACGGCGTCGCCGAGACAGTCGAGACGACCGACGCGGCGCTGGTCGAGGGAGTCGAGGCCCTGGGGAGCGGCGTCGAACCGGCGCTACTCGAAGCGGGCTACTTCAAGGCCCGGGTCGAAGACGCGCTGGAGCGGTACCGGCTCGGGGAGGGGGCGGTAGCCGCCGAGACGGTCCGGGGCCTGTTCGAGACGTTCGAGGCCAACGAGGCCGACTTCCACGAGACGCTCGAAGAGACCGACGAGTCCCTCTACGAGACGTTCGAGGAGGACCACCTCGACGGACTGGTCACGGCCTTCGAGGAGAGCGACGACGCGGCCGTCGAGGAGCACGTGACCGGGATCCGCGAGGCGTTGCTGTCGTTCGAGACTGCCGTCGGGTCGACCGCCCAGGTGAGCGCCGTCGAGAGCGCTTACATGTCCGCACGCGTGTTCGACGCCGGTGTCTTGGACGTCGTCGGCGAGAGCGAGCGTGCCGCGTCGGTCGTCGAGTCGACCTTCGCACACTTCGAGGCGGGGGCGGGCGGGTTCCACGAGGCGCTCGAAGCGGCCGACCACGACCGGTACGAGTCCTTCGAGGCCGCACTCGACGGTGCCGCGGACGCCGCGGGCGAGGGCGGCGACGTCACCGAACGGGCCCGGGCGTTCGACGACGAGGCTATCGAAGCCACTTACGCCGTGGTCGGTGCGGCCGGTGGGTCCTACAGCGCGGAGGCGACGGCGGTCGTACAGGACACGTTCGCACACTTCGAGGAGGCCCGCGTCCACGACATGCTCGAGGAAGCCGACAAGGGGGTCTACGAGGAGTTCGAGACGGCACTGGACGAGTACGCGAGCGCACTCGAATCGGGGTCGGACGTCGACGCCGCCGCCGAGCGGTTCGGGACTGCGGCCGTGCGGGCGCAGTTCGCCGTCGGGGGTGCGCCCGGCGCGGCGCCCGCGGGCGACAGCGAGACGGGCGGCGAGGAGCCGGACCTCGAAGGCGGTCCGAACGTCGTCGAGGGGGTGCCCGACGACGCCGACCACGTCGTCGAGATGCGGGCCGTGGCGTTCGAGCCGGCCGAGCTCACGGTCGAACAAGGCGACACCGTCGCCTGGAAACACGCCGCCGGCGAACCACACAACGTGGTCGCCTACGCAGACGAGCTACCCGATGGAGCGACCTACTGGGCCTCTGGCGGCTTCGAGAGCGAGGACGCCGCCCGCGAGGGGTGGGAGAACGGTCAGGGCGCGGTACAGTCGGGCCAGTCGTACGTCCACACCTTCGAGACCGCCGGCGAACACGAGTACTTCTGTGTCCCACACGAGGCCGCCGGCATGGTCGGGACCGTCGTCGTCGAGTGACACGGCGGCTCGACCCAGCGGCCGAGGAGCAAACCGCGCCGTTTACCGCGCGGAGGATGTCATTCGTACTCGTAGAAACCCTGGCCGGTCTTCTTGCCGAGGTGGCCGGCCTCGACTTTCCGTTCGAGGAGGTAGGCGGGTTTGTACCGGTCGCCCAGTTTCTCGTGGAGCGTCTCGGAGGCGTGCAGACAGACGTCCAGTCCGATGTGGTCGGCCAGCGCGAGCGGCCCCATCGGGACGTTCGTCCCGAGTTCCATCCCGCGGTCGATGTCGTCCTTGCTCGCGACCCCCTCGTCGTAGGCGCGGATCCCCTCGTTGATCCACGGCATCAGGACCCGGTTGGTGACGAAGCCGGGCTTGTCGTCGGCCTCCCAGGTCTCCTTGCCCAGCGCCGCGGCGAACTCGTGGGCGAACGTGACCGTCTCCGGGGCGGTCCGTTCGCCGACGACGACTTCGACGCCGTCCATCACCGGCACCGGGTTCATGAAGTGCAGGCCGACGACCAGGTCGGGCCGGTCGGTCGCCGCCGCGATGGTCGTGACCGAGAGCGTGCTGGTGTTCGTGGCGAGTACCACGTCGTCGTCGGTGACCCCGGCGAGGTCGGCGAACACCTCGCGTTTGACGTCGACGTCCTCGACGACGGCCTCGACGACGACGTCCGCGTCCGCAAGGTCCGCGAGGTCGGTAGTGCCCGTGACTCGCTCGCCCATTTCGCCGGCCTCGGCCCGCGAGAGACGGTCCGTTTCGACCAGGTGGTCGAGGCCCGATTCGACGCGGTCGAGGCCCGCNNNGACGGCGTAGCCCTGCTGGGTTGTGACCTGTGCGATGCCGGCGCCCATGGTCCCGGCGCCGACGACGCCGACGGTGTCTATCTGGTCTACGTCGCGCATACCACAACGACTGCGCGGGCGGGCCTAAGCCTGCCGGCGAGTCGGGCCCGTTATTCCTGTGGCGCCGACCCAGGAGGGGTCCGCCCAGCAGTGCGACCAGCGCGACGAGGACGCCGAAGCCGGGACCCCCGCCGCCGGTCGTGGTGGTCTGGTCACCCTCGCCAGCCGTGGTGCTGGGCCCCGTGTCGGTCGCGGTGGACGTGTCTTCAGTGACGCTCACTGTCCCGGCACTCACACCGCCGACGGCGAGGTCGTACTCGCCGGTGGCGCAACCGTCGTTTTCGAGGGTCACCCGGACCGGTGTGTCGACGTCCGTTCCCACGCGGTCGTACGGGAGCGTGGCGTCGGTCAGCGAGACGTCCGGCGGCGTCAGCACGTCGGTGGTTTCACTGCCGGTCGTCTCGATGCTGCCCTCGGTGACCGAGAGGAACGACTCGTTGGCGCTGTAGTCGGCCGTCTCAGTCACCGGCACCGTTCGTCCGTCGGCCAGCGTTGCCGAGGCGGTCAGCTCGGCCGGTTGGCCGGTGATGACCTGGTCGGGCACGGATAGCGAGATGGAGTCGACCTGCCACTGGAGGACCGGATAGTTATCCGAACATCTGGCGCATCATTGGGTGCATCTCCATGAGCTGTTCTTCGGCGATCTCCTCGTAGATCTTGTAGGTGATAGACACTGTCAGCAGCAGTCCCGTGCCGGAGACGCCGCCGATGGTGCCCATCATGTTCGCGAGCACAGCGAGCAGACCGACCAGCGCGCCGCCGATGACGGTGACCTGGGGAATGTACCGCTCCAGCACTTTCTCGATGACGGAGACGTTCCGGCGGAAGCCGGGGATCTCCATCCCGGAGTTGTGGATCTGCTGGGCGGTCGCCTCGGGACCCATATCGGTGGTCTCGACCCAGAAGATCGCGAAGATCGCGCCGCCGATGACCATGAACGTCAGGTCGACGCCGACGCGGATCATGATCTGCCAGGGTTCCTGGGCCGTCCCGAGCCACCACATCCAGTCCTGGGGGTTCCGGATCGGGGCCATGTAGTAGAACAGGCCACCGACCGGCTGTGAGACGCCGGTCGACCCCTCCTGGTAGACGCCGAGCCACGCCGGCATATTCGTCAGCTGGGCCTGGAGGATACGCCCGAGGAACTGCAGGTTCGCCTGGAGCGCACGCACCAGGATCATCGGCAGGACGCTCGCGTAGATGAGTTTCACCGGGAAGCGGCCGCGCGCACCCTTGACGCGGGTGTTCGACAACGGGATCTCGACGCGGACGCTCTCGGCGTAGACGACGGTCACGAAGATGGCAACCGTCGTGACAAGCGCGATGATCTCCCCCTGGCCGAAGAGGAGACTCTCGATCCCGCCCGCCGACAGTACGGGGCCGATGTCGACCGACCCGGTAGCGATCCCGATCCAGGTGGGGATCAGCCCCATCTCCTGGGAGCCGATAGCCGGGATGGTGATCAGACCGCCGATGAGCTGCTGGCTCACGCCGGCGATGATGAACAGGCCGATCCCGGAGCCGACGCCCCACTTGGAGATGACCTCGTCCATATAGAGGATCAAGACTCCGCCGATGAAGATCTGGAGGAACATGATCCACTTCAGTCCCGCCAGCGGGATACCCAGCGCCTGTGCTGTCCCGGGGTCCGCGGGGAGGAAACTCCCGGCGAACACCATCGGCAGGCCCGTCAGACAACACATCACCAGGACCAGCACTTTCTGGAGTCCCTGATAGAGCACCTGGTCGCGGGGGTTGTTCTGCGTGTCGAGTCCGAGCAGGTCGGCACCACCGAGCAACTGCAGGACGATCGAGGCCGTGACGATCGGCCCGATGCCCAGCTGCATGATCGTTCCCTGTCCACCGGCCAGGATGGAGCGGAACTGGCCGAAGACGTCCTGTCCGCCGGTTCCCAGGCCGAAGATGAACACGTTCGTCAGGAAGAAGTACAGCACCAACACGCCGGCGGTCCAGGCCAGCTTGCGCTTGAAGGGGACGTGTCCCTCCGGTCGCTGGACCGCAGGCATGCGGGTGAGTACTGGTTCGGCGGTGTCCTTCCAGCTCATGACTAGGACTCGTTATCGTCGTCGCCTGTATCCTTGTCGGTTTCTTCGAGGCGCTGTTTCCCGCTGACGGTCAGCTCGACGCTGCCGCCCGCGCCCTCGACTTTCTCGACTGCACTCTCTGAGAAGGCGTCGGCCAGCAGGTAGAGCTCGTTGCGCACCTGGCCGTTGCCCAGCACCTTCACGACGTCGACATCGTGGCCGTCCTCGACGACATCGCGGACGTCGATGCGGTAGCCGCCGTCCTCGTCTTCGGCCAGGTCGTCGGCCACCAGCAGGGCGACGTCCTCGTCGAGCGTCTGGACGTCGACCTCGATGACGTCTTCCTGGATGTCGTCGGGTCGGGTGAACCCGTGTTTCGCCCACGGGCCGTGGTGGTGCATCTCGTGTTTGCGGCTGCCGGCGTTGCCGCGACCGCCGCGGTGGCCGGCACCCCTGCGGTTTTTCTGTGAGCCGCCGCCGTGGGTGCGCGAGCCACGCTGGCGTTTCTTCTTGGACGTCATCGCATCGCCTCCAGGAGGTCGTCGATCTCCGCTGTCGAGTGTCGACCGAGTTCCCCTCCCTCCTTGGTGGGGTGTTTGACGCCGTCGTGGCCGCCACGCGGCGGATGGAGCCGGAGCGTCGGCGCGAGCCCCTGCTCGGAGAGGGTGGTCTCCTCGTCGACCAGCGCTTCCGCGAGTGCCGCGACGTCGTCGTAGTCGGTGTTCTCGCCGACCCACTCGTCGGTGACGTCGGCCTCGCCCTCGAGGGGTTCGCCGCGTCGCTCCAGCAACAGCGTCACGGTCTCGACGCTGGGTTCGCCGTAGGCGACGTAGTCGTTGACCTTCGTGACCATCCCCTCGTAGGTGTCGGTCTCGGGGACGAACGTCGCGTGGTTAACGTTGTGGACGTTGAGCATGCTCAGCGTGTCCCGAACGTCCTGGTTCATGTTGACCTCGCCGCGCAACTGAACGAGCGCTTGCATCATTCGATCACCTCTCGTTTCTCCCAGGTCTCCTGTGGGACGCGGGCCTCGGCGGTGTTGCGCAGGGCGTTGAACGTCGCTTTCGCGAAGTTCACCGTCGTGCGCGTGTTGCCCGACGAGCGCGTCCAGATGTCCTCGATGCCGGCGAGTTCGAGGACGTGCCGGACGGTTTCCCCGCCCGCCAGCCCCAGCCCGCGCGGTGCGGGCTGGAGTTCGACCTCGACGCTGCCGGCCTTGCCCGTCGTCCGCAGCGCGACCGTGTGGGCACGGCCACAGCCACACTCCCAGGACCCACAGCCCCGGGAGACGTCGATGATGTTCAGCTTCGCCACCTCGATGGCCTTCTGGATGGCACCGCCGACCTGGTCGTCGCGACCCTCGGCGTAGCCGACGAGGCCGTCGCGGTTGCCGACGACGACCACACAGCGGAACTTCACGCGGCGCCCGGAGTCGGTCATCCGCTGGACCATGTTGATGTCCAGAACCTCGTCCTCCAGGCCGGGGACGAGCTGGTCTACGATCTCGGGCTCTTTCAGTGGCAGCCCCGAATTGAGAGCGTCCTGCATCGAGTCGACGTCGCCGTCGGCCACCTGCTGGCCGAGGCGTGTCCGGGGTTCCCAGCCGTCTGCGCTCATGCTATATCACCTTCGAGTAGTTGTTCGCGGGTCTCGTCGAAGTGCTCGGGCAGCTCCGTCGCGTCGAAGTCGCCGCTGTACAGCTCGTCGTCGAGCTGTTCGGCGTACTCTGCGACGTGTTCGCCTCGCGTCCGCGACCAGTCGGCGAGGACGCTGTCGTTGTGCGGGACGTCGAGCCCCGCGTCGATCGCACCTTCCTGTATTGCGAAGACCTTGCTCCCCGGCGTCGGGGAGTTCAGTCCGATGTCCAGTACTGCGTCGTCGAGGCCGGCCGCGAGTGCGCGCCGTCCGGCGAGCAGGCCGGTGAGGTAGGCCGCGGGCAGGTTGCCCGTCGGCGCCTCCCAGCCGTACTCGTCGAGTTCCGTCGAGCGCGCGCTCGCGACCGTCTCGTCGCCGTCGGGACCCGTCGTGACCAGCTGCGCCGTGACGGCCCGGTTGCTCTTGCGAGCGACCAGGCGCGGTTTGCCGGATTTGAGCAGGCGCAACCTCTGATGGTAATCCGTTCGAGCCTCGCGGCGGCGCCGCATCGGCACCGTGTATCGTGGTCCTGTCGCCATTAGTTCTCACCTTCGATGGTTCGTTCGATGTCCGCGACGCTGTCGAACTCGCCGCCGCTGGCTTTGTCGTACAGTTCGCGGTATCTGCTCCGCGTGATCGTCCCGTCGTCGCGCAGTTCCCGCAGTTTCGTGCGCTGTGCGCGGATCGACGAGGCCCACTTGTCCTTCTCGTTCTCGCGGCCGCCGGCCGTCCCCTTCCGGGACCCCTGTCCCTTCCGGTGACCGTAGGCCCGTTTCTCCTGGCGCTCGCGGGCCCGTCCCCGCGAGTTGCCCTTCGGTTCTTCGGCCCGGATATCGCCGACGTCCAGGACCTCAGCAGCCATGCGCTTCTGTGCAGTCAGGTCAGTCATTCACTTCGACCTCCTCGTAGGTCGGGTTGAGGACGCGGATCTCGCGGTCCTCGCACTCGTCTTCGATGCGCTCGCGCTTGCGACCGCCGACCTTCGAGGCGATGCGCACCGCCTGCGTGTCGCCGTCCACGTCCGCCAGGTCGTCGACGTTGTGGACGCGCACCTCCTCGAAGCCCGACGGGTGCAGGCCCCGTACTGCAGCGGGCGAGCGAAAGCCCGCCTGGACCGTGTCGCCCTTGCCCTTGATGCCGCGGCGCTGTTTGGAGAGTTGCCCCCTTGGCTTGCGCCAGGAGGTCGGCACCCGCTTTTTCTTGTGGTGGTCCTGGCGGTTGAACTGCGGCGTCGACACGCGCGAGCGCTCGCCGAGCAACCGCTCGGTCTCCTCGTCTAAGTCCGGTTCGATGTCGACGTCGATACGGGGCCGCAGCTCCGTCTCGACGTCCTCCTCTGGCTCTTCCTCGGGTTCCTCCTCTTCGACCTCGGCCTCGGTCTCCTCGGCGACCTCGAGGTCACCGACGTCGGCCTTGACGCGGGCTGCCAGCGCGTTACCCAGCACCTCCGCCAGGTCGTCCTGGCTGGCGATCCGGACGTCCTCGACCGTCTCGTACCCGGCTTCCTGGAGGTCCTCGGCCCGCGACGGTCCGACGCCGCTGATGTCCTCCAGGTCGTCGAACTCCTCGTCTTCGTCGTCTGCTTCGACCTCGTCTTCTCCGGCTTCGTCGTCTTCGTCTGCCTCGGCTTCGTCGTCAACTTCAGCTTCGTCGTCGTCCGATTCAGCCTCGTCGTCTTCATCGTCTGCTTCGACTTCGTCGTCTTCGTCGATTTCAGCTTCGTCGTCGTCCGATTCAGCCTCGTCGTCGTCGGCTTCGGTCTCGTCGTCTGCTCCGGCCTCATCGACATCGGCGTCGGTGTCGTCGGAGACGTCGATGTCGTCGACGGCGGCCTTGACGCGGGCGCCGAGCGCGTTCCCGACGGCGTCGGCGACCTCGTCCTCGCCCGCCTCGCGGATGTCCTCGACGGTTTCGAGACCGGCGTCGCGTAGTTTCTCGGCGTTGGCCTCACCGACGCCGCTGATGTCGGTCAGGTCCATCTCGTCGTTGGCCATCAGGCCTCACCCCGGTTGGGTTTGTCAGTGATGTACACCCCGTCCTGGAAGACGCGGACGTCCTTGTCCTGGACGCGGGTGAGCTGTTCGATGTCGGCGGCGGTCTGGCCGACGGCCTCGATGTCG
>PXQN01000058.1 GCA_003021305.1 Halobacteriales archaeon QH_10_67_22 | reverse complement strand
GTCTCGCTCTTGGAGTCGTTTCAGGGTGGTGTGCATCTCTTTGCGGAGATGCTTCGCACGGCTCCCGTCACACACAAGCGGGCGGGTCGGTGAACCGTCCGTGAGGGCACAGCCCATAATAAGAGACGATTCACCAATGTCCAGTCCGATGTGCGTCACGTCGTCGCTGTCGGTATCGTAGCCGGGGTCTTCGGCAGAATACTCGACAGCGACGTGCAGTGTCCATGATGTGCGATTCTGTATCAGTTGGAGTTGACCGGGCGATACGTTTCCAGCCAGCAAGTCTGCCCACAGTTGCTCCTGTTCGGGGTTGATACGAAGCGGTATCCAGAAATTCGGGCCGTGGCCGGGTTGGGGAACCTCCCACACGTAGCTGTGTGTTCGGTCCTCCGAGTAGTCGAAGCGAGCGGCACGGTTGACCATCCGTGTTGGGTGGTCGTCGCTCAATTCCCGTGCGTCGTCCAACGACGGCACGTAGTTTTTGAGTGCGTCTTTGACCTGATACGGCAGGTCGTAGGGTGTTACTATGTCGTTGACTGCCGACTGCGTATCAGCGCCAGTCTCGAACGCTTCGTGTAGCCCCTCGTGATACAGGTCGTGGATTTCCTGTAGCTTTCGCTCCTTGTGGGCTGTCGGCGGCGCGAGTGTTGCTTCAAGCGTCTTAGTCGGCATCGGTGGCGTCTAATCCCTTTTCGATTAGCTCGCGGTATGCTCGCGGGTGACGGATACCATTCTCACGGGCGTACTGCTTGACCCGTTCGTGTAGGTCGCCGTCCCGCTCCATGTCCACATCCGTTCGCACAGAGTTGTGTAAGTGCATATGTAACTAAACACTTACGGTCGGTCTTCGGGTAGACGACAGTCCCGCTGATTGTCACGTGGAGCGTACGCGATTCCCTCTCGGCGTGAACGCCAGGATTCCCTCGCTGTATCAAGATGGCTCGGTTGAGTTCCCAAACTCGGTGTCGACCATACTGGTCATCCAGGCGGCCGGAACAAAAACGGTCGGGCGACGGCCGGAGTGTTTTATTCGGTCACGCGTTACCGTTCAGTATGCCGTTCAGCGTCAGTTGGCACACGCTCCTCGACGAACTCGACGAACTGTCCGACGGTGCCGAACTCGTCACTCCGCTCTCTCACGACCGGTTCCGGATCGCGGATGTGCAAGAACACCGCGTCATTATCACGTTCTCCGAAACGGGAGAGCGACGACCACTGCAACGTGATCAGTTCGAAACACTCTACCAGCGGATTCAGGACGCCACCGACGGGTTCGCTCTCGACCGGCTTCCAGCCGATGCCGACCCGTACCCGGCGGTACTGAGTCTCCATCCGCGCTTCGAGATCGACGAAGAGCGCGGCGTCATTGCCCAAAAAGACGGTGTGACCGAGTCGCAACTGGCGAGCGAGGAGGCAGCTGCCAGCGAGAACGAACGTACCGAACCTGATGGGATCGACGTGTACTCCGACGCCTTGCTTCTCATCGACGCGCTAGAACGACACGAAGTGTCCGATATCACGGCGTTGGAGACGGACGCGCTGGTGAATCTATACACGCTCTGCTCGGACGTCCAGCGGAACGCGAACGAACTCCGGAAGGACATCGCCGACGTACTACTCGATAGGCTCCATCACGACCAGCCAGTCCACGGTCAGTACGGGTCCGTGCAGCGAACCTCACGCCGCAACCGATCGCTCAGGGACGATGAACTCGTGTTGAACGCTTTCGAGGCTGCCGGGATCGAACGCGAGCGACTGACGACCGTCGACGCAAACAGGGTAGACGAAGCGCTCGAAGTAACCGAACTCTCCGAGAGCGACGTGTACGAGATCGACGAGAGCGAGTACGTCCGGAAAGCAGAGGTCGACGAGGAAGTCAAAGAGTCACGCCTCCAGGGACTCAAAGACCGACTGGCAGCGAGTGAGGAAGCGGAAACCGACGACCTGCGACGGGAGATCGAAGAACTAGAAAACCGAATCGACGACCTCACCAGTTTCAGTACGGGAGCACAGATGCAGGGATAGCTCGCATGCTATCACCCGTGACGACGTGATCGGTGGCGAGCCACGGATCGACGGCACACGGATCGGAGTTCGTCACGTCGTCACACGGGTGATTGACAGCGGACAGTCTCCCGCCCACGTCGCCGACCAACTCGACGTGTCTCTGTCGGACGTGTAAAGCCCTCTCGTACTACTACGCTCACCTGTACTCTACCGTATTTACAACCGCTTTCCGGCCTGGCGGACGATCACGGCACCGTAGACGGCGTAGACAGCGATACAGAGGCCGATCCCGGCTCTGACGTACGGGCGGGCGTCGGGCAGGACCACGCCGACCAGTGCGATCGCGGCGACGACCGCCGCGAACAGGGTCGCGACGGCGATCACGGTGGCGTTGTCGAATCGCTCGGGGGCCGTCGTCGACATCACAACCACCTGCCAGCGTCGACGCTGTGGTCGTCCATCACTCGGACGTTGGCGCTGGAACGCAATAACTGGCCGACCCGGTCGGCCGCCGCGCCAGGCGCGGCTCGAATGGATCACTGTCGCCGCGAGGTTTAGGCATTTCCAGCACGTAGGGAGGGTACATGAAAAAAGACGAATCCCTCCACCTGCACACGCTGCTGGCGCTGGTCAGGGCCGATGTCGAGCGCCGCGGCGACGCGTCCCCGGCCGAGTTCGGTGCCTACGACGACCTCGACGTTTCGCCGATTGCGGTCTACGGGTCGAAAGCCGAACACGAGCGGGCCGTGCTGGCGCTCGCACGGGGGCTGGCCGCGGCGGTCGGCGACTCCGACGACCGGAGCGTGGCAGTCACGTCGGACTGACCGGGCGGTCACAGCGGGCGTCTCGGCGCAATTGATAATCGTTTTACCCCGGGGCACCGGACCGATCGGGTATGCAAAGACGAGCCGTGGCGATGTATCTCGCGTTCTTCCTCGTCGTGGGTGGGGCCGCGTACGGGCTCATCCAGACGACGGCTGCGCCGACCGTCGCGATGGACGGGGAGAGCTACGCCGAGGGTGACGAGGTGACCCTCGGGGAGCGGACCTGGACTGTCTCGTCGATCGAGGCCGAGAGCGACGGCGGTGGCGGCGGCCACGGCGGCGGTGGCGGTGTCACCGTCTCGGGGGAACTGTCCTGGACTGACGAGTCCGCCGAACTCGAGACCACCATCGACAACGGGTCGGAGGTCCCCCCGACGGACGTCGTCTGGGACGGCCAGACCGCACGCCGGGAAGCCACTTTCGAGGACGGGTCGACCGTCACCGACGGCACGACCACCTACGAGGTCGCGGTCAACGACTCGGCGAGCACGCTCACGCTGACGAACGCCGACGACGCCGCCGACAACGAGACGCTGGAAGCCGAGGACACCTTCCAGTTCCACGGGTTCGAGGCGACGGTGACCGACGTCTCCGACGGAGCGGCCACGGTCGTCTGGGGGAATCCGTATCTGGTGGTCGTCGAGACCGAGAACGACAGCGAGCCGACCGAGGCGACCTTCGTCGAGCAGCGCAACCTCACCCAGCTGGCAACGAGTGACCCCGCGCTGTACGACGAGGTGATCACCCAGGACGGGGTGCGGAAAGTCACCTACCGCGCGAACGATACGAACGTCGCCGTCAGCGACTACTTCGACCCCGCTGAACGCCACACGGTCGCAGAGGGCAAGACGCTGCAGTACGAGGGCGCCGAACAGACGGTCGACGCGGTCGACAGCGAGGGTATCACGCTGACCCGAACCGGCGAACAGACGACAACCGTCGACCTCGCCGAGGGCGAGAACGTCACTATCGGCGACAGACAGTACTTCGCGCATTTCCCGGACAACTCCTCGGTCCAGTTGTTCGAGAGCGACGAGCGTTACGAGGAGTACCACGCACAGCACGAAGCGATCGACGCCTACACCGAGCGCAAGAACGGCCTCTGGGGGGTCACACAGCTCAGCGTCGTCGTCGCCGTCCTCCTGATCGCCACCGCGTTGCTCCCCGTCAAAGGCTGACCCGCGAAAAGTTACTCGTAGCGGCTCAACCAGACGAGCCCGGCGCCGATTCCGGCGACGCCGAGCGCACCGATGACCTGCAGGACTGAGGCGGTCGCGTTGTTCTTGGTCGCCCAGGGAAAGCCGGCGATAGTCCCGAGCCCGACGAGCACGAGCAGGACGCCGACCGCGATACCGACCGCTTCGAGCCGGTCGTCGAACCGTTCTGTCACACTCATACTCGCCCTCTCGGGGTTCTCCCTGGTAATACTGTCGGACACGAGTACGTGAACACGCTCGTCGGTGTTTCACCATCGAGACGTCTCGGAGACCGCCAAACGAAGTATCGAGTGTCGACTTTGCACGGGCCGGGAGGGAGTTGAACCCCCGACCATCTGGTTAAAAGCCAGACGCTCTGCCTGACTGAGCTACCGGCCCTGCGTCAGTGACTGAGGCTGACGGCCGTTAAGACCTTACGATCACCCGTGTCGAGATGGGGTCACCGGCCGGAGTCAAACCGCCGGTCGAGGGTGTCGGCGACGATGGCGTCGGGCTCGATGTCCTCGAGCGCGGCGCGGCGGCGCAGTTCCTCGTAGGTTCCGGGCGGGAGCGTGACTGTGAGTTCGCCCAGCGTGATCCCCTCGCGGTCGAGCGCGTCGGCGACCGAGACGCCGTCGTTGATGTCGCTGGCGACCGAGCGGACCTGACGGACGGTCATGCCGGCGTCGAGGACCGCCCAGGCCAGTTGCAGGCGCGCTTCGCCGCTGACGCGAGCGATGTGTTTCGCGGCCGTCGGGGCGATGTGTCCCATCGCGACGTGTTTCCGGATCGACCGCGGGAGGTCGTGGACGCGGGACCACTTGCGGATGAACGCGACGGTCGCCCCGCCGCCGGCGCGCTCGGCCGCGGCCTTGTACGACCCCTCGCCACGGACCAGTGCCGCACACGCGGCCGCCCCGCGGAGCATGTAGACCGTGTCGGTCTGGCCGGCCGTCTCGGCGGCGAACTGGCCGACGACGTCGGCGGCCGTCGCCAGACTCTTCGGGTCGTCGGGGTCGAACTCGACGGCCTCTTCTGGTCGCTGGCCCGTGACGGACGGGTCGCCCCTGATGACGGGCGCCCCGACTGGTGATTCCCGGTCGGTCGCTGGGGGGTCCGGCCCCTCTCCACTCATCGTCGTGCGGTTAGCACTGGCGTAGCAAAAGTCCCTTGCCTCCCTGCGTGTTTCGGACACAGGCGACTGGACCGTCGAGTTATCCGACTGTCAGTCTGCACTCGCCTCGCGCTGCTGTGAGAGGTGCTCCCAGACCTCGGCACAGCCACACCCATCCTCGACGTCTGCGAGGTGTGCGTCCGCCGCCTCGCGGTCGTCGTCCGATCCGTCCGTCGCTCCGACCTGGTCGTTGTTCGTCATCTGTCGTGTCTCCGGCAGTCTCGGCCAGCGTCGGGGGCCGGACCGCCGCTGTACCCCACCCTAGAGCTGCAACCTCCTTAACCGCGTCCGCCCGTGCAATTCGTTCCCCCGCCGCCGATTACCGGCTAACTTTGCCACGAAATCACGCGGGACCATTCGTGACGCTCTCACACAGGTCACCAGCCACTCACCGTCGGGAACGCGAGGGCCGACTGACAGCCGAACGGCCCCGAGAGACGACGAACGGACCGATTCTGGCGTTGCGTCCTCTCGAGATGTCGCGGTTGGTGCCGGACCGTGTTCTCGGTCGGCCGTGCGTGAAGAAGCAATATTATCCGCTATCGATCACTCACGACGCGCTTTGGGTCCCCGGAGAGCGCGCTGAGGGTGTCGTCGGACGACCGAACGGCTTAATCGGGTGACGGCCTTACATGAGTATGGCAGAGGGAGCCCGGTTCCCGTGCCCCGGCCCGGGCGGAGTGATCCGGCCGGCAAGGGGCATGAGGAAAGTCCCCCCACCGTCCGGGCAGGTGACCGGGTGCAAACCCGGAGCGGGAGACCGCTGGCGCTGGAACAGAAACGAGACCCCTCTCCCCGACCGATGAGGCGCGCGAACTCGACGGGAGAGAACGGATGGAACGGCGAACCCTCACCGGTGCAAGCCCGCGTGACAGGTAGCCCGGACACGACGCGGGCGCTCAGCCGAATGCCGGGCCGAACAGAAGGGGGCTTACTCCCCTCAGCCGCTACTCACTTGGTACCTTTCAAGACGCTATAGTGGCAACTACGAGCGTGAACCGGTCCCAGCTCGAAACTGCCCTGGCGGCGTTCGAGGGCGACGAGGACGCGAGACACGTCGTCGCCCGTCAGGCGCGGGACCTCGCCGACGCCGGCCTCATCGAGGACCACTTCGGCCGGCCGCTCACTGTCGAGACGGTCGTCACGAACCTCCAGGACGCGCCGGACGGGTACACGCTCGTCGAGCGATGGAACTGGTGGGTCGGCTCGCTGGAGCTCTCTCACGGCGGCTACAACCGGTTCCGGGTACGGCGTCTCTGACAGACTCCGGGGTGGCGACTCAGAATACCCCGAGTCCGTGTGACTCTCGGGCGTGTTCGAGCAACTCCTCCGTCGTCTCGAACTGTTCGCCGCAGGTGCACGTATGGTACGTCGGGGTGGGCTGCTGTGTCGCCATACACCCACTGGTAGGACGCCAACCATAATAATTGTTTATGCGCTATGTGTTCACCTCCCACGACCGGACGGTTCTCAGTCGGTCGGTGTCGCGTCGGGGCGGTAGTCGCGGCTGATCACCTTCCAGGCGCCCGAGTGGTAGCGGTAGTAGACGACGAGCGCGGGGATGGCGAGTTCGACGACGACGGCAGCGTACAGCGCAGTAACGCCGACCGCGGGGACGAGCACGCCGACGGTCGCCACGGGCAGTGCGAACACGTACAGGCCGGCCAGTTGTGCGTACAGCGGCCAGCGCGTGTCGCCACTCGCCCGGAGGGGACCGGTCGCACCGCCGTAGACGCCGCTGAACAGGACGCCCAGGCAGGTGACCCGGATGAAGACGACGACGGTCGGGAGGATCGCGGGGTCGTCGACGAACACACGTCCGATCGGTCGGGCGAGGACGAACGTGCCCGCCGCGATGACGGCGAACACCGCCAGCGAGAACCGGAGGACGTCACGTGCCCACTCGCCGGCTTCGCGCTCGTCGTCGGCACCGAGTGCCTGGCCGACGAGACTGCTGGAGGCCATGCTGAACCCCCAGTTGGGCGTCTCCATCAGCGCCCGCACCCGCATCGCGACGACGTAGGCCGCGACGACGTTCGGGCCGAACAGACCGACGACGTACAGCTTGGGGAACTGGCCGCCGTTCCTGGCGAGGTTCGCCCCGACCAGCGGCGTCGCGGTCTCTATCAGGTCGGCCAGGAGCGACCGGTCGAACTGCGGTCCCGAGACCGGCACAGTGACCGGAAACTCGCCGACGACCGGCAGGCGGCCCCGGGCGAGGCCAACCCCCAGGGCCAGCGTGACCAGCGCGTTCGAGAGCACGGTACCTGCGGCGGCGCCGACGACGCCCATGCCGAACCCGAAGATGAGGGCGGCGTTGACCACGATATTGAACATCGCGCCACCCCCGCGGAGGACCATCGGAGTCCAGGCATCGTCGGCGCCGACCAGCGTCCGACTGCCGACCAGGTTCAGTGCTGCAAACGGGATTCCGAGTGCCACAATCCGGAGGTAGTCGGTGCCGAGTGCGACGGCGTCGGTCCCCGACCCGATGGCGTCGATCAACGGACCGGGAACGAGCAGATACAGTGCTGTCACGGGGACAGTGACGGCGATGGCCACGAGCGCGCTCACCTTGACGGCCACCGCGAGTTCCTCGTGGGCGTCGGCGCCGTACCGCTGGGAGACGAGTCCGATGGTCCCGCCGGCGATGCCCCCGCCCAGGGCGAACGACAGTCCCCAGAACGGCTGGGCGTAGCCGACGCCGGCGATGGCGCCGGGTCCGAGCGCGATGCCGACCATCGCGACGTCGGCAGTCGTCCTGGACATCCGGGCGATCCCGGTGACGATCCGGGGCCAGGCCAGGTCCGTCGCGCGTTCGACCCGCTCGCGGGCGATGAGTCCGGCCCTGGCGACGAGTCCGCCGACTGCCAGCAACAGCGCACGCAACGGGTTGTACCGGGCGGCCACGTGCGCATGGATCGAGCGCACACGTAAACAACATCCGTTCTCCACCCCTGGTTGCCGGCTGTCCCCCGGGAGCGGTCCCGACGAGAACCGACGGAGGGAAACCGCCGCCCCCCGAACAGTCGAGTGATGGACCTGCAGTTTCTCGGCGGCGCCGACGAGGTGGGACGGAGCGCGCTGCTTGTCGACGGCCGTCTCCTGCTGGATTACGGGATGGCCGCCGACTCCCCGCCCCGGTATCCGGTCGACCCGCCGGGCGGCCTCGACCCCGAGGCCGTGGTCGTCAGCCACGGCCACTTGGACCACGCCGGTGCCGTCCCGGCGCTGCTGAGCGGCGACGCCCGCCCGCCGGTCCACTGGACGCCGCCGACCCGCGACCTGACGCGGGTGCTCGCCCGGGACACGCTGAAACTCCACGGCTCGACCCCCCAGTGTCCGTTCACCGAACTCGACGTCCAGCGTCTGGGCGAAGTGTCGGTGACCCACGGCTACCGCGAGCCCTTTACCGCGTGTGGCGGTCCCGACGCCGGCGGCTACGAGGTGACGTTCTCCGACGCCGGCCACATCCCCGGCAGCGCCCACGTCCTCGTCGACGACGGCGAGACGCGACTGCTGTACACGGGCGATTTCCACACGGCAGACCAGCGTCTCGTGGCGGGCACGACCGCCCGCCCGGACGCGGACGTCGTCGTCTGTGAGTCGACGTATGCGGCCGACCACCACGAGGACCGCACCCGCGTGGAGGAACGGTTCGTCGAGACGGTCCGGACCACCCTCTGGGAGGGCGGAACCGTCGTCGTCCCCGCCTTCGCCATCGGGCGCACCCAGGAGATCATGCTCGTCTGTGCGGCCCACGACCTGCCCTGTTACGTCGACGGCATGGGCCAGCGGGTCACCCGGTTGTTCTGTCAGTCTCCGGACTTTCTCCGGGACGGCGACGCGCTCCGGGGGGCCAAATCCGGCGCCAGGTACGTCGACGGCCGGGACGGCCAGCGCCGCCGCATCGCCGCCGAAAACACCGTGATAATCACCACATCGGGGATGCTCTCGGGCGGGCCGGCGATGACCTACGTCCCCGAGGTCGCCGGCAACCCCGTCAACACGGTTGCGCTGACCGGCTACCAGGTCGCGGGGACGCCCGGGCGGGAACTGCTCGACACCGGCAGCGCCGAGATCGACGGCCGGATGACCCCCGTCAGCGCCGGGGTCGACCTGTTCAACTTCTCGGCCCACGCCGACCGCGACGGCCTGGAGGCGTTCCTCGACTCCTACCGCGACAGCGAGGTCATTACGAACCACGGCGACGAACCGGCCGCGTTCGCGGCTGACCTGCGGGGCGACGGCTTCGACGCCCGCAGCGTGGACCTCGGTGAGACGGTTTCCCTGTGAGTCGGGAGTGACCCCGCAGACAGGCGGGGGAGACGGTCCAACATCAGACAGCAGTGGTGCGACGAGCGCCAGTACTCCCGACCGGGCATCTATTGAGACTATATACCACCCAGTTCTGATATGTGTTAATTATTGTCGTGCGTTTCACTCAGAACCGACCGGACTGATATTGACCCACACGTACCCCAATTATAAACCACCTTATTTATGTCTGGTTTGGGTTCGGGTGATGGCACGAGATCAGGAGTGTTCGATAGACGGGGTATCACGCCGCAAATTTATCGTTACAACGGGAGCCGTCGGAGCCGCCGGTGTCGCCGGCTGTGGTGGCGACGGCGAGGGTGGCGACGGCGAGGGCGGCGAGGGTGGCGACGGCAGTGACGGTGGCGACGGCAGCAGTGGCGGCGACGGTGGCGATATGGACCTCTCGGGGAACATCCGCGTATCGGGGAGCAGTACGGTGTTCCCGGTCGCGACCGCCGTGGGTGAGCTGTTCAAGGAGGACCACCCGGACGTCACGTTCGACATCAGCAAGGACGGGAGTTCGGGCGGGTTCGAGAACGTGTTCATCCCGGGCGACTCCGATATCAATAACTCGAGCCGCGCGATCAAAGACGAGGAAGTCCAGACGCTGCGGGACAACGGTATCGAACCGGTGGAGTTCGAAGTCGCAAAAGACGCGCTGACGGTCGTCGTCAACAACGAGAACGACTTCATCGACTCGCTGACCTACGACGAACTCGAACAGATCTGGAGCCCCGACGACAAGGCAGAGACCTGGTCGGACGTCAACTCCGACTGGCCGGACGAACCGATCGACCTCTACGGTCCCGCGTCGACATCGGGCACGTTCGACTACTTCACGGAGACGATCCTGGGCGAGGCCGGCCGGATCCGCGACGACTTCGAGGGCACCGAAGAGGACGACCAGATCGCCTCCGGTGTCGAGGGCAACGAGTACGCGATGGGCTATCTGCCCTTCGCCTACTACGTGAACAACCCCGAGGAGACGACGGCAGTGCCCCTGGCGACCGAAGCCGGCGAGGAGCCGACCGACCCCAGCCTAGACGCGGCCTCGACCGGCGAGTACCCCCTGGCCCGGCCGCTGTTTTTCTACGGCAACATGAACAAGATCCAGGAGAAGGGACACGTGCAGGCGTTCATCCAGTTCTACATCCAGAAGACAACCGACAAGCAACTGATCGCCGACCGTATCGGCTACGTCCAGAGCTCCGACCAGCGCGCCCAGCAGAACCAGGCCAATCTCGAAGCGGCCATCACCGGCGACTACGAGTTCAGCCGCTGAACCTGCATCGACGTGACAGACATCTCTCTCGGAACGACACCGACGGGGCGAACTGAGTCATGAGTGACCGAACACCGACACTCCGGCGCGACGGGATCGCAGTCACCAAGGAGCGACTGTACCGGCGGTTGGTCGCGGGGTGTGCGCTGCTGACGCTTTTCGTGACCGCCGGCATCATCCTCGCGTTGCTGGGAGAGACGCTCGTGTTTTTCAGCGAGGTGTCGTTCGTCGAGTACGTCACCGGGACAGACTGGAGTCCGCTCATCGGCGAGGAGACGTACGGCGTCCTCCCGCTGGTCAGCGGGACCCTGATCGTGACTCTCGTCTCGGCGCTCATCGCACTCCCGGTCGGACTGGCGATCGCCATCTACCTCAGTGAGTACGCGAGCAACCGGGTCCGGTCGGTTCTCAAGCCGGCACTGGAGATCCTGGCCGGCGTTCCGACGGTCATCTACGGCTACTTCGCGCTCGTG
Organism: Halobacteriales archaeon QH_10_67_22; assembly: GCA_003021305.1. Classification (GTDB taxonomy): domain Archaea; phylum Halobacteriota; class Halobacteria; order Halobacteriales; family Haloarculaceae; genus QS-4-69-31. The sequence continues at coordinate 53,368 of PXQN01000058.1, read as the reverse complement.
TATCTCACGCCGATCCTCGACGGGCCGCTCCCGATCTCGGTCCCGGTCCTCCCGGCCGGGTTCCCGGTGGTCCCCGAGTTCACGCTCGTCGTGCCGTCGCTGCGGACGTTCAACGTCCTCTCGGCGAGCATCGTCGTCGGACTGATGATCATCCCGATGGTCTCCTCGATCAGCGAGGACGCGCTCAGCGCGGTGCCCGATAGTCTGCGGAACGCGGCGTACGGACTCGGGTCGACGAAGTTCGACGTCTCGACGAAAGTCGTCGTGCCGGCCGCGACGTCGGGCATCGTGTCGTCGTACGTGCTCGCGATCTCGCGGGCCATCGGCGAGACGATGGCCGTCACCATCGCGGCGGGACAGAGCCCGAAGATCCCGTCGTTCCCCAACGTCTTCGAGAACCTCGCACAGTCGACCCAGACGATAACGGCCGCGATGGTCCAGATCGCCAACGCGGAGTCGCGTGGCGGCGCCGTGTTCGAGGCGATGTTCGCGCTCGGAATGACGCTGTTCGTCATCACACTGGTCATGAACGTCTTCGCCGAGTACATCCGGCGCTACTACAGGGAGGAGTACAGCTGATGGCGGCCGAAACCGATTCGGTCTCCGAGTTCGCGAAAGACAGGGCGGTGTGGCTCCGACAGCTCAAGGGGAGCCTGTTCGAAGTGCTTCTCATCGTGGCGACGCTCGTCGGCGTGCTCGCGCTGCTCGTGTTGTTCGTCCTCATCGGGATCGACGCGCTGGGACCGTCCGCCGCGGACCCGGCCTGGTATCTGCTGTATTTCGCGACGCTGGTCACGCCGGTGAGCGCGTACACGCTGTACGTGAGACACGATCCCGCCGTCGCCCACGTCAACGCCAGAGCGTTCGCCGTGTTCTGTGGCGGGCTCGCGCTTGCGCTGATCGCCTACGCCGTCCCGGCGGCGCTAAACCCCTACGACGTCGCGATCCACGCGGTCTTCGCCGCCGCTCCGCCGCTTGTCGTGGTCGCTTACGGCCGTCTCTACGGCGAAACACACCTCACCGGGCCGGCAGTTCCGGTGTCGGTTGCCGTCGGCCTCGTGTGCAGTTTCGTGTTGCTCGGACCGCTCAACGCGTTCACCGAGTCGCTTCCCGACTGGGTCGCGTATTTTGCCATCACGACACTTCCCGTGGCAGGAATCCTGGGCGTGCTCGGGAACCGCATCTGGACCGACAGGGGGCTGACGACCGCCGCTTTCGTCGTGGCCGCGGGGCTCGTGACCGTCGGTGTCAGCCAGTCACGGGGCGTCGACCCGTCGCTGTGGCTCGTCCTCGTCTCAGTGTTCCTGGCGCCGGTCGCGCTCCTGGTCGTCGAGACGTTCGAGCGCCACCCGCAGGGACGCGCGGGGTTGCTGGGGCCAGTCGTCCTGTTCGGCGGCATCTTGCTCGGGGCGTGGATAGAGGGACAGTTCGGTATCACCGGTCTCGACGCCTGGCTCAGACCGACGCTGGTGCTCGAGAGCTGGTCGGGTTACCGCCCGGAGCAGGCAGGGATCTATCCGCAGCTTCTCGGGTCGATCATGATCGTCAGCCTGATGACGCTGATGGCGTTCCCGGTCGGAGTCGGTGCGGCGGTTTACCTCGAGGAGTACGCCCCCGCGACCGGGTGGCTCGGCAGACTGGCGTCGGTCCTCGACGTCAACATCTCGAACCTGGCCGGCGTCCCGTCGGTCGTCTACGGCCTGCTCGGCCTCGCGCTGTTCAGACAGGGGCTCGGTCTCACACCCGGTATCCTGATCGCCGCGGCGACGACGCTCGCGCTGTTGATACTGCCAATCATGATCGTCTCCGCACAGGAGGCGCTCAGGTCCGTGCCGGACGAGTACCGGCAGGGGTCCTACGGGATGGGTGCGAGTCGCTGGCAGACTATCCGCAACATCGTCCTGCCCGAGGCCGTCCCGGGCATTCTGACGGGGACGATCCTCGCGATCGGACGCGCTATCGGGGAGACTGCACCGCTCGTGATGATCGCGCTCGCGACGACGCGGTTCGACCCGCCCTCGGGGCTGTTCTCGGGCGCGACTGCCCTGCCGTTGCAGATATTCGCCGCCAAAGGGAACAACATCCCCGAGTACCGGACGGGGGTGGTGGCGGCCGCGTCGATCGTGTTGCTGGCGCTGCTGCTCCTGATGAACGCGACGGCGATCCTGATCCGCAACCGCTACCAGAACGACTGACCACGACGAACGAACAACAATGAGTGAACAGGAAACGACCCAATCCCTCATCTCGACCGACGTGACGGCCGGCGCCGCCACCGAACGAACGGTGGATGCCGACCCCGTCGTCCGGTCCCTGGGATTGAACGTGTACTACGGCGAAGAGCCAGCGCTGAACGACGTCGACATGGAGATCCCGAGACGGCAGGTGACCGCCATCATCGGGCCCTCGGGCTGTGGCAAGTCGACGTTCCTGCGGTGTATCAACCGGATGAACGACCTCGTGGAGGCGGCCACGATCGAGGGTGAACTCCGCTTCGAAGGGGCCGACATCTACGGGGACGAGGTCGACCCCGTCGCGCTGCGCCGCAAGATCGGCATGGTGTTTCAACACCCCAACCCGTTCCCCAAGAGCATCTACGACAACGTCGCCTACGGCCTGCGGGTCCAGGGTGACACGAAGAACCTGGACGAGCGGGTCGAACGAGCGCTCAAACGGGCGGCTCTCTGGAAGGAGGTCGAGGGCCAGCTCGACAAGTCCGCGCTTGACCTCTCGGGCGGCCAGCAACAGCGCCTCTGTATCGCCCGTGCCATCGCGGTCGACCCCGAGGTGATCCTGATGGACGAACCCGCCTCGGCGCTGGACCCGATCGCCACCTCGAAGATCGAAGACCTCATCGAGGAACTGGCCGAGGACTACACGGTCGTCATCGTCACCCACAATATGCAACAGGCCGCCCGCATCTCCGACTACACGGCTGTCTTTCTCACCGGCGGCGAACTCGTCGAATTCGACGACACACAGACGATCTTCGAGAATCCCGCTCACGAGCGCGTCGAGGACTACATCACCGGGAAGTTCGGGTGACAGATGCCCCGGGAGAACTACCAGGAGTCGCTGGCCGACCTGCGGGCCGACGTCAGGGCGATGGGCGCCGACGTGTTAGACCAGTTCGACCTCGCGCTGGAGGCGTTAGACCGGCGGGACGCGGCGCTCGCTCGCCGGGTGTTCGAGGGTGACGAGGCGATAAACGACCGATATCTCGCGCTCGAACAGGAGTGTATCGACCTGCTGGCGCTCCAGCAGCCGGTCGCGGGGGACCTGCGATTCGTCGCCGCGTCGTTCAAGATCCTCACCGACCTAGAGCGGGTCGGCGACCTGGCGACCAACTTCGGGGAGTACGCGCTCGCGGCCGAGCACGCCGACCCGACTGACGTCGACGTGGCCCGTATCGGGACGCTGTGTCGCGACCAGTTGACCGCGGCGCTGGACGCCTACGCCGACGGCGACGCGGCGGCGTGTCGGACCGTCGCTCGCCGCGACGACGAGGTCGACGCGCTGTGTCAGCGCGCCAGTGAGGCGGTCGTCCGCGAACTGATCGCCGGGGAGGCCGGCAACGACGCCTGGGCGGCCGAGCGCCTGCTTGACGACGTGTCGCGACTGCTGTTGACGGTGCGTGACCTCGAACGGGTCGGCGACCACGCGGTCAACGTCGCCGCGCGCACCCTGTACATGGTCGAGGAGGACCCGGAACTGATCTACTGATGGAGACGCGCAAACTCCAGCAGGTCGGCGGCGGTACCTACACCGTCTCGATCCCCAAAGACTGGGCCGACGACCACTCGCTCGAAGCGGGGATGGAGCTGTACCTGTACACCCACAGCGACGGCTCCATCGTCGTCCGGGACGCCGAGACCGACGCCGGCGCGCTCGCGGCGGTCGAACTGGTCGTCGACGGGCCCGACCCCGCACTGGTCGAGCGCGCGCTCCGGGGCGCCCACGCCGCCGGCTTCGAGACGGTGACGCTCCGTCCGGGCACCGGGAGCGACAGCGGGGCCGGGAGCGGCGAGTTCACCGACGAGCAGCGCCGGGCCGCCCGCTCGGTCGTGCGCACGCTCGTCGGAACCGACCTGTTCGTCGACACCGCCAGGGAGATCACCGTCCAGCACCTGCTCGATGCGGGGACCGTCTCCGTGCGACAGTCGGTCGTCCAGCTCCAGTTCAGTGCCCAGTCGATCCACGAGGGCGCGACCGACGCGGTCCTCGCGGGCGACCCCGACGCGGCGGCCCGACTGGCCGAGCGCCGCGACGAGGCCGACCGGCTCTGCCGGATGGTCGCGCGCCACTTCGCGCGGTCGCTGGTCTCGTTCGGCGAGGTCGACCGCCTGGGCGTCTCGCGGCCCGACCTGTTCGACTACTACGTCACGGCCCGCGCACTCGAACGGGTCGCCGACCTGGGGATCGAACTGGCCGGGACCGTCGACGACGCGGGGCAGGGCCTGCCCGAGGAGGTCGGCGAGAGTCTCCGCGAGACCGCCCGGGCGGCCAGAGAGACCGTCGGCGACGCCACCACCGCGGTGCTGGACGGGGCGACCGCCCCGGCCGCTCAGTCGTTGCTCGCAGACTGCCACGCGGTCGTCGACCGGGCCGATGCGATCGAGGGAGCGCTCGTCTGCGACCACGACGTGACTGTGCCGACGGCCGTCCGGACGGTCCGGGCGGTCGACGCCGTCCGCCGGACCGCCGACTGCGGGACGACCGTCGCCGAGACCGCACTGCGGGCGGCGATCAGGTCGACCGCTGCCGATGGCCGGCCGACAGAAGTGTCAAGAACCGGGGGGTCCAAGCGGTAGTATGGCCAGATCCTCGTCGGAGTCGGATCAGACCTGGCTCGACCTGGCGGACGACCTGCTGGACGAGAGCGTCGAGCGAGAAGAGTCGCTGACACTGGCGGCCGAGGACCTGAGCGTCGACGTCCCGCTGGCCTTCGGCGAGGACAGCGAACGCGCCCAGTGGAGGGTCGACGGCCAGGTCACGGTTACCATCGACGGGATGCGTGGCTCCTTTGCCGAGTGGGTCCACCTGTTCAGGCAGGCCCACCGCGAGTCCGAACGCGACGACTGACGGGACGGTGGCGTTTTTTCGGTCGGGGTCCGACCGTAGCGTGTGCAACAGACCAGTCTCGACTTCGAGGGATTCTTCGACGTCAGGCTGACGACCGACGACGCCCAGGCCGCACAGATGACTCTCGCGCCCGGCCGGACGACCGGCGGTCCATCGGCTCATACCCGTCGTAGGGGCCACAGGTTGACAAGTCCACCGTCCGGCCGGGTACAGCGCCGAGACGCCGCGTCAGCCGTCGCGCCCGCGCTCGACCGCCTCGCCAAGCGCCCGCGTCGCGCGCTCGGGTTCGGCGGCCGCCGTGACCGCCGTGATAGTCGCGACGCCGTCGGCGCCGGCCGCGACGACGTCGGGCGCGTTCTCGACCGTAATCCCGCCGATGGCGACGACGGGAACGTCGACGGCGTCGCTGATCTCGGCGACGCGTTCGGGACCGACGGCGTACTCGTCGTCGTCGATGTCGGCTTTCGTGTCGGTGGGGTAGACGGCGCCGACGCCGAGGTAGTCCGCTCCCGCCCGTTCGGCCGCGCGGGCGTCGTCGACGAGCGACACCGACCGGCCGACCACGCCGCCGGGGCCGAGCAACTCGCGGGCAGCCTCGACCGGCAGGTCCTCGTCGCCGAGGTGGACGCCGTCGGCGTCGACAGCCCGCGCGAGGTCGACCCGGTCGTTGACGAGGAAGGTCACGCCAGCCTCGCGGGTCCGTTCCCGGAGGTCCCGACCGAGCCGGTAGCGCTCGCGGGCCGTCCGGCCTTTCTCCCGGAGCTGGACGACGTCGACGCCGCCCGTGAGGGCCGCTTCGACCACCTCGCGGGTCGAACGGCCCGCCGAGCGACTCTCCTGGGTGACGAGGTACACGTCGAACGTGGGCATGTCTCCCCCGAGTGGGGCGACCACCCTCGGTGTTTCGACTCCCGGGTGCCTCGCCGTGGCGACCGGACTTAGTCCTCGACGAAGCCCGCCAGCGGCTCGCCGGTGTCGGGGTCGCGCTCGGGGACGACACACCGGCCACAGGGGGTGACCCCCTCGAAGCGGACGCCGCCGGCCTCGAACGCCGGCGCGTCGTCGCCGAGAAAGCGGTCCTCCCAGAACGCGGGGACGCCTGCCACTTCGACGTTGGCGCGGATCCGGCGCCGCGCCCCGTCGGTCGTTACGTCGTCGAACCACCCCGCGACCGTCGAAAGCGTCGCGGTGCTGACGACCGACGGTCCCATCTCGGTCCGGTCGACGAAGCCCGTCTCCCCGTCCCGCTCCAGCGTCAGCTCGGCCCCGAAGAAGTCGCTGAACCACTCCTCGGCGCGGAGACGGTCGACGCCCGATTCGAGGGCGAACCGGCGGACCTCCCCCGGGCCCGTGTCGATGGCGAGTTCCCCCGTCTCGATGTCGAAGCCCGTCGACAGGTCGTGAAAACGGTCGCTTCGCTTCGCGTTGAACACCTTGCCTCCGTCGTCGAACAGCGCGAACTCTCTGTCCCAGGCGAGAGTTCCTCCGTCCCGGATCCTGGACTCCTGGACGTCGACCCCCTCGATCCCCTTGACCGGGTACACTCGCAACCGTTCGATGCGTGCCATTAGCGGGGTATCTCTCGGGTGGGCAATATCTTTTCCTCGTCCGGCGATATTGGTTCCATCCGGTGGGTCGCCGTCTCCGGGTCAATCCAGCATGACGACCCCCGTCTCGACCAGGTCCCGGAGCACGTCGCGGGCGTGGCCGTCGGGCGCGACGCCGTCGTAGACTGCCGTGACCGTCCCGTCGACGACGACGAACGTCGACCGGTTCGCAACCCCGCGGTCTGTCGCCACGCCGAACGCCGCACAGACCTCGCCGTCCGGGTCGGCCAGGAGGTCGAACTCGATGCCGTACTCGTCGGCGAAGGCGGCGTGGGAGTCGACGCCGTCGACCGAGACCCCGTAGACGGTGACGCCGGCCTCGCGGTAGGTCGCCAGTTCGGCCTGGAACTGGCTGGCTTCGACGGTACAGCCCGGCGTGTCGTCGGCCGGGTAGAAGTAGACGACCGAGACGCCCGACCAGTCCGGGCGCACCGGCTGGCCGTCCTGGTTGGGCGCGCGAAACTCCGGCGCCGGGTCGCCAGGTTCGACCGTCATTCGACGGGGATCTCGGTGTCGTTGCCGCCCGACCGTTTGGGCAGCGTCACCGAGAGGACGCCGTCCTCGTAGGAGGCGCTTGTCTCTCCCTCCTCGACGGGGTCGGGCAGACCGACGCGGCGGCTGACGGCGTCGCTCGAACGCTCGCGGGTGACGTATCGCCCCGCGTCGTCGTGGCTGGTGTCGCGCTCGGCGTCGACCGCCAGCGTCGTGTCGTCGGGCAGCGTGACGCTGATGTCCTCGCGGTCGTGGCCCGGGAGGTCCGCGACGACCACGAACGACTCCCCGGTGTCAGCCACGTCGACCGGTAGCCCGGCCCCCGTCGGCTCCAGTCCGCCGGTCACTACGTCGAGCAGTTCCTCGATGTCTTCGAACAGGTCGCTACTGCGTGCCATGTCCGGTCGTAGCGGGCCGCCGGTCTTAAGCGCGCGGTGTCGCGTGCGGGCCTCAATACAGCACGGTCTCGCTGTCGTACGACCCCAGTCGGCGGACCCACCCCTCGCTGGCGATCGCCTCGATCTCGGCGAGGGCGTCCTGGGTCCGTTCCTCGTAGAGGCCGGCGGCGATGTCGACGTGGAAGACGTAGTCGCCGAGTCGCTCCCCGCTGGGGCGGGATTCGACGCGGGTGAGGTTGATGTCCCGCTCGGCGAACGGTTCCAGCAGTTCCAGCAACAGTCCGGGGTAGTCGACGTTGGGGTAGACGATAAACGAGGTCTTGGCGCCGGCTTCCGAGCGCTCGCTCGCGGGCGCGAGGACGACGAACCGCGTCGCGTTCGAGGACTGGTCCTGGATGTCCTCGGCGAGCACCTGGAGGTCGCCGTCCGCGTCGTCAGACCCCGTCTGACTGCTCGCGGGACCGTGTCCCGCGGCGTTTTCGGGGTGGCCGATGCCGGCGACGCCGGGGTTCTCGCGGGCGCGCTCGACGCCGCGGGCGGTGCTGGCGACGGCCTCCAGGTCGGCGGTTGGGTAGTTCTCGTCGAGGTAGTTCCGGCACTGGGCCAGCGCCTGGGCGTGGCTGGCGACGACGTCGAACTCGGGCCCCTGGGCGAGCAGGGCGTGGCGGATCGGTGTGATGAGTTCGCGCACGATCGCCACGTCGTACTCGGCGAAGGCGTCCAGCGACTCGATCACGGAGCCGTCGGTGCTGTTCTCGACCGGGACGACCCCCCGGTCGTACTCCCCGCTGGCGACGGCCTCGACGATCGCCGACACGGACTCGGTAAAGGCCACCTCGTCGGCCACGGCCTTGGCCGCACGGTGGGAGTAGGTCCCCGCGGGACCGAGCGTGAGTGCTTCCATCACCCCTCGATTTGCCGGTCGGCGTAAAAAACGTCGCGGTGTCACGGGCCCGCGGCCGGACCCTGTCCGTTCAGGTATCTATCGACCCGAGTGCCGTCGCGACATACCCCCGCGCGATTGCGATGGCCAGCGCGCCGGCGAGTGCGAACGCCGCCAGGTGGCCCACGGAAAAGCTCGTTCCGGTCCCCGTGAAGGGGTTCCTGCCGTTCATCGTGTCGACGTACCACATCAGTGCGGACTCACCGCCCATCCCGAGCGTGAAAAAGCCCAGCGTCAGCGCGATGACGAGCCCGCCGGTCCCGAACCCGAGGTAGCTGGCGAACGTCTCGACGTTGAACAGCGTTCGCGCCTCCTCCTCGGTGACGGGTTCGTGTTTCACCCGGTACAGCGCGACCCCGACGAGCAACACTGCAGTGGCGACCTCGATCGACGCGCCGAACGCGCCGAGCAACAGCACCTTCGGCGACGCTACCACCGGGTCCATCGACGGCAGGTACGCCGCGGCCTCGGCCGGGTAGAGGCTGTACAGCGGCAACAGCAACACCAGCGACCCGAGTAACGCCCCCTGGATCGTCAGCTTCCGCGGGATCGGTTGTTTGAAGTGTGAAAACGCTTCGACTCGCTTGCGCTCGTAGGGCGACTCGCTGAGCGCCCGCTGTAAGATCGTGTCCTCGGGCAGGTCGTCGTCTCGCTGGTCTCGTTTCATGTCCATTCCCGACGCCTCGACTGGCGTTGACTGTGATTTTCCCGTTCCTGTATAAGACCTTTGTGATACCGCGTACCACGACCTCAGCGGTTGAGCGTGTGAACGGCCTCGCCGAGCGCGTTCGCACAGGCCTCCCGGACGGCCTCTGAGAGCGTCGGGTGGGTGTGGACGGTGGCCGCGACATCTCCCAGCTGTGCGCCCATCTCGACGGCCAGCCCGAGTTCGGCGACCAGCTCCGAGGCCTCGGGGCCGACGACCTGCCCGCCCAGGAGGAACTCGCCGTCGGTCGCGGCGACGACGCGGACGAACCCGTCGGTGTCGTCGACGGTCAGCGCCCGCCCGCTCGTGAACACCGCCGCCGGGACCGCCTGGTAGTCCAGCCCGGCCGGTTCGCCCGCGATCACCTCGGCGGCGACTTCGCCCTCGGCGCTGGCCTTGTGGGCGAGCATCGGTTCCCCGGCGACGTCGCCGACCGCGAACACGTGGTCCACGTCGGTCCGTGCCTGGTCGTCGGTCGCGAGAAAGCTCTCCTCGTCTGGTTCGAGGTCAACCGCCGCCAGGTTGAACGTGTCCGTCACCGGGCTGCGGCCGACCGCGACCAGACAGTATTCGGCGCCGAACTCCGAGACGTCGCCGCCCTCGTCCTCGGTCAGGACGGTGATCCCCTCGCTCGCCCGTTCCCAGCCGGTCGCCGACTCCCCGAAGTGAAAGTCGACGCCCAGGTCGGCGGCCCGTTCCCGGACGACTCGTGTGATGTCGTCCTCGTAGCCCGGGAGCGCGTCGGCCAGCATCTCCACGACGGTCACGTCACAGCCCAGTTTCTGGAACACTGTCGACAGCTCCATTCCGATGTAGCCGGCGCCGACGACGACCAGCGACTCGGGCAGGGTCTCCAGGGCGAGCGCCTCGCGCGTCGGCTCGTCCTCGAAGGCGAAGCCGGGTACCTCGACCGGGCGCGAGCCGGTGGCGATGATTGCGTGTTCGAACTCGACAGTCTCGGACCCTTGGCCGTCGCCGCCGTAGACGACTCGGGCGGTGTGTTCGCCAGCGAACTCCGCCCGACCGGAGACGAGTTCCACGCCGGCGGCCTTGCACAGTTTCTCGACGCCGCCGGTGAGCTGGTCGACGACCCCGTCTTTCCAGTCGACCATCCCGGCGACGTCGACCGCGGGGTCGGCGTGGACGCCCATGTGTTCGGCGGTCCGGGCGTCGTGGGCGACGTCGGCCGCCGAGACCAATGCCTTCGACGGGATACAGCCGTGGTTGAGGCAGGTCCCCCCGTAGGCGTCGGCCTCGACGAGAGTGACGTCCATCCCTAACTGTCCGGCGCGGATGGCGGCGACGTAGCCGCCCGGCCCGCCGCCGATGACCAGTACGTCCGTGCCAGTCGTGACGTCTCCGACGACCATACCCACGGGAGGGCACGCCCGGACAAAAAGCCGTCTCCCGCGACACCGCCCGACTCGACGCTCCGGACCGACAGGACGGCCGACTCGACGTTCCGGCCTACAGCGCCCGCAACTCGACGCTCCAGAACGACCGGCGGGCGTCGTCGAGGGCGGCCTCGGGGGCACCCGTCGCGTCGACCGTCGCCGTCAGGTCCGCCACGTCCGAAAACTCGTCTACTACCGTCCGCTCGCCGACGACGTACAGCCGGTCGGTATCGCGGTCTTCGAGGGCGACCAGACACCGTTCTACGTGGTCGTCGATCTGTGCGTCGCGCAGTCGCTCGAACCGCGACTGGGAGTAGCCGCCCTTGGAGTGTTGGCTCTTCAGTTCGGAGTCGAAGCCCTGGAACGCGACCCGGTCGCGGCCGTCGTACTCGCCCATCGCGAACAGGTCCGAGCGGACCAGCGCGAACGTGTACGACCCCTCGGGTTCGAACCACGCGCGGTCGAACTCGAACCCGTCGGCCCACTCCGTGAACGGCGCGGGCGGGTCGGGCACCGACAGACAGGCCCCGACCAGCCCCGCGTCGTCGGTCACGGCGAGACAGGGCGCCGCCCGCCCGACCAGCCCCGCCCGGTCGCCGAAGGCCGCCCGTACTGTGTCGGGGAGGGCGTTCCCGTCGGCGACGTACGCCGTGAACGCCCCCTCGGGGTCGGTCCCGAACGATCCGAGACGGTCGAGGACGGCATCGAGTCGCCCGTCGGCCAGCGTCTCCGTCCGGGCGAACGACCGTTCCTCGTCGGCTCCGGACTCCAGGCGCTCGACGGTCCCCTCCAGGTCGGCGATGCGGTCTTCCAGCCTGTTGCCCCGCTCCTGGGCGGTCTGCCTGTCGCTGACCGCGTCGGCCCGGCGTTCCTGTTCGGCCTCCAGCTGGCGCTCGCAGTGGCGCAGTTCCTCCTCCAGGTCGGCGATGCGGTCTTTCAGCTCGGCGCGCCCGAGCAGTTCGTCGAGCATCACCCGACAGACTGTGGCCCGCCGTGTTAAAAGGGCGCCCCTCGGCTTATACTGTCGGCTGTAACATCGTGAAGATATTCGCGCCACGTGGCGCCAACATTCTCTACAGACTTACAGCCGGCAGTATCAGATCCCGGTCGGTCCGTCCGGGCCACCGAACGGGTCGTCGGTGGTGCCGGTGCCGGTGCTGACGCCGGGAAGTCCCTCGGCGACCGAGATGAGCTGGCGCGCGCGCTCGGCCTTGGCGAGGAACACTTCGCTGAGCGTCGGCGGGTTCCGGATGTCCGTCTCTTCGACGAGTGACTCCGGGACCGCGAGCGTGTCCGCGGGGACACTCTCCGCGCCGGTCACGGGGAAGTGTGTGGTTCCCAGTTTCATCACAAGCGGCAGGTCCGTCCGTGTTATTCCCTCGTCGGTGTACAGTTGTTCGGTGACCTGCTCGTGTGCCGCGCGGGCGATCGCCGCCCGCTCGCGCTGACCCGGCTGGACGTACAGCCGCCCCAGGTAGTACCCGCTCGAGAACCGTTCGAACATGCTGTGCGTGTGGTTCTCTCCCATGGGCGGGCATAAATCTTCCCCGGTATCCTTATGTCGTCGTGCAATTTGACCGCGTTCGGCGTGTCGTCGGGCGGGCTGCTCGGCGCCCCACGGCGGGTCCGACTCGGCGACTGGACCGCCGGCCAGGGTCGGCAGTGCTTAGTGTCCCGACCCCCGCCGTCCGGTATGGAGCCGTCGGATACCGCTCCCGGCACCGACGCTCGCACGGACGGCGGGTCCAGCGACGGGACGCCGGGCGCGCCCCCGACAGGACCGACGGGGACGGGTTCGCCGGTCCCGCGGCGGTGGGCGCGCTACTACCTGGAGAACGCGCCCAGTCTCGTGTGGCTGCTGTTTGCGAACGTGACGGCCGTGTTCGTCGGCATCCACTTCTACCTGCCCAGTCTCCCGGACGTCGAGACGCTGCTGTGGCCGCTGTACATGGACTCGCCGGTCGCGGTCGGGCTGATGGCGCTGTCGCTGGCGACGCTGCTTGGCAACCTCGGGAACCGGCTCGACGCAGTGGCGACCAACCGGGTGCTGGCGTACCTCCACACGCTCGCGTTCGTCTGGCTCGTCAAGACCGGGTTGTGGACGGCGCTGGCCCTGAACCTCCAGGTCGCGGCGTATTTCCCCGACACCTGGAATTACTTCGGCGTCCTCGTCACGCACCTGTGTTTCATCCCGGAGGCGTACCTCCTCCCCCACTACGGGCGGACGACGCGGGGCGCGCTCGCGACCGCGCTCGCCCTCGCACTCGGGAACGACCTGCTCGATTACGGCCCGCTCGCCCTGGGTCAAGCGGGCTATCACCCGCCGCTGCGGTGCGACCCCGGACTCGTCCTAGTCGCCGGCACGGTGGCGATATCGCTCCTGTCGGTCGGGCTGGCCGCCCGGGCGTTCGAGCGACCGGTGGGGTGAGTCATCGCAGCGACCGGGTTCTGACGCTCGGTCCTTGCCGAGTCCAGCGATGGTTTTTATTCGAGAGACATTTCCACGGATGGTGCGATCAACAGCGTGAAAGCCCCCGTCCGCTCCGTTCGAGGGACTCGCTGCGCTCCTCACTGCGTTGCGGTGCTTCTCCGCGCCTCGGCACGCGCGAACGGGCCTCCGGCCCGTGAGCGGACACCACAGGCCGAAGGCCGAGGAGCGCAGCGAGCCCCCCAAGTCGACCGAGTCGGGGCTTTCACGTTGTCTGCGGGCCTGATTCGAGATGGACCGCTAGAAAAACAGTTCCAGTCCAGCGAGCGCAACGGCCAAATAGGCGGACGCGCTTGGTCGAGGTATGACCGAGCGGACGGCGGCGGTGACACGCGAGACGGCCGAGACGGAGATCGAGGTGGTACTCGACATCGACGGCGACGGCGACGCCACCGTCGAGACGGGCATCGGCTTTTTCGACCACATGCTGACCGCCGTCGCCACGCACGGCCTGTTCGACCTGACGGTGCACTGTGACGGCGACCTCGAGGTCGACGACCACCACACCGTCGAGGACGTCGCCATCACGTTGGGCACGGCCTTCGAGGAGGCGCTGGGCGAGAAACGCGCGATCCGGCGCTTCGCCGACCGGCGTGTCCCGCTCGACGAGGCCGTCGCCGAGGTCGTCGTCGACGTGAGCGGCCGCCCCTACTTCACGTTCGACGGCGAGTTCTCGCAGGCGTCGGTCGGCGGGATGACCAGCCACATGGCCCGACACTTCCTGCGGTCGCTGGCGACCAACGCCGGCCTGACGGTCCACGCCGGCGTCAGCGGTGACAACGCCCACCACGAGATAGAGGCGCTGTTCAAGTGCCTCGCGCGGGCGCTCGACGACGCGACCCGGGTCGACGACCGCCGGAGCGACACGCCCTCGACCAAGGGCGACCTCTGATGAGCGAGGACGACGGCCCCGAGGGGGCGACGTTCGACGCGATCATGGAGAAGTTCGCCGACTCGCCCAGCCAGCAGGCGGTCATCCGCCTCCTCCTGGAACGGGGCTTTTCGGTCAACGACGAGGGACGGGTCGTCTCGGGCGGTATCGAGATCCCCAACACGGGCATCGCCCGCGAGGTCGGCGTCGACCGCCGGGTCGTCGACGCCACCACCGACGCCATCCTCGCCGACGACGAGTTGCGCCGCATCTTCCAGAACATCTCGGCCATCCCCAGTCTGCTGGACCTGGCGCCGGTGTTGGACCTGACCGCCCTGGCCATCACCGTCCACGAGGCCGACGAACCGGGTATCGTCGCGACCGTCACCACCGCCATCGCGGACCGTGGCATCTCCATCCGCCAGACGTTCACCGAGGACCCCGAGTTCACCGACCAGCCCCGCCTGTACGTCATCGCCGAGGGCGACCTCCCCGGCGACCTCGTCACCGAGATACGCGACCTGCCGTTCGTCCACAAGATCGAACTGCGGTGAGTTCTTCCCTGTCTCGACCGTCGTCACGGACGTGACCGACCAGCCACCGCTCCGGTAGGTCGACGTCTCGGCGATAGCGGCCGTCGCGGCCCTGGTCCTGCTCGGCGCCGTCGTCGCGGCCGTCCTGCTCGGCGCCGACTCGGCGGCCGAACGCGCCGTCGCCGTCTCCGCGGTGGCGCTCCTCGTCGCCGCCACGCTCGCGTGGCTGGCCGGTCTTCGCCGCGGGTGGGCCGTCTCCGCCCCCCGTGGCCGCGTACGGCCCCGCCGGACCGACAGACACCTTACGCTGGCGACCCGAACCCCGGGAGATGGTCGAGCACGTCACCGTCACCGTCGAGACGCCCGACGACGAGCGCTACGAGGTGACCGCCGAGGCCGGTGCCGTCCTGCGCGACGTGCTCCTGGAGGCCGGCCGCTCCCCGCACAGTCGGTGGGCCGTGACGAACTGCGGGGGGCGGGGCCTCTGTGCGACCTGTGGCGTCCGCCTGGTCGACCCGCCAGACCCCGAGCACTGGCACGACGACCTCGCCGACCGCTTTGGCTACCCGCGGCTCTCCTGTCAGATCCGCGTCCGCGACGGCATGCACGTCCGGATACCCGACAAACGGGTCTGGGGCCGGCGACGGTCCGACGGGTGATCCCGGCGCGGACGGTGGCAGAGGCCGAGGCCTTCGTCGATGGCGTCCGCGAGGAGTACGCCGACGCGACCCACAACGTCCCGGCCTACCGGGTGCGGGCCGACCCGTTGCGCGAGTGGGCCGACGACGACGGCGAGCCGACCGTTCGGTGCTGGAAAGCGAGGGCGTCGACTTCGACGGCTGAATGGCCGTCAGACGACCGCTCGAAACTAAACGGTGTCGCCGTCGGCGTCGGGGTCGTAGGCGTCGGTCCGGTGGATGCGCGCTTTCGTGATCCGGGTGTTTTCGACCTGTTCGACGAGGATCTCGACGCCGTCGTAGGTGATGACCTCGCCCTGTTCGACGAGGCGGCCGACCCGGTTGAAGATGAACCCGGCGATGGTCTCGAACTCCTCGCCCTCGGGGAGGTCGATCTCGAGGGCGTCGTTGACCTGCTCGATGTTGACCTCGCCTTTCACGATGGCCGTGTCGTCGTCGACGAACTCGATGGGGACCTCCTCGCCGCCTTCGAGGATCTCGCCGACGATCTCCTCGGTGAGGTCCTCCATCGTCACCAACCCCTCGGTAGTGCCGAACTCGTCGATGACGATCACCATGTGGAGGCGTTCGTGGCGCATCTCGGTGAGGAGGTCGTCGACGTTTTTCGACTCGGGCACGTGCAGCGTCGGTTCGATAAGGTCCTCGAGTTCGAGCTGTTCGTCGCTCGCCTCGCCGTAGTTGCGGTCACGGACCAGGTCACGGATGTGGACGACGCCGATGACGTTGTCCAGACTCCCCTCGTAGACGGGCAGACGGGCGTGACCGCTGTGGATACACTGCTCGATCGCCTCGGCGATCGAGTCCTCGACCGAGATGGCGTTCATGTCCAGTCGGGGCGTCATCACCTCCTTGGCGATGGTGTTGTTGAACCGGAGCGTCCGCTGGAGCATCTCGCGTTCTTCCTCGTCTAAGACGCCCTCGCGCTCGCCGGTTTCGATGATGTCTTGGATCTCCTCGCGGGTGACATAAGAGGACTCGATCGCCGAGCGCCCGCCGGTCACCTTGTTGACGATCCGGGTCAGATAGTCGAACAGGACGATGAGCGGCAGGAGCACTCGCTCGGCGAGCTTCAGCGGGCGAGCGATCCGGAGCGCCCACGACTCGGTGTTCTCGACGGCGTAGGACTTCGGCGCGCTCTCGCCGAACAGCAGGACCAGCGCCGTGATCCCGAACGTCGCCGCCAGGACGGCCTGTCCCTGACTCATGTAGAAGCCGAGCAACCCGGTCGCGATCGACGACATCGCGATGTTGACGAGGTTGTTGCCGACCAGGATCGTCACCAGCAGGCGGTGGGGGTCCGCCTTGAGGTCACGGAGTGTGCGTGCCCCGCGGAAGCCGTCGTCGACGAGCCCCTCCAGTCGGTGGGGCGGCAAGGAGAACATGGCGATCTCCGAAGACGAAAAGAACGCCGAGAGGCCGATCAGCACGAGGATAGTCAGCACGCCGCTCGCCACGAACAGCGTCTCGGGGACCGTGACGCCGAACAGGTCGACCGACGACTGGAGGGCGCCCCCGATGCCGGGCGACACGGCTACCGATGGTAACATCGACGGGCGAACTTGCGACCCCGAGGGATTAAGACTTGTCATGGGACGCGCCGAGACGGCTCAACTCGCGACCGTCGCCTCTCGCGCGAGCACCGCGTTCGTCGGCCGGTGGACGATTCGGACAGCGACCCGGTCGCCGGGATGCAGGTCCAGGTCACCCTGTGCGATCCTGACCGACGCTGTCTCGCCGCTGGTCCATTCGCCGTCGGTATGGGCGGCGTCCAGGGCCCCGTCGACGCCCGCGAACCCGCTGTCGAACACGTCCGTCCCCCGGACGTTGTCGGCCGTCAGTCGCCGCGTCGGAAGGCCCGTCAGACGGGCGTGGACGTCCCCACGGTCGACGGTGACGACCAGCGCCAGGTCCGCCACGACCAGCGGGTCGCCCGCGGCGTGGGTCAGTCGCAGTCGCTGCCCGTCGGGCCAGCCGTCGGTCGCGTCGGCCGTCGCCGCGACGCTCGCCTGCGGTGCCGTCTCGGTCGTCGCCACCCCGAACGCCACGAACCCACCGGTCACTGCCGCGAGGACGACCGTGATCCCGACCAGTACGGCGACCCCGACGACCGGACTCACCCCACGCTCGCTCGCTCGATTCGCGGTCACACGGGGCGGTGACCGACCGTTCCGGTTTAAACGCTCGGGCGGGACCGGACCGGCGAGTCTGCCGTGCCTGCCGAAGGGCTTACACGCCGTTCGGCCCTACGTCCGGGCGTCATGAGCGACCCCGAGATCACGCTGTACCGGTTGCAGGCCTGTCCGTTCTGTGAACGCGTCGTCCGGACGCTGGACGAACACGGCCTGGACTACCGGTCGCGGTTCGTCGAACCGATGCACAGCGACCGGGACGTCGTCAGGCGACTCACCGGCAAGCGGACCGTCCCAGCCATCGTCGACGAGTCGACCGGCGTCACCATGTCCGAGAGCGCCAACATCGTCGACTACCTCGACCGCACGTACGGGGAGGGCTCGTGATGGTCGAGTTCGACGTCGTCGAACTGGCCCCGGCCGACCACCCCGCGGTCGGCGAGCAGGCCCCCGACTTCGAGCGCCCGCTGGTCGGCCCCGAGTACTGGGAGGATACTGCGCTGTCGGACCTGACCGACGAGGGGCCCGTCGTGCTGGTCTTCCACCCGATGGACGGGGCCTTCCCGACGACCTACATGTACAACGAGTTCCGCGACCGCGGCTGGCTCCCGAGCACGCGCGAGGGCGAGGACGAAGACGGTGAGGCGGACGACCGCGCGTACGAACTCGTCGGGCTCTCGATCTCGACGCCCTACGAGCACAAGACCCTGCTCGAAGAGCGGGGCGTCGATGCCCGCGTTTTCTCGGACCCCGCGAACGGCGTCGCCGAATCCTACGGCATCGCGAACGACCTCGACGGGATGGCCGGCGTCAGCGAACCACGGCCGGCCGTGTTCGTCCTCGACGGCGAACGGGTCGTCCAGTACGCCTGGGTCGCGAGCGAGTGGCCCGAGTTCCCCGACTACGACGAACTCGGGGCCGCACTCGACGGCCTCTAGACGGCAGGTTTTTGCCCGCGACCGGCCGATCCCCGACGATGACAGACGTCGACCGGGCGGGCGCGGCAGTCGCCGACGGCGACCTCGTGGTCTACCCGACGGAGACGGTGTACGGCCTGGGCGCCGACGCCACCGACCCCACCGCTGTCGAACGGGTCTACGAGACCAAGGGCCGGCCCCGCGACAACCCGCTCTCGCTGGGCGTCCCCGACGTCGCGACCGCCCGCGAGTACACCCGCCCGACCGACCGGGACCTGGCGTTCATGCGCGAGTTCCTCCCCGGCCCGGTGACGGTCGTCGTCGACCGGGGCGAGGCGGTCCCCGACGCCCTGACTGCCGGGCGCGACCGCGTCGGTGTGCGCGTTCCCGACCACGACCTGGCCCGCGAGTTCTACCGGGCGGCCGGGACGCCCGTGACGGCCACCAGCGCCAACGAGAGCGGGACCGGGAGCGTCCGCCGGGTCGCCGAACTCGGCGACCGGGTCCGGGACGCGGTGGCGGTCGTCCTCGACAACGGCGAGACGCCCGGCTCCGAGAGCACGGTCGTCGACGTCGAACGCGGCGTCGTCCACCGCCGGGGCGCCGGCGCCGACGCCATCGAGGCCTGGCTCGCCGACCGCGAGGGCTGATAGTGATTATTGTAGGTCCGTTCCGGATCGACCGCACGACTGCGTGCGGTCGTACCGGTAAATCGCTACAATAATCACTATGACTCGGCGCTCACGAGGACTGACCGTCCCTGGCACGGCGATCGACTCTCGTCGGGGCCGACCGCTACAGCAGCGACTTGAGCGACCGCGTCCGCACGCCACACTGGCTCCGGTACTCGCAGGGGTCACACTTCGCCCGGTCGTCGGTCCGGGCCGGCGGTCCGTCGAGTGCTCGGGCCGTCCGGAGCGCCGACCGGTAGGCCGCATTCCGCCGGGTCGTCAGCGCCACCCGGCGGACGACGCCGTGGGCGGGGTACTCAGCGAAGGCGGTCTCGACCGGACACTCCCGTTCCCAGGCCAGGGCCTTCGCCGCGGCGACCAGCCGCACGGTCTGGGGCTCCCAGACCCCGCAGTCGGGCGGGTCGCCCCCGAAGACGAGCGACGGCCGCGGCGGGTCCGCGAGCACCTTGTGTGCGATACCGCGGGCGTCCTTCCCGGTCAGGAGCACGTCCCGGTCTGGCGGGTCGGCCAGCGCCGCCCAGTCGTCGAGTCGTGCCCGCGCCTGCCCGAGTCGCGAGCGGTACTGCGTCGGCGTGACCGCGACGGGTGCGTCCGCGAGCAACTCGTCGTCGGTCAGGAGTCGCTCGTACTGGAAGGCCAGTTCGCGCTTGCGCTCGATTTCGGGGGGTGGCCCCTCGATATCGGGGTCGCGTTCCCGGTAGTAGAGCTTGCGCGGGCAGTAGGCCGCCGTCTCCAGCGCGCGAAACGTGTGCATGGCCCGCGATGGCCCCGGGTTCGGATTTAAAGATTCGGGCGGGTTGTTCGCGTCGTGTTAAGATAAGGACGAGGCGGTCGGTGTTTCGAATGTTCCATGTCCGAAATCGACCGCCTCAGCGGAGATAGCGACTGGATTGATTTGGAGTTTATGGAGCGTGAGCGGACACCCGAGCGGATCGTTGAAGTGGGTATTCAGCTACATCTGGCCGGACTATCACTTTCGAATACAAAACAACATCTTGAGAATTTGGGTGTCCAACGCAGCCGCACAGCCATCCACAACTGGGTGCAAAAAGCCGACCTACAGCCGACAGGCACCAGGTCCTCGAATTACGTTGCGTTGGACGAGACCGTAATTCAGCTCGGGACCGAGCGCTACTGGCTGTGAAACATGACATTGACGATGCAACGTTTCTCATTGATGACGCCGATCATCTCCAAGCGGCACTGTCGCGACTCGGGCTCCGATTTCACATCCGTCGCCACGGAAATCGGAATAGTGTCGAACGTGTCTTTCGTGAAATAAAACGACGAACCTCATCGTTTTCAAATACGTTTAGCCACGTCGATCCGGCGACAGCAGAATCCTGGCTCAAAGCCTTCGCAGTCTGGTGGAACCGATGCCAAAGTTAACACGATGGGTTGTTCGACGGGGCCACACCCCTCGAACCGACATTGCCTTGTGCGGGCGGGCGGGAGAGACGGGTATGTACGTCGGACGGTTCGTCGTCGTCGCACCGTCGGTCGGGGCCTACCGCGTGTCTTCGCGGTCGTTTCCGAACAGGCGCGCCCGCGGTACCGACCCTGGCACTGTCACGGTGGGTCCGACCGCCGAGGCCCCCGAATCGGACAACCCCTACATCGCTTACAACTGCCTGCGCACCACGGCCAGGGGGGCGGTCGTGGGCAACGGCTCCCACGTCGACCCGATCGCGGAGAAACTCGAACTCGGCTATCCGGCCAGGGACGCGCTGGTCGAACCGCTGCTCGCACTCGATTTCGAGAAAGACGACTACGACACGCCCCGCGTGGCCGGTATCGTCGGGGTTCCGGCGGACGACCCGAGCACGGACGGCGACGGGCCGGGTGCGTTCGTCGGGACCGTCCGCCGTGACGCGGTGCTCGTCGAGGCGGTGACCGAACCGACGCTGGTCGCGACCTACGAGAAAGACAGCCCAGAGTCGTTCGAGTTCGCGGCGACGGACGCGCCGGCGGCCGCTCGCGAGGCCTACGATCTGGATTTCGAACACGCGGTCTGTGCGGTCGGCGTCGACGGGACCGCAGTCGACGGCTTCCGGAGCGCCATCGTCAACGGGGACTAGCCCGACCTGCTCCCCGGCGGGGCGGTCGCGTTCGACCGGCATGTCGCTACCGGGTGAAAGATTAAGAGGGCGGAGCGGCCAGGAGACCCTATGGAAGTCGGGGTAATCGCGGACGTGCACGGGAACCTCGTGGCGCTCGACGCGGTGCTCGGGGACATGCCCGATGTCGACCGGCTGGTCTGTGCCGGCGACGTCGTCGGGTACAACCCGTGGCACGCCGAGTGCGTCGCGGTGATGCGGGGGGAGACGGAACCACTCGGTGACGAGGCGGCCGAGACTCTGTCTGGCGAGATTCCGACGGTGATGGGCAACCACGACCGGGCGGTCGCGTTCGACCAGGCCTACGGGTTCAACCGGATGGCCGCGGCCGGCGTCGAACACGCTCACGAGACGCTCTCGGACGACGCGCTCGGGTGGCTGACCGACCTGCCAGAACAGCGCGTCGTCTGTGACGACCGGCTGAAACTCGTCCACGGGCATCCGGTCGACCCGGACCGCTACACCTATCCCGAGGAGTACGACAGCGACATGCTGGGTGACGAGGACGTTCTCGTGATGGGACACACGCACGTCCAGGGCCACGCCATCTTCGAGGAGGGGCTCGTGATGAACCCGGGCAGCGTCGGCCAACCCCGCGACGACGACCCGCGGGCGGCCTACGCGGTGCTCGATTTCGACGAGTACACTATCGAGGCCAGGCGCGTCGAGTACGACGTCGAGCGCGTCGTCGAGGCGGTCGCCGACGCCGGCCTGCCCGAACGCATCGGCGCCAGGTTACACTCGGGCCAGTGACGGTGGAGCGCCGTCAGGGTCGGCGCGTCAGAACACGTCCTGGATGAGTTCGAGCGCCTGCTCGCGGTCTTCCCAGGGGACGAACACGGAGACGGAGCTGGCGGACGTGATCACGTCGAAGAGGTGGATGTGGGCGTCGGCCAGCGGGTCGGTCACCTGTTTGACGACGCCGGGCTGGTTGGGGAGGTCGCTCCCGGTCACCCGCACCACGGCGATGTCGTCCTCGACGGTGACCGAAGCGAGCGTCTCGTCGGCTTTGACCTGTTCGTGGAGGATGTTCTCGGACTCCTCGGCGTCGGTCTCGTCGACGTAGAAGGTCAGCGAGTCCATCCCCGAGGAGTTGGCCTCGATGTTGATCCCGGCGTCGCCCAGCGCGCCCGACAGTTCCGCGAGGATGCCGGGACTGTTGCGGATCGCCCGGCCGGCGACCGTGATACAGCACAGCGGGTGTTCCTGGAGGTCGATGAGGTTCTGGAACTCGCCCTCGATGGTGGTGCCGCCGGTCAGCAGGTCGTCGTGCTGGTAGTGGATGACCCGCACCGCCAGGTCGGCGTTCTTGTACGACAGCGCGGAGGGCGCGACGACCTCCGCGCCGCGAAACGACAGCGAGCGGAGTTCGTCGACGCTGATCTCGCCGACGTTGCGGGCCCCCTCCACGACCTGCGGGTCGCCGGTCATGACCCCCTCGACGTCGGTGACGATGACTACCTCGTCGGCGTCCACGTACTTGCCCAGCATGACCGCGGTCGTGTCCGAGCCACCCCGACCCAGCGTCGTTATTTCACCGTCGTGGTCCTGGGCGAGAAACCCGGTGATGACCGGGACGGTGTCCGGAAGCGTAGCGGCCAACCGCTCGGCGCGGCCGGTCGTCTCCTCGACGTCGACCTCGCCGTACTCGTCGGTGATGATCGGCCAGTCCGCGAGCCCGGGTTCGTAGAACCGCGCAGCGATCCCCCTTGCTTCGAGCGCGCCGGCGAGCATCCGGACCGACGTGCGCTCGCCCATGCTGACTATCTCGGCACGGGCCTCCTCGGTCGCATCGTACTGGATGCCCTCCAGCAGCTCGTCGGTCGTGTTGCCCATGGCGCTGGCGACGACGGCCACCTCGTGGCCCTGGCGGACCGCCTCGGCGATGGAGTCGGCCGCTCGCGTCACGCGGTCGCCGTTGCCCAGACTCGTCCCGCCGAACTTCACTACGATGCGCATTGTCTCACCCGTGTGTGTTCGCCTCGCATAGTCGGTGGCCTGCCGTTGTGTGTCTCCCCGAATAACTGCTTTCATCTCGTCGCGTCCCCGGCCCGACGGCCCGCCGGATGCGACAGCGCCAGCGACCGGAACGCTTTCGCCGCTCCGTGCGTCCCCTGCGGGTATGCAGGTGTTACCCAGCGGCCTGGTCGTCCCGCCACTGCCCTACGCGGTGGCGCTGGTCGTCGGGACGGTCGCGGTCGTCGGTGCACTCGTCCGACTCGGGGCCCCCGTCACCGACCGGGTCGTGCTGGCGGCGACACCCTGGATGGTGCTCGGTGGCGGGGTCCACGGGTTCGCACAGCTCGGCCTCGTTCCCGGGTGGGCTCTCCCGCTCGCGACGGCGCCGGCCGTCTACGTCACGACGTTCGTCATAGCGGGCGCGGTCTGGGCCACCGCGGCCGCCCGCACGGAGTCAGACCCGGACCCGACGCGGGTCTTCGGCTGGGTCGGTGGGGCCATCCTCGTCGGCTTTGTCGCCGTCGCCTACGCCGCGGCCCTCGGCCGGGGGGCCGGTATCGCGCTGGCCTGGCCGCCCGTCAGCGTCGCGGGGGCCGCCCTCGTCACCGCGCCGGTGTACTTCCTGCTCGAACGCGAGCGTCCCACCGCCGTCGAACGTATCGGCGTCGGTGGCGTGGTCGTGGTGTTCGCCCACGCGCTCGACGGCGTCTCGACGGCCGTCGGCGTCGACCTGCTGGGGACCGGCGAGCGCTCGCCGATCCCCGAGCGGATCATGGCCTTCGCCGGCCGCCTGCCGACCGCCGACCTGCTGGGCACGGGGTGGCTGTTCGTCCTCGTGAAACTGGCCGTCGCCGCCGCTATCGTCGTGCTGCTGGCCGACTACGTCGCCGAGGAACCGGTCGAGGGCAACCTCCTCGTGGTGCTCGTCGCCGCCGTCGGCACGGGCCCGGCCGCCAACAACCTCACGCTCTTTCTCGTCGGCGGCGCGACGCCCTGATAGTGATTATTGTCGGTCTGTTCCGGATCGACCGCACGCAATCGTACGGTCGTACCGGTAAATCGCTACAATAATCACTATGAGACTGTTCTGTCCGAGCGGCCTGCGGTTGGCACGGAGAGAGATAGCGTTTTGCCGGCGGCGCTCCCAGCGTGGGCATGGCGAAACAGCCCCACCTCCTCGTCGAGGAGGGAGACCTCACCGACCTGGCGCTGGTACCGGGCGACCCCGGCCGCGTCGAACGCATCGCCGGCCACTGCGAAAACGTCGAGCAGGTGTCCGAGAACCGCGAGTACGCCCTCGTCAACGCCACCTACGAGGGCCGTCGCCTGACTATCTGTTCGACGGGGATCGGCTGCCCGTCGGCGGCCATCGCGGTCGAGGAACTCGCCGCGGTCGGCGTCGACACCGTGATCCGGGTCGGCACGACCGGCGCGCTCCAGTCGGGAATGGAGATCGGCGACATGGTCGTCGCGACTGGCGCCGCCAAAGACGAGGGAACGACGAAACGCTACGAGAGCGTCTCCTACCCCGCCGTTGCCCACCACGAGGTACTCACGGCGCTGATCGAGGGCGCCCGCGCCAACGACGAGGACGTCCACGTCGGCTCCATCGCGACCGACGACGCCTTCTACGCCGAGACCGACGAGTACGTCGCCGACTGGGAGCAGGCCGGACTGCTCGCCGTCGAGATGGAGGCCGCGGCCATCTTCACCCTGGCCCGCCGGAAGGGCCTGCGCGCCGGCGCGATCTGTACCGTTGACGGCAACCTCGTCGAGGGGACCCAGAAAGGCGAGACCGAGGACGACGAACTTCCGCCGAAGGCGAAAAACAACGTCGAGCGGGCGATCGAGATCACCCTGACTGCCGCGACCGACCTTTGATACGGTCGTGCGTACCCACGTTCCGCAGTGTCGGTGATACTGTCGGACACAAGTACGTGAACACACTTGTCGGTGTTTCACCATCGAGACGTCTTGTAGACCGCCAAACGAAGTATCGAGTGTCGACTTGCTTGTGTCCGACAGTACGAGAATTGGCGTTTCTGACCACGGAGACAGTCCGCTGTTTCGTGGGAACGAAACGAATTACCCACGACCGTACGAGGCGGGGCCGTCCCCACGACTGTGACGACGGATTCTCACTGTTCGGCCAGGACGGACTCTCCCTGCCGGTCACGACGTCCGGTCGAGCGGGACGGGCCAGACTGTTTTTCCGTCGGGGCGACTACTGTGAGACGTGCGCGGAAAGTTACGCGACCGAGTGCACCGGCTCCTGACCCGGGCCAGGCGCATCGAGCGCCGGGAACTCCGGGCGGCGCGCCGGTGGGTCGAGCGGACCGACACCCTGGTCCATCTGTCGGTGCTGGTGTTCGTCCCGCTCCTGATCTGGATGGTGACGGCGGCGTCGAACACACTCGATTCGCTGTCCTTTCTGCTCTTTCCGCCGCTGGCCTCGGGCACGTACACCCTGTTTGCCGACCCCGAGGGGACGTACGCCTCGCCGTGGCAGTTCGTGGCGGGGTTGACCGTCGGCGCGCTGTGTGGCTGGGCGGCGCTGGTCGCCGGGGCGACCACCGGACTCTCCGGGGGAGGCGGAGTGTTCGGCGTTGGCGCGTTCGAGGCGGCGGCGACCGTCTTCGCCACCGGCGCACTCACCTGGGCGCTGGGTATCGAGGAACCAGCGGCTTACGCGACGGCGTTGCTGGCCCTGCTCGTGCCGGCCGGACAGGAGTTCACCTTCGTCGTGAGCGTCTCCGTCGCGAGCACGGTCGTCGCCGGCGTGTTCTACGTCTGGCGCGAACGGTTCTACGAGCGCCGCGCCCAGTTTCTCTACGAGTCGACCAGCGGCGACGACCACGTGCTCGTGCCGATGCGGGGGGAAAACCCCGACGCGACCGCGATGCTCGCCGCGAGACTGGCCGGCGCCCACGAGGCCGGCAAGGTCGTCTTGCTGGACGTCGTCGACGACGCCGCGGTCGCGGCGGCCGAACGCGATCTACTCGAAACCGACCACCGCGTGGCCTCCGACGGGGGATCCCGGTCGGACGAGGCCGACCCGGAGTCGGGCGACCGCGCCGGCCAGGGTCACGACCACGCGGCCGAGGACCCAGTTGCGGCCGCCGCCGACCGCTTGGAGTCGCGGGCGGCCGCCGTCGAGACGCGGGTCGGCGTCCCCTGTGAGGTGGTCGTCGCCGTCGCCGGCCGGTCGGCCGCCGCCACGGTCCTGGCGACCGCGCGGGAACTGAACTGTGACCTCGTCGCCGCGTCCTACGAGCAACAGTACGGCGCGCTCTCCCCGTTCGTGCAGTCGCTGTTTCGCGGGCGGACGGACGTGCTCGTCCACCGTTCGGTGGCCGGGCGGACCCGCTGGAAACGCGTCCTCGTGCCGGTTCGACGAGCCAGCGACGTGGCCCACAGCATGCTCGACTTCGCCACGCGACTGGCCGGCAAGACGGGGTACGTGAGCGTCGCGAGCTGTGTGTCGAGTGACCGCGAGATCCGTCGTGCCGAGACGATGCTGGCGAACCTGGTCGAACCGTTCGACGGTTCCTTCGAGACGCGGGTGTCGACCCGCTCGATAGAGCGGTTTCTCACCGAGAACGCCAGCGGCGTCGACCTTGTCTTCCTGGGGGCCAGCCGGGACCGCAGCCCCGCCTCCCGCCTGGTCTCGCGGCCCACGTTCGAACGCATCGAGGACCTGGACGCCGACGTCGCCATCGTCGACCGTCACTGAGTGCTGCCGGCCGACAGCGGTAACGACCTACCCGTCTGACCGGCCGCGGCCCGTCTACGCGTCGTCGGCCTCGGTACCGTCGGGTCCGGCGTCGTGGGTTTCGGGGGTTGGCTCGCTCCCGCCGAGGTGTGGTCGGCGACGCCCTCCATGTCCGACCCGGTGAGCGCGGACTCGACGAGGAGGTGGCCGACGGTGCTGGCCGTGACGAGCGTGAAATAGAAGGCGTCGGTCAGCGTCGAGATACCGAGGAACTCCTCTCGGAGCGTGTAGGCACCGACCGTCCCGTACACCTGTGTGCCGGCCGCGCTGTATTTTTATGAGTGGCTGTTCTCTCACAGGGTATGGCGTCGGTCCCTGTCGAGATCCTCCTCGGAATCTACCTCGGCGTCCTGACGGGCATCATCCCGGGTCTCGTGTCGTGGTCCCTGGGCTTTGTTTTCAAGTACTTCACCGGCGTGTCGATCCCCGGACTCGGTGTGGTCGCGCTCGCAGTGGCGCTGGCCGGTGTCAACGGGGGACTCCTGGCGCTGGCCGACCCGTCGGTCACGCAGTCGGCCAACGCCGTGACGGTCACGACGGCGATCATCGTGGTGTTGCTGATCGCGCTGTACGCACACAGTCGCGGCGACGCGATGGGCGCGACCTTTCCGAAGCGGCTCTCCTGGAAACAGCTGCGCGAGCAGACGCTCTCGACGGACGTGCTGGGCTCGCTGTCGGGTCGCGACGAAGTCCGCGTTCGCGTCGTCGGCGAAGTAGCGGACATGGAGGGGTATCCGCCACTGTCGGACGACCTGCGCGGGGCGGTCCGGGACAGCGAGTGGACGTTCCCCGCCGACCTGCGGGTTTCGGAGATCGAGGAACGCCTCGCCGAACGGCTCCGGACGGAGTTCGACCTGGGTGACGTCACCGTCAGCGTCGACGAGGGCGGCCGGGCGGCCGTCGTCGCCGCGCCGCCGTTTTCGGGACTCTCCAAGCGGGTCCCCGACGGGAAGCGGGCCGTGTCTGTCGCGGCGCTGGTGCCGACCGGGCTGGCGCGCAACGACGAGGTGACGCTCATCACGCCCGACGCGCAGGTCCGCGGGACGGTTCTCAGTGCGAAGTCACAGGCCACACCCTCCGACGTCGGACCGGGCCCGAACGCGGAGCGTGACGGGAGCGAGGACCCGGACGACCCGGACGAGGCCAGCGTCCCCCAGCCGGTCAGAGCGCCGACGACGACCGGCGGGGAGGGACGGGTCACGGTGGCGGTCACCCGGACGGACGCCGGCCCGCTCGTGCGGGCCGACCGCGCCCGGGTCGTCGTCGAATCTCGCGGCGTCCGCCGGGAGTACGAACTCGTCTCGTTGCTCCGGCGGGCCGGCCGGCGGTTCCGTCGCGTGACCGTCGGCGCGGGCGGCCCGCTCGACGGCACGGCGCTGGGAACCGCGGCCGTACGGCACCAGCACGGTGTGGCGGTCGTGGCGGTCAACGACGGGAACGTCTGGCGACTCGCGCCGGGCGGCGATACCGAACTGTCGGTCGGCGACGAGGTGTTCGCTGTCGGCACGCGCGAGGCGCTCGACGCGTTCGTGGAGGCGGTCGCGTCGCTCGCCGCTGGCGTCGCGCTGGCCTACCGGTGGTACACGCGCGAGGCGGTGCCGGGTGGGCTGCCGATCCTGGTCGGGTTGAGCGGCGTCGCAGTGTATCTCAACTCGACGCGGGCGCTGCGCCAGGTGATCGGGAACACCGGCGACCCGCTCGACGAGACGGTCGCGCTGTTCAACATCGCGGTGGTGCTGGTCAGCCTGTTCGCCGCACGTGCGGGCGGAGACATCGGCGACCGAGTCGGGACGGACGTGTTCACCGGGACCGGCGAGCGCGTCGAGGGCGAACTGAGTCGCGTCGTCCAGGCCGTCGGGCGGGTGATCACGGTCGAACTCCCCGAGGAGGTCGAGGACCTCGTCGGCTACGACCCCGTGCCCGAGGAGACAAAGACGAAACTCGCCGGCAAGTCGTTCGTGTTCCCGCGGCGACTCACGGTCGCCGAGTTACGCGACCGCCTGGTCACCCGACTGAAAGCCGACTACGCCGTCGGTCACGTCGACATCGACCTTGCCGCCGACGGGTCCGTTGAGTATCTCGCCCTGGGCTCGCGGGCTGCCGGCATCGGGCCGACGCTGCCCCCCGAGACGTCGGCGGTCGCGGTCAGGGCCGACCCCGCGTTCGCCGCCAGCGCCGGCGACATCGTCCAGGTCTGGCGGACCGACCCGCCAGAGCGCGTGCTCACGGCCGAACTCCGGGGGACGGTCGACGACATCGTCACGCTGGCGGTCGACGCCGCCGACACGCGGACGCTGGCCGACGACGAGACCTACAGACTCGTCACGCTCCCCGTCGAGTCCCGCCCGGACCGGGAGTTCGCCTCGCTGCTCCGGGCCGCCGACGAGACGATGGCGACGGTCACCATCGCAGAGGGGAGTCTCCTCGCCGGCCAGCCCGTCGGCGCGCTGCAGGCAAGTATCGTCGCGGTCCGGCCGACCGAGGGCCCCGTCGAGGCCCTGCCCGGCCGCGACCGGGTGCTCGCGCCCGGTGACCTGCTGTACACGGTCGCCACGCCCGAGACTATCCGGCGCGTCGACGGCGCGGCCCGCCCGGCCACGCGGGACGCGACCGACGCCGGGACGCCCCAGTCGGGCTCGGAGATGCCACCCGACAGACGCGTCGATGCCACGACCCCGGTCGCCGGCGAGTCCGACCGAGCATCACCGTCCTCTCCCGACGCCGCCGACCCCTCCCCGCCGGACCCGGACGCCCCGGGCATCGAGACGCTCGAACCAGAGGACGGGAGCACCGACGAGCGCGGGGCTGACACGCCCGCCGACGAGGACGGGCCGGGCCAGGACGATGCGGCACAGAGCGAGGACCGCGACGAACAGCACGGAGACGAAGCGACCGAAAGCGAGGAGAAACCGGAGCCCGACGGAGCGGTCGACAAGGGACCGGTTCTCGACCTGGACGACCCGGACCTGGCTTCGCTCGACGACGACGCCGAGAAGCTCGACGACCTCCCCGTCCAGGACGGTGACGACGGCGTCGTGGACGCCGGGAACGGCGACGGGGCCGGGACTGGTACGGGCGACGGGGACGGGACTGGCGCCGACGACGAGAGTGACGGCGACTGGACCGACGTCACGGACGAGGAGGCGGTCGCGCCGTCCGAATCGGCGGACCCGACGACCGAGGACCTGGCGGATCTGCCGGGGACCGACCCCGACGAGTTGACCGGCACGGACCCCGCGGACGGGGACGACGAGGACGGCAGTGAGTCGGGTCGCCCGAGCGAGCCGTCGTGAGTGCACAACGCTCTTTGGCGCGGCTGCCTCCCCTCCGGTATGGAGTGGAGACTGTTCGCGACGCTGGCCGAGGCGGCCGGCGACACCGAGGTCGCGGTCGACGCCGACGGCGACACCGTCGGGGACGCCTTCGATGCCCTGCTGGCGGCCTACCCCGCCCTGGAGGCGGAGGTACTCGACGCCGAGGGCGACCTGGCGAGTCACGTCCGCCTGCTCCACGAGGGCCGTGACCCCTTCGCCGAGGCCGAGGGATTCGACAGTACGTGAACACGCTCGTCGGTGTTTCACCATCGAGACGTCTCGGAGACCGCCAAACGAAGCATCGAGTGTCGGCTTGCTTGTGTCCGACAGTATGAGGGGTGCGGTCCCGCTGACGACGGCCCCCCGGTGACCTGTTTTTCCTGTCGACGGGCGGCCCGCTTGCCGCGTCGAGCGGCAGGTGCGGTGGTCACAGGGGCGCTTCGAGCACGAAATCCGGGTGGTCGGCCAGTTCGACCCCCGCGGCGCGGCGGTCGGGGTGGACGCGCATCCCCTGGGTCCAGGCCTCGTGTGCCGAGCAGCGGACGGCCTGGCAGCACCCCACGGCAGCGCCGCCATCGCGGGCCACGACGGTGTGCTGGTCGTCACCGTCGGTCCCCACCCAGTCGGCGAACACGTCCGGAATGTAGTCGCCGCGGTCGAACTCCGGCCAAGTGTCCTCGGTGAACGCCGCCACGTCCGCGACGTCGTCGGCATGGGCCTGCCGGACGCGGACCCTCGCGCCGATCAGGTCCAGGGGACCGACCGCTCGGTAAGTTCGCCCGCTAGCGACTCGCCCATCACCGACTCGGGGTCGTCGCAGTTCTCCAGCGCCCACATGAGTTTGACCTTCGCGGTCCCGGGGAGCGTGTCACCGGCTTCGACGACGCCGGCGTCCAGGAGGTCCCGGCCGGTGTCGTACACCCGGTCACACACCCGCCCCTCGATGCACTGGCTGGTCATCACGACCGTCGTCCCCCCGGCGACCAGCTCCTCGATGCGCGGGATCCAGTCGGTGTTGACGTGTCCGAGCCCCGTGCCCTCGACCACGAGTCCACTGTTACCTTCGAAGGTATCTAGCACGGCGAGGTCGGTTCCGGGCGTGAACGTGACGAGGTCGACGTCGGTCTCCAGGTCGGGACGGAGCGACAGCTCCGTGTCGCCGCGTTGCTCGTAGTCGCCGTCGAAGGTGACCGCGACGTCGTCGGGGTTGGGGTGGTAGGCGACAGTCCCGAGCGGGTCGGCGCCGACGGTGTCGAACGCGTCCCGGCGTGAGGTGTGGTTCTTGCGGGCCCGCACTCCGCGATGGAGCGCACACCGGTCGTCGGACTCGTCGGCGTGCATACAGACCAGCACCTCGGCGCAGTCGGACTTGGCGGCCTCGACGGCCGAGACGGCGTTCATGACGTTGTCCGAGGAGGGTCGGTCCGCCGAGCGCTGGCTTCCGGTGAACACGACCGGGACGGGCGTCTCCAGCATGAACGCGAGCGCCGCGGCCGAGAAGGCCATCGTGTCGGTGCCGTGCATGACGACGACGCCGTCGGCGCCGGCCTCGACCTCCTCGTGGACCGCGCGGGCCAGGTCCTGCCAGATGTCGGCGGTCATGTTCTCCGAGAGGATGTTGGCGACGACGCGCCCGCGGTAGTTAGCCAGGCCGGCCAGGTCGGGTACCGCCCGGAGGACGTCCTCGGCGTCGAACTGCGCGGTGACCGCGCCCGTCCGGTAGTCCACCGTCGAAGCGATGGTCCCGCCGGTCGAGATGAGCGACACCGTCGGGAGGTCGTCGTCGAACGCGACGGTCGACTCGCTTCCCTCGGCCTGTGCGCCTTCGACGTCGTGGATGTCCGATTTTAGCACTTCGACGTCCGCGTCCGCGCGGTCGACGCCCACGTTGTAGCCACCCTCGAGCTTGACGACCAGGTGGTCGTCGGTCGTCGAGGGAAGCAAGACGCCCTCGTGAATCTGGTCGGCGCGCTCGACGCGAACCCGGTCTCCGACGTTCATGTCCGGACCTTGCCCGGCGCCGGACTTGAATCCACTCGTTGGCGACGGCGCCTGCTCAGTCGGTCTGTTCGTCGTCGTCGTCCGCGCCGTCCGCGTCGTCGGTGCCGTCCGCGTCGTCGGCGCTCTCTGCCTCGTCTTCTTCGTCGGCGTCGTCCGCGCCGGCTTCGGACTCCTCACGCTCCTCGTCTTCGTCCTCGTCGTCTTCTTCGCCGACGGAGACGCTGATCGGCTCCACGTCGGCGCCGGGCGAGAGCGGGTCGCTTTCGCTGGCGGTCGCGCCGGCGACGTATCCGGCTGTTCCCCCGACCAGACCGCCGACGACGGCGCCACCGATCCCCCCCTTTTTCAATCCGGCCACGGTACCGACGGCACCCCCGGCGAGCGAGAGAGCGACTGGGTTCACGTCCGATCCTTCCGTCAGGTCCTGCTCGTGCTCGTACTCCATACGTGTCGTACGGTCGCCACGTACATAGTTCATACACTCTCGGGACGAGGTCGCGGGTCTCTGCCGTCGGCGTCGGCGCCGGTCAATGGGCGACCTGCTCCCGTCTCGCCAGGTCCGACCGCCGGCGAGGAAAAGGCCCATTGGGCTCGGGCACCCAGGTTCGGGTATGTCAGAGCGGACCGACGAGCGGACCCTCGAAGACGACGGTGACGTGGACCTGGACGGGCTCGACCAGGGGGGGACGACCGGCGACGTCGGCTTCGACGAGGACGAACTCGGCGTCGACGTGGACGCGTTGACCGGCGAGCCGTCGTCGACCACGAGCGCCGGCCCCTCGTCGGACGCGAGCGGCGGGTCGACGACCGACGCCGCGGCCGAGACGACCGCCGACGGGCCGGGGCTGTTCTCCCGATTGCGGCCCTCGGTTGGAAGCCCGTTCGGCGGTGCGCCGTCGGGCCGGGACGTCGGCGTGGCGATGCTGGTCGTCGTGGGCTCGATGCTCGCCGGGAGCGCGATCCCCATTGTGGGTTCGTTCGGCGGCCCGGTCGGCGTGTTCGTCGGGACGTTCCTGCTCGGCCTCGTCAGCGGGAAGTCGCGGTACCTGGAACTGGCGGTCGCCGGCGCGCTGGCGGCCGGGCTCGCGGCGTTTCTCACCTCGCTCCAGCTCGCGTTGCTGGCCGACGTCGGTTTGCCCCTGGCCGCGTTCGGCGCCGTCACGGGGCTGCTGGCGGCCGTGGTGGGCCACTACTTCGGGCGCGACCTCCGGAGTGGGCTGACCCGCGACGTTTAGTCGGGGAGGCGCCACTCGTCGCCGTCGCGAACGACGACGCCGTCGTCGGCCAGCTGTCGGAGCGTCTCGGCGACGACTTCGGGCGGGGTCTCCAGACGACGGCTCACCTCCTCGATGGTACCGGGGTCTGCGGCCAGCGACGAGACCACGTCGCCCAGCAGGCGGCTGTCCTCGCCCTCGAACTGGTCGGTGAGGTCGTCCATCACGTCGGTCAGTCGCCCGTGGACCCACCGCTGGACCATCGACAGCTCCTTTTCGAGGTCCCGCAACCGACTCAGTTCCCGCGCCAGGTCGGCGGCGTCGGTCGTCTCCTCGAACTCGGCGTCGATCGAGACGTGCCGGCAGGTCGTCACGTCGACCTGACTGGCCGGATAGGCGCTCTTTGTCCCGAACTGGTAGGGGGAGACGTTCACTTCCAGCCGGAGGTTGCGGGCGATGTGGAAGTACTTCCGGCGCTTGTCGTCGACCCGACTCTCGACCAGCCCCGCCGTCTCCAGCTTGTCGAGGTGGTCGATGACCGCCTTCGGACTGACGCCCAGGTACTCGCTGATCTCGGTCACGTAACAGGGTTTGTGTGCGAGCAACTGCAGGATCCGCCGCCGGTTGGCGTTCCCCAGGAGGTCGAGCAACTCGGCGGAGTTCATTCACCTGACGTTCGCCCTCATGTTTGATATGATTTTCCCTCGAACCGCGGATTTCCGTGGACTCGTGGTCGAGACTGTCTCTGTGGCGTCGCGGCCCCACGGGCGGCCGGTCCGCACGTTTTTGCCCGCCCGGTCCCAACTGGTGGATGATGAGTCACGCTCGCAAGCCCGAGTGGTTGAAGACCCGGCCACCGGCGGGCGAGCGGTTCACCGAGATCAGAGAGACGT
The DNA here is from genome assembly GCA_003021305.1 of Halobacteriales archaeon QH_10_67_22. Taxonomy (GTDB): domain Archaea; phylum Halobacteriota; class Halobacteria; order Halobacteriales; family Haloarculaceae; genus QS-4-69-31. Next base: position 19,148 of record PXQN01000058.1, on the reverse strand, counting down.
TGCGGGACCACGACCTCAACACGGTGTGTGAGGAGGCCAACTGTCCGAACCTGGGGGAATGCTGGAGCGGGCGGGACGGCCCCGGCACTGCGACGTTCATGCTGATGGGCGACCGGTGTTCGCGGGGGTGTAACTTCTGTGACGTCGAGACCGGCGGGATGGCCCCGTTAGACCCCGAGGAACCCGAGCAGGTCGCCGACGCAGTCGCCGAGATCGGCCTCGATTACGTCGTGCTCACGTCGGTCGACCGCGACGACCTGCCCGACCAGGGCGCCGGCCACTTCGCCCGGACGATCGAGGCGATACAGGACCGACACCCGGGTATCCTGGTCGAGGCGCTCACCCCCGATTTCCAGGGCGACCCCGACCTCGTGGGGGAAGTGTTGGACGCGGAGCCGGACGTGTTCGCCCACAACGTCGAGACCGTCGATCGGCTCCAGTGGCCGGTCCGGGACCGCCGTGCGGGGTACGAACAGTCGCTGTCGGTCCTCCGGCAGGCCGCCCGCGAGGGAGACGCCTACGTCAAGACTAGCCTGATGCTCGGCGTCGGCGAGTACGACCACGAGGTCTACCAGACGCTCGCCGACCTCCAGAGCGTCGGCGTCGACATCGTCACGCTGGGCCAGTCCCTCCAGCCCTCGCGCTCGCACCTCGAAGTCAGCGAGTACGTCCACCCCGATGCGTTCGACACCTGGCGACGGGTCGCCGAGGACGAACTCGACTTCCTGTACTGTGCCTCGGGCCCGATGGTCCGGTCGTCCTACCGGGCGGGCGAACTGTTCGTCGAGAGCGTCCTCCGGGACGGGGCCTCCGTCGAGGCGGCTCGACGCCACGCACGAGTTGACTGACTGGCCTCGTTCCCACGAAGGTAGCCGAGCGCGAGCGGCGGGCACGGCCGACGGGCACGCTCGCGCTGTGTGACTAGTCAGTGGACGTTCGTTCAGTTGCTGCCCCGATACCGGGGGAGAAATGGCTGAAAATCCCATCCTCGTTCGACGTTCACCGACTCGCCGCGGGCAATAATAGTCACGAGCGAAAGCTATTTACGGAAATCCTTAAGCCGTCAGCGCGAGAAATCCGTGGTATGTTCCCCAGGAGGGTTCTATGAGTACGTTACAGCGAGACCCGGACGACAGGGTCCAGGTTCTCGACGAGGACGGTCGGGTACGCGACGGTGCGACGGTACCCGACCTGGACGAGGAGACGTTCGTCGAGATGTACCGCGAGATGAAACTCGCGCGGCGGTTCGACGAGCGGGCAGTGAGTCTGCAGCGCCAGGGGCGGATGGGGACGTACCCGCCGCTGTCGGGCCAGGAGGGCGCCCAGGTCGGCAGCGTCCACGCCCTCGAAGACGACGACTGGCTGTTCCCGAGCTACCGCGAGCACGCCGCGATCACGCCACCGGCGCGGCGTGGGCCTCGAAACTCAGAGACGAACGGAAGGCGTTTCTCTGTTACTTCGGCGACGGCGCCACCTCGGAGGGTGACTTCCACGAGGGGCTGAACTTCGCCGGCGTGTTCGACGTCCCCGCGGTCTTTTTCTGTAACAACAACCAGTGGGCCATCTCGGTGCCCCGGGAACGACAGACGGCGAGTGAGACGCTGGCCGGGAAGGCGACGGCCTACGGGTTCGAGGGCGTCCAGGTCGACGGGATGGACCCGCTGGCGGTCTACCAGGTGACCAGGGCCGCCGTCGAGAAGGCCAAACACCCCAACCCCGACGAGTTGCGCCCGACGCTGATCGAGGCCGTCCAGTACCGCTTCGGCGCTCACACGACGGCCGACGACCCCTCCGTGTACCGCGACGAGGAGGAGGTCGAGCGCTGGCGCCAGAAGGACCCGATCCCGCGCATGGAGCGGTTCCTCCGGGACCAGGCGATCTTAGACGACGACCGGATCGAAGCGATCGAACAGGGCATCGAAGACGAAGTCGCCGAGGCCATCGCGACCGCCGAGGCGGTCAAACGGCCCGACCCCGCGGAGATGTTCGCCCACGTCTACGAGGGCATGCCCCGGCGACTGGACGAACAGCAGGCCTACCTCCAGCGACTGCGCGACCGCCACGGCGACGACGCCATCCTCGAATGACATGAGCCGGACCCACCAGGAGGCCCAGACAGAGAGTTTGACGCTCGTACAGGCCGTACGCGACGGCCTGCACGACGAGATGGAACGCGACGACGACGTGCTCGTCATGGGCGAGGACGTCGGCGAGAACGGCGGCGTCTTCCGGGCCACGCAGGGACTCATCGACGAGTTCGGCGCGGACCGCGTCGTCGACACGCCCCTGGCCGAGTCGGGCATCGTCGGCACCGCCATCGGCATGGCCGCCTACGGGATGCGCCCGGTCGCCGAGATCCAGTTCATGGGCTTCATCTACCCCGCGTTCGACCAGATCGTCTCCCACGCCGCTCGCCTGCGCACCCGGTCGCGGGGCGCCTTTACCTGCCCGCTCGTGGTCCGGGCACCCTACGGCGGCGGCATCCGTGCGCCCGAACACCACTCCGAGTCCACGGAAGCCTTCTTCGTCCACGAACCGGGGCTGAAAGTCGTGGTCCCGTCGACGCCCTACGACACGAAAGGACTGCTCGCGGCGTCGATACGCGACCCCGACCCCGTCGTCTTTCTCGAACCGAAACTGATCTACCGGGCGTTCCGCGAGGACGTCCCCGCAGAGCCCTACACCGTAGAACTGGGCGAGGCCGCCGTCCGCCGGGCGGGGTCGGACGTGTCGGTGTTCACCTGGGGCGCGATGACCCGGCCGACGATGGAGGCCGCCGAGAACCTCGCCGGCGAGGTAGACGTCGAGGTGGTCGACCTGCGGACGCTCTCGCCGCTGGACGAGGACACTATCGTCGACTCCTTCGAGAAGACCGGGCGGGCCGTCGTCGTCCACGAGGCGCCCAAGACCGGCGGCCTGGCCGGCGAGATCATCGCCACGCTCCAGGAAGAATCGTTGCTCTACCAGGAGGCCCCCGTCGAGCGAGTCACGGGTTTCGACGTCCCCTACCCGCTGTACGCCCTGGAGGACTACTACCTGCCCGAGGCCGACCGCATCGAAGACGGCATTAGAGACGCCGTCGACTTCTGACCATGCGCGAGTTCACGCTCCCCGACGTGGGCGAAGGCGTCACCGAGGGCGACCTCCTGGCCTGGCAGGTGTCGGTGGGCGACCGCGTCACCGAAGACCAGGTCGTCGCCAGAGTCGAGACTGACAAGGCCGCCGTCGACGTCCCCTCGCCCGTCGACGGGCGGGTCCACGAACTCCACGCCGACCCCGGGGACGTCGTCCCCGTCGGCGACGTCCTCGTCACCTTCGCGGTCGACGGCGAGGACGAGGAAGCCGCCGGAACCGACTCGGTCGATGCAACCGACGATGGCGAAGCGACCGCCGGGGACGGCGAGGCCGCGGCCGACGAGGAGTCTGCTCCCGGCGGGCGGGTGTTCGCGCCGCCCTCGGCGCGGCAACTGGCCCGGGAACTCGGCGTCGACATCGGGGCTGTGGATGGCTCGGGTCCCGGCGGGCGCGTCACCGAGGCCGACGTCCGCGCGGCCGCCGACGGACAGGGCGACGACGGACAGGACGACGGCGGCCTGAAGTCGGCCGTCACGCGGATCGACGACGACGAGAACGGCGACAGGGAGGCCGACGACGGGCTCACGTCGGTCGTCTCCGCGGTCGACGACGACGGCGCGACCGGAGCGGGCGCCGACGGACAGCAGGGCGGCGCCGCGGGCGGCCCCAAGCCGGCGGGACGGGACCGGACACTGGCGACGCCTGCGACCAGGCGGGTCTCCCGCGAACTCGACGTCGCTCTCGACGACGTGCCCGCGGTCGAGGAGCGTGACGGCGAGGCGTACGTCACGGAGGCGGCGGTCCGGGAGTACGCCGAGGCCCAGCAGCGCGCCCAGGCCGCCGACGCCGCCGAGTTGGCCGCCGGCGCGGGCGACCAGGCCCGCCGGGACGGACCCGACGCCCGAGAGCGCCGGGAGCCGTACCGCGGCGTGCGCAAGACCATCGGCGAGGCGATGGAGCGCTCGAAGTTCACCGCGCCCCACGTCACCCACCACGACACGGCCGACGTGACCGAGCTGGTCCGGGCCCGAGAGCGACTGAAACCCCGCGCCGAGGAGCAGGGCGTGAACCTCACCTATCTCCCCTTCGTGCTGAAGGCCGTCATCGCCGCCCTGAAAGAACACCCGGTGTTGAACACCGCGCTCGACGAGGACAGCGACGAAATCGTCTACAAGAACTACTACGACATCGGCGTGGCCACGGCCACCGACGCCGGGCTGATGGTGCCGGTCGTCGAGGCAGTCGACGGGAAGGGCCTGCTGCCTATCGCCTCGGAGATAGCCGACCTCACGGCGGCGGCCCGCGACCGCTCTATCGCCCGCGACCAGCTCCGGGGCAGCACCTTCACCGTCACCAACTTCGGGGCCATCGGCGGCGAGTACGCCACGCCGATCATCAACTACCCCGAGACTGCCATTCTGGGACTCGGCGAGATCAAGAAACGTCCGGTCGTCGTCGAGCGTGACGGCGCAGACGGGACCGACGACCCCGACGCGGGCGGCGTGAGCGGCGAGGTCGTACCCCGCCACGTGCTGACGCTGTCGCTGTCTATCGACCACCGCGTCGTCGACGGCGCCGACGCCGCCCGCTTCGTCAACACGCTCGTCGAGTACCTGGAGGACCCGACGCTACTCTTACTGGAGTGACGGTCACGGCGGAGCCGCGGGCGGAACCGACACGCTTTCCGCCCGCGCTCGCCCACGCGGAGATATGTTCCCCGAGTTCGAGGTCGTCCCGGCGGTCGACGTCCAGGACGGCCAGGTCGTCCAGCTGGTCGGCGGCGAGCGCGACACCGGGAAGACGTACGGTGACCCCGTCGCGGCCGCCCGGCGGTGGGTCGAGGCAGGCGCCCGGACGCTCCACCTCGTCGACCTGGGCGGTGCCTTCGAAGGCGAGCGCGAGAACGCAGACGCCATCGAGCGGGTTGTCGAGGCCGTTGACGTCGACGTGCAACTGGGCGGCGGGATCCGCACCGTCGACGACGCGACGAGCCTGCTCGGGGCGGGCGTCGACCGCGTCATCCTCGGCACCGCCGCCGTCGAGACCCCCGACATCGTCGCCGAGATAAGCGACGAGTTCCCCGGGAGCGTGCTGGTGAGTCTCGACGCGAAAGACGGCGAGGTGGTCGTCTCAGGCTGGACCGAGGGCACGGGGCTAGACCCTGCCGAGGCCGCCCGGCGCTACGAACGACTGGGTGCCGGCGGTATCCTGTTTACCGACGTCGACGTGGAGGGGCGACTCGATGGCGTCCGGACCGACCCCGTCGAGCGGGTGGTCGGGGCCGTCGACGTGCCGGTCGTCGCCAGCGGCGGCGTCGCCACCGTCGAGGACGTCAGGGCGCTACACGCGGCGGGTGCGAGCGCCGTCGTCGTCGGCAGCGCCCTCTACGAGGGCCGGTTCACGCTGGCCGAGGCGATGGCCGCGGTGTAGCCCGGGTTCGCATCCGTCTCCATCCGCCGTTCTACGGCTCGTCGAGCAGTTCCTCGACGTAGTCGAGCCCCGCCGCCCGGAGCTCGGCGACCGGGATCGTCACGCCGGGCTACCCAGGTGTCCCATCGTTGCTGGGTCCGAACTGTGACTGGCAACTGTAATAAAACCATCCGGCAACCACGGGTCGGACTCCGACGGGACCGACAGGACCTTTGTCGGACGCTCTGTACGCGGGCGTATATGCACGCCGCGAGCGGGTCCTCGGCGGGACCGTGCGGACGGGGCATCCGGCGAGTCCGTGCCGCCAGCGACCCGGCAGGGAGCAGACGGTGACTGGCGACGGGACGGCCGCGGGCGACGAACGCAACCGGCGACTGTGGACGGTCGCGATCTTCCTGTCGGTGGCGACCACGGGCGCCATGCTCCAGGCCCGTGGGGCGGTGTTGCCGTCGCTCGCGGGCGATTTCGGGCCCCCGGAGTGGCAACTCGGCCTGGTCGCGCCCGCCGGGACCGTCGGCTATCTCGTCGTGATGGTCGTCGTCGGGTCGGGCGCCGGCCACCTCGACTCGCGCCGGTTCATCCTCGTCGGCCTGGTCGGGAGCGCCCTCGCACTGCTGGCGATGGGACTGGCGCCCGCGTTCGCGCTGTTTCTCGGGGCCATCGTCATCAGGGGGGCAGCGACCGGTGCCGTCCGCGCGCTCGACCGGCCGCTGTTGAGCCACTTCTACCCCGGCGAGCGGGGGCGGGTGTACAACCGCTACGACATGGCCTGGGCCGTCGGTGCCGCGAGCGGGCCGCTGGCCGTCGCCGGTGCCGTCGCGGTCGGCTCGTGGCGACTGGTGTACGGCGCCCTCGCGGTCACCGTAGCGCTCGTCGCCGCCCTGTTCTGGCGGCTGGATCCGCCGGCCCTCCGGACGACCGAACGGCCGCTGACACGCGACGGCCTCGCGCCGCTGCTGGGCCGCCCGGAAGTGCTCGGGATGCTCGTCGTCCTCTTTTTCACGACGGGGGTCGAGGGCGCGCTGTTCACCTGGCTCCCCTACTACGCGAGCGCCCAGTTGCCCGACGGCCTGTCGGAAGCGACGCTGACGCTGTTGCTCGTGACGTACGTCCCGGGACGGTACGTCTCGGGGTGGCTCGCCGAGCGCGTCGACTACCTGACGCTGGCAGGCGCGCTGGTCGCCGGCCTCGTCCCCGCGGTCGCGTACACGTTCGTCCTGGCCGACGGCCTGTGGGTGCTGGTCGGGGTGGCGGCCACCGGGCTGTTGCTCTCGGGGGCGTTCCCGACGCTGCTGGCCTACGCGACCGAGGCCGTCCCGGAACACAGCGGCCCGGTCAACGCCATCGCGACCGGCGTCGGGTCGGTCGGCATCGGGTCGGTGCCGGCGGTCCTGGGCGTGGTCGTCGACCGCTGGGACGTCGCGTCGGCGATGTCGCTGCTGGTCGTCCCCCTCGTCGCTGGACTCGCAGTACTTGCCGTCGCCGGCCTCGCCCAGCGCCGCCGCGACCGACAGCACGCGGGCGTGACACCCTCCCACGAGTGCGAACGCGACGATTAGGGGCCACACAGTCCGCGGATCGACCCCGGGTAGCGGCCCGCTCACGGCGAAATGGGTTCGAGAAGCGCGATCTCCGAAACGAGCTCAGAGAGGCGGATAAACGTTGAAACAGATTTTGAACTGTTTCGCAACGGAACGCAACGGAACGCAACGGCTGACGGGGTATATGGACTCGGGGGGCATGGGATGGAAGTGAGGATGCGCACAGCACTTCCGGTCACGATGGTCGCGGTTATGCTCGTCGCCGGTGTCGGACCGGCGCTCGCTGCGGGGACGGCGAGTATCAACGCGCCCGCAGTTGACCACGACACGGCCAGCACGTCCACGACGGACGGGATATTGGTCAACGAGACGACCAACGAGACGGTCAACGAGACCGAAAACGAGACGATCAACGAGACCGAAAACGAGACGGTCAACGTCACGTTCGGCGAGCAGGTTTCGACGTTCGTCTCAGAGCTGCAGGTCAACGGGACCAACGGCACGTTCGGTCAGGCAGTCGCGACCTTCGTGCTCGCGAACAACCCATCCTCGTCAGTTCCGGACCACGCTGGTCCGGGCAACGAGACTGGCCCGCCCGACCACGCTGGTCCGGGTAACGAGACTGGCCCGCCCGAACACGCCGGGTCAGGCAACGAGACCGGTCCGCCGGACGACGCCGGTCCACCGGACGACGGGGACGACGGGGACGACGAAGAGAGCGACGGTGACGACGAAGAAGACGACACGGACTCGGACTCGTCGGACGACGACCAGGACAACGGCAACGGCAGTGACGGCAACAACGGCAACGGCAACGGATAGCGGAACGTGGATGTCAGCGGCCGGTCGGAGCGGCTGACCCGCTCCACCTTCGGCATTTCAGTATGGTCGGTGGGTCCCCACCTACCGACCACCCTCATCCCCTTCCTCCTTCCCCCTTCCCCCCTTTCGATGCTCACGCCGGGGCCGCCGGGGACGGTCACCGGTTTCAGTCCGAACGTCGAGCGGCCCGTCCGTCTGCAGTCGCCGGGTTCGCAGCCGCGGGAGCGGTGCGGACCGACCACGGGGTTTATTCGGGTTCGCGCGCAACCGGCCTGCAGATGGCGATCACACCGCTGCACGCGCGCTATCCGTTCCTGTCGGCTGCCAGGCGGGCCGTCGACGAGGCGGGCGTCGACCTCGCGGCGGTGGTCGCGACGGAAGACGCCGTCGTGGCGCGCGGCCGCGACCGCGTCGCCTCGGCGCTGGCCGACGGGACGGTCGGCGAGGCCCACCGCCGGACCCGCGTCGAGGTGCTCTCGTACCCGGTCGCGCGGGTGCTCGTCTCGCTGGTCGACCAGCGCGTCCTGACCCGCAAGTACGCCCGCGCCGAGGCGGCGACGGCCCGCGAGCGGTTCACCGACGAACTGGCCGCGACGAGCGAGTACAAGAGCACGCGCACCGAGCGGCTGGCACTGGCCGACCTGCTCGCGGAGTTCGACCTGACCGGCGACGTGCGCGAGACGCCCGACGGCTACCGGGTCGGCGTCGGGGCGTACCTGGATCTCGCGGCCGACAAGTGGGGCGACGAGTGGCGGCTGGTCAACCGGACGCTCGTCGACGGCGAGGTGACCGTCACCCGCGAAGAACTGCTCGCGCTCTGTCAGCAGGCCGTCCAGCACCGCGTCGTCGACGGGCTCCCGCTGTCGGTGCCCGACGTCATCGCCGACGAACTCGACGCGGAAGTCGCCGACCTCGAGGACCGCCTCGCCGACCTGGACCTGACACGCGAGATCGACACCGTCGTCCCCGAGCTGTTCCCGCCCTGTATGAAACACCTGCTGGACCGGATACAGAAGGGCGACCACCTCGAACACCACTCCCGCTTTGCGATCGCCTCGTTCCTGACGAGCATCGGGATGACGACAGACGAGATCGTCGACCTGTTCGAGGTCAACCCCGGGTTCGGCGAGGAGGCGACTCGCTACCAGGTCGACCACATCCGCGGCGCGACCAGTCCGACGGAGTACTCACCGCCGTCGTGTGCGACGATGCAGTCCTACGGCGACTGCTACAACAAGGACGACATCTGCGAGGACGTCATCGACGAGTCCCACCCGCTGAACTACTACGAACACCGCATAGACGAGGAAGACGAGGACGACCTGGTCGACTGGCGCGACGACGACGCCGACGAATCGTCCGAGGCCTGACCCGACGACTCTCCGGGACCGACTTATAGTGATTATTGTAGCGATTTACCGGTACGACCGCACGATTGCGTGCGGTCGATCCGGAACAGACCGACAATAATCACTATTAGTCCTCGTCGAAGTCCTGGCTGTACATGAACAGCCCGATGCCGGCGACCAGCAGGACGAACACGCCGATCGTCCCCACGAGCGCGAGACCTCCGTCGGGCAGGATCGACGGCGGTATCGACGAGTTGGTCGTCGCGTTGTCCGGGTCTGCGTAGACCCGACTCACGAAGAACACCCCGGCAGTGAACGCGACGATGATGAACGCCGAGACGGCCAGTTCGACGACCGTCTTCCGGTCTACGTCCATGCCGCTCCGTTCCTCCGGCCCGGTCAAAAGGGCTTCGAAGCACCCACCAGCCCCGAAACGGACGGTTCCCGACCGGCCGTCCCCGTTCGTGTTCTTCCGAACCGTCCGGCTCGCCCCTGCGAGACTACCCCGCTCCCGACACTGGCGACGGGTTTAGGGTCGTCCAGCACCTACGTTTCGTGTGGACGCAGCGGGAAAAACAGACGCGTCCGAATGCCTATGGCTAATTCACGACACCCCACACCGACCCAGCGGACCGCACTCGCACCGGACGTCCGGCGTATGGACGAGCGCGCGGCCCGGGCCTGGACCGAGCGCATGGCCGTCCGCCCGCTCGGCGACGGCCGGTACGCCGTCGACAGCGAGAGCGGCGCCACCTACGTCGTCGACCCGGAGAACCGGTCGTGTACCTGTCCCGACCACGCGATCCGGGGCGAGCGGTGCAAACACCTCCGGCGGGTCGCCATCGAGATCTCGACGGGCCGGGTCCCGCCGCCCGGCGAGCGCCGCGCGACGTGTCGGGCCTGTGGCGCCGAGACGTTCGTCCCCACGAATGCGGTCCCCGCGCTCTGTCCGGACTGTCACCTCGGCCCGGGCGACGTCGTCCGGGACCGCGAGAGCGGGAAGCGACTCGTCGTCGCGGGCGTGAGCGACCGCCGCGCCGACGAGGTCCGCGTCGGCCCCGACAACCGACTCGTGGCCGCCTACGACACCAACGCGGCCTACCCCCGGGACGACCCCGTCGTCGAGGCGACCTACCTCGGCGAGTACGCCGCCGAGAACCCGCGCCGGTACTCGTTTCCCCGCTCGCGACTGGCACGGGTCGACAACGCGCAGATCCTGGACGTGCCGGACCCGAACGTCTAATCGAGCATCTCGGCGGCCTCTTCTCTCGTGAGGTCGCCCCGTTCGAGCGCGCCGAGGACGTCCAGCGTCGCCTGGTCGGGCCCCGACTCACCGACTTCGTCGAGCGTGACCTTCTCGGAGTGGCCGACGAGTTCGTCGAAGTCGACGCCGTCGGCCAGCGCGGTCTCTTTCTTGACGCGGTAGTTCCCGCCGTCGGTGACGTGGACGGCGTCGTCGCCAGGGTGGAAGAAGTACCAGTCCTCGCGGTCGAACCGGACGCCGATGCGGGGTTTCGCGCCGAAGTTGCGCGCGAAAAACAGCAGCGCCTCGACCTCCTCGCCGTCCAGATAGATCGGCGCGCCCGAGGAGGACTTGGCCTCGATGGCGTAGAAGTCATCGCCGTCGCCCGCGAGCACGTCCGGGAGTTCCCGCTCGGTGGCGCTCCCGCTGGCCGGTGCGCGCATCACCGCAAAGCCCGCCCCGTCGAGTTCGTTGACGAGTTCGCGCTCGCGGCGGTCCCCTTTCTCGTTGGAGTTGGCCATCGCTTGCAGTTCCACACTCGGCCGCTAAAACCCTGTGGACGCCCTGTGTGGATCGTCCCGGGTCACTCACCCGGGTCGCGACGTCGCCACCACGACGCCTCCCCTATCCGCGGGCTCATACTGTCGGACACAAGCAAGTCGACACTCGATACTTCGTTTGGCGGTCTCCGAGACGTCTCGATGGTGACACACCGACGAGTGTGTTCACGTACTTGTGTCCGACAGTATCAGGCCACGACATCGACGCCGGAGACCACGAAGCGTGCGCCGCCGGGCTCGCTCTCGTCCACGTCGATAGCCCAGCCGTGGGCGTCGGCGATGCGTTCGACGATCGCGAGTCCGAACCCGGTCCCGCCTCGGCCGGTCGAGTGTCCGACCTCGAAGACGCTGTCTCGCTCCGCTGGCGGAATCCCCGGTCCGTCGTCGGCGACGTAGAAGCCGTCGTCGAGTCCACCGATCTCGATGTCCACGTCGTCACCGGCGTGGTCGATCGCGTTCCGGGTGAGGTTCGCGAGCAACTGCTGGAGCCTGGACCGGTCGGCCCGGAGTGTCACGTCCCGGCCCGTTTCGAGCGTCGCCGCTTCCGTCTCGACGGTCCGCCAGCAGGCGCGTGCGACCGTCTCGAGCGACACCTCCTGTCTCTCCCCGAGGTCCTCGCCGTCGCAGGCCAGCGTGAGCAGGTTGTCGATCAGCGTCTCCATCCAGTCTAACGCGTCGAGCGCGACCGCTAACTGGTCAGTGTCGCCGGTCTCGTAGGCGAGGTCGACCCGCCCGCGGGCGACGTTGAGCGGGTTCCGGAGGTCGTGGGTGAGGACGTTGGCGAACTCCTCGAGACGCTCGTTTTGCGCTCTGAGTTCCGTCTCCCGCGTCAGCCGGTCCAGCGCCGATTCGGTGTGGGCCACGAGCAGTTCCGCGAGCTCCTTGTCCCCCTCGTCGAAAGCGCCTACCCGCTCCGAGATCATCTGGCAGGTCCCGTGGTCGCCCAGTGCGATGCTCATCCCGCTCCTGTACGGTCCCTGCGGGTTCGCCTTCTGAAAGTTGCTGATGTCGTCTGCGATGATCGACCCTCCGGTCCGGTAGATGTATCCGGCGTAGCTGTCGTCGATCGGGAGCGAGTCGAAGTCCCGGCCCGGGAACTCGTCGGAGAGAGCGACCAGTCGCATCCGGTCGCCTTCCGCGAGGGTGATCACGCAGTTGTCGAACTCCAGCACCGTCTCGGCCGCCTCGACCGTCCGCTCACAGACCGCCTCGACGCTGTCGTATTCGGGGAGTTCGGTCGCGACGTCGTGCAGTTCCCGGAGGATCTGCTGTCGGTCCCGCTGGTCCAGCCCCGAACGAGCGACGGCCGACCGAACTCTGGTGGCGAGCCGGGCGGCCTCGGCCGCGTCCCGACGCCGGATGAACTCTGTCGCCAGTACCGACCCGGACTCGTCCGTCGGCACGTCGTCGTCCTCGCCGACGACCAGTACGACCGGCAGGTGTGACGGGACACCGTCGAGAACCCCCTCGAGCGACCCGTCGAATCCTGGCCCGTCGACTAGCAGACAGTCGGCGTCGCTCGCACCGACCGTCCCGCCCCCGTCGGCCACGGACACCGTAAACTGGTCGTGCGTGCGCTCCAGGTTCCGGAGGGCGATATCCGTCCCCTGCTCGCCGACGACGTACAGCACACCGATCAGATCCGCCGAGCGCACTGTCATTCCTACTCGTTCCCGACACTGCTGTGTCGCCCGACAGCGACGACGCCGCTTGCCGTAGAGGGGGCGTCCACCGTCAGACCGACACTCAGCACTCGGTATCGTGTTTCGTCTGGGGCCGCCACCGTAGAACAGTTTTGGGCTCTATTATCAGATGCTGTAATTCCCGGGGCGGCCGGCGTGGTGTGGTCTGTCGGGCCGACGCGAGCGGTTCGTACCGGTCACTCCCGGACCGCGCGGAACCGGAGGCGCCGGTAGTCGGCGGTCCAGGTCTCGGTCCCGGGGTCGTACAGCCGGTCGCGCAAGCGGTCCTCGACGGCGCTGACGACGGCCTCGCGTTCGGCCTCGTCGAGGCCGGCGAACAGCGAGTCCCCGAAGACGTCGAGCCAGTCGCGCAGGCCTGATTCGCCGTCCAGTTCGGTCGGGCGGTCGAACAGGCGGGCCATGCTCACCTCGAACCCCGTCCGTTCGAGCACCGTCGCGTGCTCGCCGACCGTCGGGAAGTACCAGTTCGGATCGCGGTCGTACCCGCGCTCGCGGAGTGGCGCTTTCGTGGCGTCGACGATGGCCGACACGTTGCCCGTGCCGCCGAGTTCCGCGACGAAGCGCCCGCCGGGGTCGAGGACGTCGGCGACCCGTCGGGCGACCGCAGCCTGGTCCGCGCCCGGGATCCAGTGTAGCGCCGCGTTCGAGAAGACGGCGTCGACCGACCCGACCGGCAGGTCCGCGGCGGTGAGTGCACGGGCGTCGGCGTGGACGAACTCGACACCGGGGTAGGACTCCCGGGCCGCCGCGACCATCTCCGGGGCACTGTCGACGCCGACGACGGCGCCGTCGGGGCCGACTGCGTCGGCGATCTCGGCGGTGAGATGGCCCGTCCCCGACCCGAGGTCGAGCACCCGCTCGCCCGGTTGGGGGTCGAGCAGGTCGACCACCGACTCGCCGTAGGCGGCGACGAAGCCGGTGTCGGTGTCGTAGTCGTCGGCGTCCCACGCGTTCGTCGGGTCGCCGGCCGATCCGGGCGTGTGCTCCTCGGTCATACTCGCTGGTCGGGTGGGGACGGAAAGACTGTTCGGGTGGGCTGGGAGCCGGTGACACGGTCCACCGTCTCGGCCGCCGGCGGACTGTGGACTCCTGGCGTCAGTGGGTAACCCGCGGGGTCCCACGGTGGTCAGGGCGCCCCGCCCTCGAACAGCTGTGCGAGGAGTTTCCCCTGGCCGAGCCGGAGGTGGCGGTTGACCGTCGGCTGGGTGACGCCGAGCATCTCGGCGACGTCCTCGCCGGTCGAGTCGCGTGGCCACTCGAAAAAGCCCGCGAAGTAGGCCGTCCGCAACACTTCGAGCTGGCGCTCGGTGAGCTCGTCCAGCAGCGACGAGACGAGTTCGCTCCGGGCCTGTGTGGCACGTTCGACGTCCCGCCGGCTCTCGAGGATGACGCCGCGGTAGCGCCCGGTGAGCATCTCTACGAACGTCCGGACGTCCGTGGTCGGCGGGAGGTCGACGACGATGGTGAGGCCGTCCACGTCGGCACGGATCGACCGCGGGCTCCCGCCGTGGCCCACGAGCACTGCGGCGACCGTCTCCTCGGCGACCGTCGCCTCGAACCGACACTCGCTCTCGGACTCGGCGACGAGGCGGTAGTCGGTGACGACGACCAGGTCGTCGAGGGTCGCCGCCACGGCGTCGGCGTCGCCGGTCTCGGCCGTGAAGAACAGCCGCGTTTCGTCGGTCCCCCGGGTGGCCAGCCCCTCGTAGGTCACGTCACAGGACGCCTTGCGTGCGATGCGGGCCAGGAACGTGTCGGCGTCGTCGATTCCTAGTGTTAGTTCGACCAGCGTGTCGGCGTACAGCGCCCGCTGGGTCTCGACGGCGTTGATGGAGTTTGCGACGTTCTCCCCGAGTTCGCCGAACACGGCCCGCTTGCGTTCGGTGAACGCGTCGGGCTCGTCGGCGTAGACGGCGAGCACGCCGTAGGAGTAGTCGTCGAACGACAGCGGCACCGCGACGACGGAACTGAAATCGCGGGCCAGTGCGAGTTCGGCCCACGGCTCCTCGTGGAGGCGGTCGGCGGCGTTGGCGACGACGGTGACCTCGCCGGTGGCGGCGGCCGCGGCCGCCGGTTCGGTCCCCTCGGCGGCCGCGCCCGTCACCGTGTCGAGATACTCCTCGCCGGCTCCGGCCCAGGCGCGGGGTTCGAGGTCGTCGCTCGCCGCGTCGAGCCCGCCGACCCAGGCGAACGTCGCGTCGCCGGCCTCGACGAGTCGCTCACAGACCAGTTGCTCTATCTCCTCGCGGCTGGTCGCCTCGACCAGCGACCGGTCGATCCGCCTGATGAGGTCGGTCACCTGGATCTGGCGTTCGAGCCGCCGGTTCTGTGTCGCGAGTTCGGCCTCGCGGTCCCGCAGCGTCGCCTCGCTCTCGATCCGGTCGAACGCGGCCGCCGCCGTCGCGACCAGCGTCCCGACCAGCTGGCGGACGTCGTCGGCGACCGGCGGGTCGGTCGTGACGACGACGAACACCCCGTGGGTGCCTACCGGGACGAACAGACCGCCGGACGGCCGCTCGCCACCGAGCGGCGTGTCCCCGTCGCCGGTCGTCCCGTCGAACACCGTCGGCGTGGCGGTGACGAAACAGTCCCACAGCGGCGAGTCGCTGTCGGCGCCCACGTCGGGCACCCCGCCGTAGTGGTCGGCAAAGCCCGCCGAGTGGGCCGTCGCGGTCAGCCGGTTTGACGCCCCGTCGAGCTGGTAGAGGGCGACACAGTCGGCATCGAGCACCGTCGCGGCCGTCTCGACGACCAGGTCGGCGGCGTCGCGCTCGCTCTCGATCCCGAGCAGTCCGCGCGCGGTCTCGTGGAGCGACTCAAACGCCAGCTCCCGTTCCTTGCGCTCGGTGACGTCCTGGAGGGATCCGCGGACCGCGACGACCTCGCCGTCCTCCCTGACGGGTTCGCCGATGACCTGGTTCCAGCGGTGCCGGCCCTCGGCGGTGGTCAGGCGCAGTTCGACGTCGAACGGTTCGCCCTCTTCGATCGCCCGGTCGACGGCGTCCTCGACACGGGGTCGGTCCTCGGGGTGGACACGCTCTAAGGCCCGTAAGAAGTTGGCGTCTCTGTCCGGCTGGACGTCCTGGAGACGGTAGCCCTCGTCGGTCACGGTCAGTTCCGGCGGTTCCGAGGTGACGTCGAGTTCCCAGCCGGCGACCTGGGTCATCCGCTGGGCCTGTTCGAGCAGGTGTCTGGTCCGTTCGAGTTCGTGCTCGCGCTCGCGGCGCTCGGTGACGTACCCCAGCCAGCGGGCCACCAGGTCGACGAACGACTTCTCGCTCGCGGTGAACGGCCGCTCGCGGGGCTCTTCGTCGACGAAACAGACTGTCCCGTACAGCCCGTCGTCGGTCTCTATCTTCGCGCCGATGTAACAGCCGATCCCCCACTCGTTGCGGGGGTCGTTCGCGTCGACGGCCGCCGGCGTGTCCGCGACCCCCAGGATGTCGTCGGACTCGATCGTCTTCCGACAGAACGTCTCCGACAGGTCAGTGACGGCGTCCGCCTCGACGAGGTCCGAGCCCCAGGCCCCCTCGACCTCGTGGCGGGCCTCGCCCTCGTCGATGTGTGTCACGTGTCCGTTATCGACGTTCAGGTACTCACAGCCGAGTTCGAGCAGGCGCTCCCGTTTCTCGTCGTCGGACAGGTCGGGCGAGGACGTGACCTCGTACAGGCGCTGGCGGTAGCGTTCGCTCCGGTCGTCGCGCGTCTCCCTGTCGCGAACGATGCTGGCCAGCGACCCGACCGCCTCGTACAGCCGTCCGATCTCGTCGTCGCGGTCGGTCTCGAAGGAGACGTCTTCGCCGGCCTCGAAACGTTCGACGTCCGCTATCAGTTGCTCGACGTCGGCCTCGCTACGGGTCGCGAGCCCGACCAGACCGAACGACAACAGCCCGACGAGCCGTACTACCTGTCCCGGACTCGCCAGGTCGGTTCCCGCGACGGCCGCGAGGACGCCGCCGATAGCGACGGCGGCGACCAGCGCGACGATGCGCTGTTTCCGGTCGAGCGGCCACTGCCCTGTGACCGTCTCCGGACGAGACGAGTACTCACTCATTAGTCTACAAACACCTAGAGGCGGTTTAAAATTTGGTTCTCCGGCCACTATACAACAAACAACCTGTACCTGTCGACACTGGTCTCACCCGAAACCACCCGCCTGGACTCCGACGAGAAGGGCCCCGACGGGAGGGCACTATACATATTAGGGGCACCCTTACCGCCTACCAACGCACGTAACGATCAGAGGGATACTGTCTGTGGCCCAATGCAGAGTATGATGGAGCCCACGAAACAGAACAGTTCGTCGGACGGCGTCATCGTCGACGTGGTCGAGACGGTCGCGACAGCGGCGGGGACGAGCCCGCGTTCACTCGAGCCACAGCTGAGCGAGGTCGTCGACCCCGACGCCCTCGAACGACTGGTCGAGAGTGCCACACTCACGCGCGTTCAGTTCGAGTACGCCGGGTACACGGTCGTCGTCGACAGCGACGGCACGGTCACGGTCGGGAGTCCGGCGACTCCGTCACGCCACGGTGTCGTGACCCAGTCGACCGACGAGCGGTCCGAGTGGGGGCCGTGATGACTGCGCGTCACGCACACGACAGCGAAGACGACGAGATCAGAGCGACCTACGAGGAGTACGGCGTCGGTGACACGCGACTGGCCATGATCGCGGACCCGGAGAACAGACACGCCTGGATCCAGTCAGACTACACCGAACAGATCGAGCAGTGATCCCCCGTCACCGGTGATGACCAGAATGGAACCGAGTAAACTGAGTGCCACGGACGACGGCCTCTCCGCCGAGTCACACGTCTCCGTCCTGTCGGCCGGGGACGACGATGCGGTGGACGCGCTCGTCGAGAACTCCGGGTTCGACGTCCGGCCCGTGTCGGGCGACCTCGGTGACGGTCTCGACGACGTCGACTGCGTCGTGGTCGATTGCGATTCGCGGGACCCGCTCGACGCGCTGTCGACCGTTCGCGAGCAGGCCCCGACGGTCCCGGTCGTCATGATGGCCTCGTCACCGTCCGCCGGGGTTCTGGATGCGGTCACCGACAGCGAGTGGACTGACCTCGCCCACAAGGGCGACGCTGGCGTGACGGCGACGCTGCTGGCCGGCCGCGTCGAGGCGCTGGTCGCCCACCGCCGGGCGGCCGCACACGCCCGACGGACCGGCGCCGCGCTCGAAGAGACTCGCTGCGGTGCCGCGGTCGTCGACCCCGACGGCCGGTTCTCGGTCGTCGACCGCTCGTTCGCGCGTCGTGTCGGTCGCGACCGGGAGACACTCCAGGGCCGGGACTGGCGGACGTGTTTCCCGTCCGCAGAGGCCGACCGCCTCGAATCGACGGCGCTGGAACGCGTCAGGGACGACTGGCGCTGGACCGGCGGCTGTGTCGTCGAGCAACCCGACGGTGACACCTTCTACGCCCGCGCCCGCATCGTCGGCCTCGAGGACGGCAGTTTCGTCGTCGTTCTGACCGACCCGCCCGACGAGTAACTTTGTACCCCATACTCGCAGAAATGTCTGTGACTGTGGGGCACGGAGAATATCCACTCAGACACGAACCAAGTAACAGTCTCGTCGCCCGTCCGGCGCGCAGAAACCGTTTCGCTCTCGGATCAGAGAAAAGCGTGTTGACCTATTCGTGTCCGAGTGGATACGACAAAGGAGAGAAACGTAGAGTATTGAACCCTGATCAGTCCTCCACTTCAAGTTCACCGCCTGGGTACATCGTGATATTATCTTTTAACTGGTTGATGTCTTTTGCGTACTCCCGTTCTTCGGCAGTTGCATCCCGACTGGTACGACCGAATCGTTCGACGTATTCGGGACCTTCAATCTCGAATCCAGCATATTCACGCGCGAGAGAGGTATTGACGACGAATGTTTCGGGCGGGTCGTCCTCGCTGTTGATTTCGATCACCCGCATCTGGCGTGGGACATCGCTCTCAAACCGTCCCTGGTCGTGTTTACGGATAATGGCTGCGTACCCAGTTGCGATCCCGGACCGTTCTTTGGTCGCCGTCTGAGTATCCTCGCTCTCGTTGAATACGAGAACGAGCGTGTCTCCGTTCATCTCCGCTCCCTGTGCCCGGACCGTAACAGTCGTCATCTGAGCAATCCCATAGGGAAGGTTCCCGAGGAAATTGCTGTAGTCGGTCGGTTCGGGCGGAGTCGCGGGCGTCGGCCACGCCGTCGGGGTCGGACTCGGCGTGGGCGTAGCGGTGGGGGTAGCCGTCGCGGTGGGCGTGGCCGTTGCTGTCGGGGTTGGGGCGGCGGTGGCGGGCGGCGGCGTAGCGGTGGGCTGGTCTGTGCCGGCGTCACCAGGGCTGATGACACCGGTGACGAAGGCGGCGCCGAGCCCGAGGCCGACCAGGACCAGCACCCCCGCCACCGCCAGCACCAGCGTCGTGCTCTGTCC
>PXQN01000057.1 GCA_003021305.1 Halobacteriales archaeon QH_10_67_22 | reverse complement strand
TCGGCGATCCGATAGTAGCTCCACTTCCCCTTCTTGCGGGATTTCACTAATCCGGCCTCTTTCAGCTTCCGGAGGTGAGTGGAGACGGTCGATTGTGGGGCATCCAGGACGACCTGTAACTCACAGCCACAGCACTCCGAGTCACGGAGTGCCTCGAGGACACGAAGGCGATTCTCGCTTCCGAGCGCCTTGAAAACGGCTGCCTGGCCGGCGACGTCCTGGTCGGATGGCCGAACGTTCTGTAAGTCGACAATCCGTGCCTCTGGGTCATCGTACAGCCGTTCAAGCGCATCCTGGGCATCGTCCGGCGGGGAGTCTGTTCTAGACATATTGGTATTATACGTTTTGAGTTAATTGCAGCAGCTATCCGACTCGGACTCTGACGAGTCAGACTGGACTTCTTCAATAGCCGTTCCGCAACAATCTGCGGTAGTATCCGAACGATAGCGGTCTACGATCCGGGTCCAGATTCGACCGAGGGTACTCTGAGTCATTACATCATATCGTATTTTCTCGAATTGTCTTATAGATTGGGGTCTACTTCCTTGGGGACGTGTCGATCAGTTCCCGCTCGTACGTGCCGTTCTTGTTCACGTCAGTTGTACCGCAGGCAGGACACTCCGGCTCACGGAAGAACAGAACCGAATCACACTACACTTGGAAGTACGAGGAAGCGTGTTAGCTACAGATGACTCACTCACCGCTCGCTTCGCTCGCGGTTCGTTCGTCATACCGCAGAGAGACGCGCGAGAGCGCGTCTTGGACGGTAATCCCACACATCTCAAAATGGCGAGCGAAGCGAGTCATTTGCACGACCGTATCAGGACTCATCGCGTTCTTCCCACTCCGGACGTGGTGTCGGGGACGGGAGCTCAGCAACAGCAGCTCGGAGTTCTTCCTCCGTTGTCCATGGGAAACACCGATCGTGTAATTCGAATTTGCGGAACTTGTTGAGATGAACCCAGCTGTACGCCGCTGAGTCCTCCCCCTTGTCTGTCCGGTCGCTGAGTACCTCCCAGACGTCGTCTTCAGCGATGTCGATGCCAGTGTCTCGTGCACGCTCGAGGGGCGAGTTGATTTTTGACGCTGCTTCATCCTCCGTCAAGTCATCGGTATACGCAATCTCAAGCGCAGCCTGGATGACGTGGTGTTTCGACTCGAGGTTCGCGTCAGTGACCCATAAGTAGTCGCGTGGGAACACGTACGATTTCTCGAAATACGGTGAGTCATCGATCTCGCCTAATTCCGGCGCTTCACCGCCGCTTTCCTTCTCGAAGACACCCACGATGTAGTCGCTGTACGTCGCCAACAGGGAGAACATGATATCGAACGTATTGAGCCGGTCAGTCGGAAGTTCGAGGAGATCCCCCAGTATGAACGGATACGCACCGAGTTGCTTCGTGAGTTCGCTCTGCACGGCACGGAGCCGGCGGATGTAGGGATCGCGATAGCTGCCAAGGATAAAGTACGATGTTCGCTGACTCCTGAGATACGGCAATTCACGCTGGATGAAGCGCCAGATCTCTCGCTTCTCTGCTGGTTCGAGTTCGAGGCCTCCAACAGCCTCGTGTACCACCGTCATAATGTCCGCAGCGTCTGGCGGTGGACTTGGATCGCTCATTACCGCTAGTTCAAACTACAACACCTTATTGATTCTGAATCACATTGGTATTCTCTCTATTAACCAACTTGGGTGACCCTAACTGTTATAGCGCCGCTGCTCGTAGAGACACGTATGAGCGAGAGTCACAGCGGAACAGCCGATGCGGGGCCGTTCGCGGAACAGCAGCGGCTGTTCAAGCTGCTATCCCAGGATACGCGCCATCTCATCATCCAGGAACTGCTGGGCCATCCCACCCACCTCATGTCGCTCGCCGAACTCGAGTACATGACTGGGAAGAGTCAGGCGGCCATCAAAGACCAGCTGGAAACACTGATCGACGCCGGGCTCCTCGCACGCTACACGTACGAACCGAGCGAGGAGAAACGTGACCTTCCCGCCCAGTTCTACGGGTTCACCGAGCGGGGCGTCGAAGTGCTCCACGACTACAAGTATCTCCGTGGGCTCCCGATCGCTCGTGCTCTCTACGAAAACACGCGCAAGACCGAGAAAATCGAACGCCACGAATCGGCGCCCCGCCCGGAACTGCCAGCGGCGGTTGCGGAAGCACTCGAGTTTGACGAGCCCGATCTCGACGCCGTCGACGTCAACTCGAAGCAATAGAGTTCCCTATAGGAACAGTACAGTCGACGTCCGCGACGTCCGCGCGCCGCTCTGGTCGCTTGCGCATACACTCCTTTGGCGCTCCACCGACAAAACGGGCCGGACGGCGCGACGGTCACAGACTGGCGAGGTTCTGGCGGAGTTTGATGGTGGCGGTCATCAGGGCGGTGGCGGTCATGATGACGAACACCACCTGGACGTGCATGACGACGACGCGGTCGAGGCCGGCGACGGTGGCCAGGTCGACGGCGGGCACGAGCGTCGCGAACGCCATCACGGGCAGGAGGTGGCGCAACAGCGAGTCGATCATCGTCCCCTGGACCATCGCGGCGGTGGTCTGCTGGCGGCCGAACCAGAAGCCATACCCCGCGAACGCGAGGCCGCCGACGCCCTGGAGCGCCAGGAGGCCGTCGTGGAGGCCGGTCGCGGCGATGCCGAAAATGACGGCCGCCACGACGCCGACGAACAGGAGTTCGACCGCGCGCCGACCCCCGAACTGGCCGTCGCGGCCCTCCGCGTCGGTCGACAGCCCCGCGTTGTAGTAGATCTCCCGGATCGACAGCGCCAGCAACAACACGACCGCGAGCATCAGCCCCTGTTTGAACGTCGCCCGGACCGTCGAGACGATTTCGAGGATCCCCACGAAACCGTACAGCGTCGCGACCACGCCGACCGCCGCGAGGTACTCCCAGAGGACCCGCTGTGCGGCCATCCCGGTCGCCCGGCGGTTGGCCACCGCGTAGTAGCCGAAGCGAACGCTGATGACCGTCAGCAACACCATGGTGATGAACGCGATAAACGTCAGGTTGGGGTTGTCAGCCAGCAGGTTCAACCCCAGTTCGAACTCACCCGCCATCGCGGATCGTCCGTAGTTCCCGAGCGAGGTTGGTCACCGTTTCGTACCGCTTGAGTTTCCGCGTGGCCGTGGCTTTCCTGACGACCCGGTCGATGTTCCCGGGGAGGTCCGCGTCGACGTCCGTCGGCGTCAGCGTCCCATCCCCGAGAACCCGCTCGCGAACGTCAGCGGGGTCGCCGTCGTAGGGGTGTTTGCCGGTACACAGGCGAAAGAGCACCGCGCCGAGACCGTACACGTCGGTCGCGTGGTCGACGCGCCCGAAGCGGTCGTCGTAGTGTTCGGGCGCGGCGTAGCGCGGGTCGACGCCCCGGCCGGGTCGGTCGATGCCGGTGGCGGCCGCGAACGCGACGTTCGACAGGAGGGGTCGCCGGCGCTCGTCGTCGGTCAGGACGTCGTCGCGGTAGACGACGTTGCCCGGGTCGACGGCGCCGTGGACGACGCCGTGCTGGTGGGCGTAGCCGACGGCCTCGGTCACCTGGAGGGCGGTCCACAGCGGGTCGCGGGGGTCGTCCTCGCGGGCGGCCAGCGTCACGTCCGCGTACTCGACGGTTGCCCAGGGCCGCGGTCGGGCGCCCCAGTCGTACACCGGCAGGACCGTCTCGTGGCCGTCGACCTCGCTCCAGTCGGCCATCGCGGCCCGGAACCCGTCGACGAACCCCGTGCGGTCGTCCGGGAGGCGATACACCGTCAGCGCGACTGCTCGCTGCTCACCGTCGATGGTCCCTGCGGTCCGGCAGACGTCGCCGTACCGCCCCCGGCGGCGCTCGTCCAGCACCGACAGGTCGTCGAACCGGCTCCGCTGGATGACCGCCGAGAGACGCTTCGAGACCAGCTGGAGCGTCCCGCTCGTAACGCCCCCCGAACCAGTGTCGCCGACACCGGCCCGGTCGTCCGGGTCGTCGGAACCCGGGCCGTCCGACCCGTCGCTGGCGTCGTCCGGGTCTTCCCCGTCGGCCCGGCGGTCCCGGTCGGCGTCCCCGTCCTCCGTGTAGGTCCGGCGCGGGTCTTCCGAGGCGCCGCTGGCGACCCTGGTCCGGCCGACGGGGCGGTCGCCCTCGGTCGGCGAGAGATACTCGCTGCGAGCGAACCCTCCACCGGTGCGGTACATCCGTCGGCGGGCGCGACGCTCGGCCGCGTCGTCGAGGTCGGCGACCGCCTCGTCGACGTCGCGGGGGCGGCGTGCGGCCAGGTAGTCCAGGGCGTGAGCGACCTCCACGGGCGCGTCGTCGTCGAGTCTGTCGACCAGTCGACCCACCGTGTAGGCGACGAGGTCGGGATGTGATTCGACGACCAGACACACCGCCGTCGCGGCGGTCAGTCGCTCGCGGGGGTCCGGGCCGTCGAGCAGTCCGAGCAGGTAGGGCAGTCTGTTGGGACCCTCGGTCGGATTCGCGAGAATCTCGAGCAGCGGGTCCGGGAGAGCGAGGTCGCCGGTGGCCTCGTCGACTGCCGCCGGTTCGTGGTACCGGTCGTCGGCGTCGTCACGGGACCGGTCACCGTCGCCACTGGCGTCCGCCGCGTCCCGACTGCGGTCAGCCTCGTCCCGACTGTCTTCGGCCATCGTCGCGGTTCCGTTCACGTTATGACTAGTGAGATATGACTGTTTGGGTCGTCGGGTCTGTCGTGTCCACACACCCGGGAAAACGTTACCTCGCGTGGCGTGCAATGACATGGCA
This sequence comes from Halobacteriales archaeon QH_10_67_22, assembly GCA_003021305.1. Classification (GTDB taxonomy): domain Archaea; phylum Halobacteriota; class Halobacteria; order Halobacteriales; family Haloarculaceae; genus QS-4-69-31. Next base: position 13,106 of record PXQN01000057.1, on the reverse strand, counting down.
TGGAGACACTCGAAGACATCGACGAGGTCGTCCACCGACCCACACGTGAGTTCGTCGAATCGACCAACGTCTGGCAGTTCATGCGGGCGTACGACATCGACGACTACGACGAACTCCTCGCGCGGACGACCCGGGCCGACCCCGACGAACCCGCTTCCGGCGTCGACTGGTTCTGGGACACGATAGTCGACTACCTCGACGTCGAGTTCTTCGAGCCCTACGACCGCGTCCGGGACGACGGCGAGGCGTCCGACGCCTCGAACGCGAGCGGTACAACCGCGAGCCGCGGCGGCCCCCAGTTCACCGACTGGTACCCCGGCGGCGAGACGAATATCGCGCACAACGTTCTCGACCGCCACGCCGCTCCCGACAGCGAAACCCGCAACAAAGTCGCGCTCATCTGGGAGGGCGAACCCTGGGCGGACGGCGAGGCCGCCGACGTCCGCGAGGTGACCTTCCACGAACTCCACCGGGGGTCGAACGAGGTCGCGAACTACCTCGAATCCCGTGATGTGGGGACCGGCGACACGGTCGGCCTGTACATGCCGATGGTCCCCGAAGTCGTCTCGATCCTCTATGGCTGTTTCAAAGTGGGTGCCATCGCAGTTCCGATATTCTCGGGCTTTGGCGTCGACGCGACGGCCACGCGCATCGACGACGCCGAGCCCTCGGTGCTGTTCACGGGCGACGGCTTCTACCGCCGGGGCGACCCCGTCACGCTGAAAGCGACCGCCGACGACGCCATCGCCGAGGCCGGCCACGTCGAGGACGTCGTCGTCTACGACCGCCTTGGGTCCCGCGGCAGTGACGGCGACCACGCCATCCCCTGGCAGGACCGCGACCAGTGGTGGACCGAGGCCGTCGGGTCGATGGACGACGCCTACGGAACGAAACACGTAGACGCCAGCCAGGAGTCGATGTTGCTCTACTCCTCGGGGACGACCGGCAAACCGAAGGGGATCGTCCACACCCACGCCGGGGTGAACGTCCAGTGTGCAAAGGAACTGTACTTCGGGTTCGATCTGCAACCCGCCGACCGCTTCTTCTGGGTGTCGGACATCGGCTGGATGATGGGCCCCTGGACGCTGATCGGCAACCATCACTTCGGCAACACCGTCTTCATGTATGAGGGCGCGCCCGACTACCCCGACCCCGACCGGTACTGGCGGATGATAGACCGCCACGACCTCACCCACTTCGGTATCTCGCCGACGGCGGTCCGCGCGTTGCGAAAGAAGGGCGACGAGTGGGTCGAGGGCCACGACCTCTCGTCGCTGCGGATCCTCGGGTCGACGGGCGAACCCTGGGACCCCGAATCCTGGCTGTGGTTCTACGAGACGGTCGGTCGCGGCGAGGCCCCGATAATCAACATCTCCGGCGGCACCGAGATCTGTGGCTGTTTCCTCATGCCGATGCCGGTCCAGGAGCTCAAGCCCTGTACCCTGGGCGGCCCCGGACTGGGGATGGACGTCGACATCGTCGACGAGGACGGCGAGTCGATAGCCGAGACGGGCGAACGCGGCTATCTCGTCGCCAGGGACTCGTGTCCGTCGATGACGAAGTCGCTGTGGTCGGGCGACGAGCGCTACCTCGAAGAGTACTGGAGCACCTGGGAGGACCTGTGGGACCACGGCGACTGGGCCCAGAAGGACGCCGACGGCCTGTGGTTCCTCCACGGCCGGGCCGACGACGCCCTCAACGTCGCGGGCCGGAAGGTCGGCCCCGCCGAGGTGGAGGGCGCGGCCATCGAACACGAGGCGATAAACCGCGCCGCAGCGGTCGGGGTGCCCGACGATACGACCGGCACCGCAGTCGTGCTGTACGTGGTCGTCGAGGACGGCCACGAGGAGAGCGACGCCCTGCGGGAGGCGGTCGGCGACGCCGTCGCCGAAGGGCTCGGAAAGCCGTTCCGCCCGCGGGAAGTGCTGTTCGTCGACGAGTTCCCTAAGACCCAGAGCGGCAAGATCGTCCGCCGGGCCATCGGCGCGACCTACACCGGCGAGGACCCCGGCGACATGTCCAGCATCGAGAACCCCGAGGCGCTCGACCGGATCGCCGACGCGCGGTAGGGCGGCCACTGCCTCGCCGGAACGGCGGGCCCGCGGTCAGGACAGGTCGAACAGGGAGGCGGGGGTGGGTTCGCCAAAGAGCGGCACACCGACCAGGACGGTCCCGCCGACGCCGAACGGGTCGCTCACTCCTAGTCGAGGATCGCGTTGCAGTTGGGACAGTGCGTCCGGTCGGGGTCGGCCTCGTAGGTCGTGCCACAGATGGGGCAGAGTTCGTTTTTTACCGACGCTCCGGTTATCTGGTCCGGTGATTCGGGGTCGGACCCAGGGGTGTACACGCGCGTTTGCCCGAACCGGTCGGAACTGTCGACCTCGTCTCCGTCGTCGCCCTGGTCTGTGCCGTCCCCGTCGATCGGGCCGTTCTCGCCGGCGACACTCGTCGGTGCGGCGCTGGTTGTGCCGTCGGGGTCGTCACCGCCAGTCGGGTCGCCCGCGGTCTCACCGGGGCGAGTGTCCGTCGCCAGGCGACCCCCGTTGCCGGGCTGGACGACCCTGGGATGGCGCTGCCCGGCACGAAGTGCCGACCGCGGGACCTCCGGTTGACGGGCCCTGACGACGGTCCCTGCGAGCAGCTGGACGGCGACGTATGTCAGCGCGGCGATGGCCGGTATCGTCGCACTCGCGAGCGAGAGAACCGGTACCGCTGTTCCCGCGACCGGCACCGTCCCGAAGGCGACCCCGGAGAGGCCGGCCCAACTCACGGCGACGACGACGAGTTCACCCTGTCCGGCCAGGCCCGCGGAGGTGACCGCGGTGGCCAGACTGACGAACACCGCTGTGGCGAACAGCAGCGCCTGGAGACCCCGTGGCGCCGACAGCGCGTACACGCGATAGCCGTACGCGACCGTCCGCACGAGCGAGACGGCACTCACGAACCCGAGCACGAACAGCAGACCCATCCCGAACCCGCCGACGAACCCCGCTCCGAGCACGACGAACAGCCCGACGAACGGTGGGACCAGCAACACGAACGGCCGCTCCAGCCGGTACCGTTTCTCGACGTTTCCGCGAACGTTGGTGACCTCGTCGACGACGAACCGGACGGCCAGGACCGACGGGAGCAGCACCCACATGACGGAAAACATCACCACCAGCAGCGTGGCCTCGGCCGACCAGGGTGAGACCGACACTGGCCCGAGCACCGACTCGACCAGCCGTTCGGCGGTAGCGCCGGTGCCGCTGAGCCAGACGAAATAGCCCGCGCCGCCGCCGAGCAGGCCGGCGAGCAACCGTCGCTCTTCGCCCGCGAGGAGGCGAACGGAGACGGCGAGTTCGTCGCGTGTAACACTGTCCATTGACCTGCCGGCGAACCTGCGCGTCAGGCGTCGGTGACGTGTAGTTCCGCCACGTTCGACAGCTCGATACGGTCGCCCTCCGAGACGGGGACTCTGTCGCCCTGTTCCAGCTGTTCGCCGTTGACGACCGTCGAGTTTCGCCCGAGGTCGACCAGGTAGAACGCGCCGCTCTCGCGCTCGAAGCGGACGTGTTCCCGGTGGACACACACCGCGTCTTCCTCGTCGTCGCCCGCGTCTATCATGGCGCGGCGCACTTGTTTCCCGAGCGTCTCTCCCGCCGGGACTGTGATGTCTTTCTCCCGGACGTGAACTGTCAGGCTCTGTTCGGTCGACTCGTCCGTCTCCTCGCTCGTCTGGCCCCCGGTGCCGCCAGCGGGCGCGTCGTCGGCTCCGCCGGGGTCGTCGGTCCGGTCTGCTGTCTGCCCGCCCGCCTCGGGCGTGCGCTCCCCGGTATCCTCGGGGGTCCGCGGTTCGGTGGGGTCGCGTGCGAGGTCCTCGGAGTCGCCTGCCGGGACTTCGTCTCCGGTGGCCTGCTCACCGGCGTCGGCGGCAGGTTGTCCCGTCGTGTCTCCGCCGGACTGGCTGGCGGGCGTCCCCCGGTCGGAGCCGGGTTCCCCCGTGGTCTCGCCGCCCTGTCCGGTGGCGCCTCCGGTCGAGGCGTCCGGGTCGTCACCAGTGGAGGCGGGGCCGTCGTCGACGCCCGTCGCTCCCGGGGGTCGGTGGGCGTCCAGGTCCTCCCCGCAGTTGCGACAGAAGTTGTCCTCGGGTTCGACGTCGGCGTCACACGACGGACAGTTCGTCAGTTCCCCGCCCGGTTCGAGGTGGGACACGTCCGTCCCGCACTCCCGGCAGAAGTTGTCCTCGGCTCCGACCGGAGACTCACACTCGGGACATGGGACCGTCTCGTCGTCCCCGCCGGCCGTCCGCTCGTGACCGCCGTCGGGAACGACCCGCGCCGGGTCGGGGTTGGACTGGCGCGCGTCACAGTCGTGGTTCGGACACCGCTCGTCCCCCTCGCTCGGATCGAAGGGCCGGCCACACAGTGGGCAATCGACCGTCCGCGTCGGACCGTGAGTCATCAGTATCGGGATATGCAGGTCCCGTCTCAAAACAATTGTCCTGTCTCGTCGCTTCGACGGCGCTCGACGCGAGAACCGACGACCTGGCGACCCTAATCGACGTGGAACTCGAAGGTGACGCCGTAATCCGGGTGGACGAGTGCGAGCAAGTCCTCGTCCATCAGGCCGTACGTGGTCGGTGGCGTCTCCCCGTTCGATTCCGTCGGGTCCTCGCCGACCTCACGCAACCGTTCGCGCCCGTCCTCGCTCAGGACACGCTGCCAGGCCTTCCCGGTCCCGATGTAGGTGCCGTTGAGACTCCGGTCGTGGACGAACCACTCCCCGTCGTCGTCGGTGTCGAACTGCACCTGCACGGTAGAGATGTACTCCTCCTCGTCCTCGATGGTGATCGAGGGCGTCGGGCCGGGGGCGTAGCGACGGCCGATAGTGTCGCCCGGGTAGACGGTGTACTCGGTGTCGGTCTGGACGTGTTCGAGTCGGGCCGTCGGCGGCGAACTCGGGTCCCGGGCCTCCAGCACGCGTTTCATCGCCGTCGCGTTCCGGTAGCGCTGCTCGTAGTCGGTCTGGGTCGCCTGCTCGACGATCTCGGCCAGGTATGGTTCACACTCCGCGTCGTACTCCCGCGGGTCGACGCCGTCCTTGCGCGGGACAGTCCCCGACAGCAGGTACAGCAGGATCTTCCCGACGGAGTAGACGTCCGACCACGGCCCCTGGCGGGCGTCGGTCTGGTCGGCCTCGGCGACCTCCCGGGGTTTGTAGGGCCCGACGATCGTCGTCTCCTCGCCGACGTCGTCGGACATGTCGAACCCCGTCGCGGTGTTGAAGTCGATCAACACCGGCGTGACCCCGTCGCCGCGGTCGGTGATCATCACGTTGTCCGGTTTCAGGTCCCGGTAGACGATCTCGTTGCCGTGGAGAAAGCTCATCGCGTCACAGAGGTCGATACCGATCTGGCGGACCTCCTCGTCGTTTTCCAGCGGACCGGTCTTGCGGATCGCGTCGTCGAGTTCGTACCCGTCGACGAACTCGACGACCAGAACCGGCACGCCGTCTTCCTCGCCGAACTCGACCAGTGACATGAGACTCTGGTGACCGCCCGCATCGCGGATCCGCGCGAGCGTGTCGGCTTCCTTCTCGAAGTAGTCGTTGATGACCGCGCGGTCGTTGCGACTCCCATCGTAGTTGGGGTACTTGATCGCCACCTCCGACCCGTCGGTGGTGTCCCGCGCCCGGAAGACGTTCGCGAACCCTCCCTCGCCGATGTTCTCGGCGAGTTCGTACTCGCCCATCACCAGGTCGCCTTTCGCCGGTTTCTGACTCACGACCGCTCACCCCGCAATCCCGGACGGGCGCGAACCCATCCCGGCGCTTTGCACCCTCGCGGGACCCCGACCGGGCGGCGCCGCCGGCGGCTCACTGTCCGACTCCGGACGGACGCGTCACCGGCACTCTCGGCCCTACGGTTCGCCATACTCTAAGTGCATGCTCTCCGGGCCCATGTACTTTTTCCGCGCTCAGGTGAAGACGCTCTGGAGCAGGTCCCCGAAGTTGATGAGCAACAGTCCGGCGACCAGCATCCCCACCAGCCACAACAGCGTGATGATCGCGTTCCGGCGGACGTACGTGTCTTCTGACGAGTTCGCCATCGGTCGGGGCTACTACGGCCCGCTATTTAATGGCTGTCCCACGGGCGACGATACTTCGTTTGGCGGTCCACGAGACGTCTCGATGGTGACACACCGACGAGCGTGTTCACGTACTTGTGTCCGACAGTATTACATGTAGCCCAGGTCGCGGAGGCGCTCCATGAGGTCCTCCTTGTCCTGGGCGCGGCCTGCGCGTTCGGTGGTGTTCGCCATGTCCTGGAGCCACGCGGGCTCTTCGGCGGACTTGTCGGTCGACACCTCGCTGCCCAGCGACCGGAAGCCGGCGAAGTACTTCGGCGAGACCGGCAGGTCCTCTTTTGTCAGGTCGCCGGGGATGTCGTCGGTGCTCTCGGGGACGTAGCCGTCGTCGGGGTACTCCTCGACGGTGTCGGGCACCACGAAGTTCCAGTAGGCCTCCCAGACGTCGGGTTCGGCGAACTGGAGGATCGTCTGGACGCGGTCGTGGGGCGGGTAGATGTCGGGGTCGTGTCGCGGCGAGAAGAACGTCTCGTCCGCGCGGGACTCCTGTTCGTCCCAGCGGATGCCGCTGAGAATGCCGTCGACGTCGTACTCCTCGATGGTGTCGTTGAGCGCCACCGTCTTGAGGAGGTGGTTGCCGACGTACGTGTCCAGCAGGAACGGGAAGGTGTCTTCCTCGTACTCCAGGATCTCCCGGACGTGGTGTTGGTTGTGTTCGGAGAGTTCCTCGACCGGGATGTCGTCACCGGGTTCGAGGTCGTTGGCCTCGACGTACTCGCCGACGTCCTCGTTGCGGGCGTAGATCACGTCGAGGTCCCACTCGTCGGCCCAGCGTTCGACGAAGTCGAACAGTTCGTCGAAGTGCTGGTAGTGGTCGATGAACACGACCGGCGGGACCTCCAGGTCGAACCTGTCGGCGACCTCCTTGACGAAGTACAGCGTCAGCGTCGAGTCCTTGCCGCCCGTCCACATCACGACCGGGTTTTCGTACTCCTCTAACCCTTTGCGCGTAACCTCGATCGCCTTCTCGATCTTGTCGTTGATGTGCGGGTAATCCACCGGGTCCTCGCCGTCGCCGTCCTCGTAGTCGACGTCGACGTAGTCGGGGAAGTTCGCTGGCATAGTAATGAGATATAATTAGATAGGTGAATAAGTGTTTTTTGGACGAGGGCTCGCGTGGGACGTGTGAGCGTCTCACACTGCCGGTGTGCGGGCGTCGCGGTGTCCCGGAGAGCGCCGGGACAGCCGGGAGTCGTTCGCAGAATCCTTGGGGCTGGAATGACAAGTCCCGCGTCATGAGTGACCGAGTCGCCACGGACAACTCCGGTCGAGCGCCGCTGGGGAGAGTGTCGGCGTTACACCGGCAGGCCAGCTACGGGCGGTGGTTTCGCTGGCACCTCGCGGCCGCGCTCGCGGTGTTTTTCTTCAGTGCGTTCGCGGGCTTTGCCATCGTGGGGTCGCTCCCCATCGAGGACCTGATGAGTGCGATCCCCAACGACTCGCCGCTGCCGGAGTTCACCTTCCCCGCCATCATGTTCAACAACCTCCGTGCCCTCCTGTTGATGTTCCTCGGGGCGGTCACCGGCGGATTGCTCTCCCTATTCGGTCTGTTCGTCAACGGAGCCCTCGTCGGGGGCGTCGTCGCCATCGTCGGCACGCAGACCTCCGCCGCGGTCATCCTGGCGGCGCTGGCCCCCCACGGCGTCATCGAACTGTCGGCGTTTTTCATGGCCGCGGCGGTCGGATTGCGGATCCCACACCGACTGGCCCGCTATCTCACCGGCTACGACGAGACGCCGCTGACACGGGTCGAGGCGTTCGAACTGGTCGTCCTCGGCGTCGTGATGGTCGTCATGATCGTCGTCGCCGCCTGGATCGAGGTCAACGTCACGCCCGACGTCGTCCGCTGGGTCGGCGGTCCCGACGCACTCCCGAACTGAGACAGCGACAGCGCCCCGACCCGTTCGATTCGAGGGGACGTTTGATGTGTGTCGGAGTACCAGTGAGAGACGATGAGCGAGGACGACATCCTCGGACTCGTCGAGGAGGTCATCGAGGAGTTCGACTTCGGGAGCTACGAGGTCGACGCCTACCTCGCGCTCCTGGAGAACGGGGAACTGACGGCCACGGAAGTCGCGTCACTGACGGACGTCCCACAGCCGCGGGTCTACGACACGGTGCGCAGTCTCGAAGACCGCGGCCTGGTCGAGATACACGAGTCCCGGCCGATGCGGATCGTCGCGCGCAAACCCGAGGAGGCGTTTGCCGCCCACCAGCAGCTGTTCGACGAGATGGTCTCCGAACTCGACGCCCGCTACGCCACGCCCGCACGGACCGCCGAGGCCGTCTCGGTCATCCGCTCGCGCACGACGATCCAGCGCTACGTCGAGGAGATCGTCGAGACCGCCGAATACGAACTCACGCTGTCGCTGACGCCGGCCCTGCTGGACCGGTTCGAACCCGCACTGGCCAGGGCCATCGAGGCCGACGTGACGACCACGCTGCTCGTGACGCCGGCCGCCGACGCACCCGACCCCGACGAGTTCGCCTACGAACGGGTCACAACCCACGCCCGCGCTCGCCGGGGCGTCGTCACGCCGGTGATCGCCGTCGCCGACGGCGAGTACGCCATGTACGCCACCCAGGACGCGCTCCGTGAAGGCAATGACAACTACGCCGTCATCTTCAACCGCTCGGCGCTGGGCTTTCTCCTGGTGGGCTTTTTCCGCACGGTACTGTGGACGACCGCCGAGGAACTCTCGTCGGTCGAATCCGAGGGCGGGTTCCCCCGCCGGTACGCCTCCGTCCGCCAGTGTATCGACGACATCGGCAGGGCCCGGACGGATCTGTACGCCACTGTCACCGGCCGCAGAGTGCTGACCGGCGACCCCTGCGAGGTGCGGGGGGAGATCGCAAAAGCCGAAATCACCGACGAGAGCGAAGTCGCGACGCTCGTGCTGGCGACCGACGACGGCGAGGTCACCGTCGGCGGCCGCGTGGCCACCTACGAGGACGTCGAGGCCCACGAGATCCGGGTCACTATCGGCTCGCCACCCGACATCTGACCCGGTTAACAATCTTCGTAGTACTGTCCTCGCTTCTCGATTACGCGCTCTCTGTCGGTTTCGACGGCGCTAATCGCCACTCGGGTACTATCGACGAGAATATCCTGATCTAAAAGTATATATGGACGTTGTCAGATGTTCCGCGTGCATGCGCCCAAACGCACCGACAGCGATCCAGCGCGACGGCCGAACACTGTTACTCGCGATGGACCACGGGCTCGAACACGGTCCGACCGACTTCGAGCCGGTCCCCGACACCGTCGACCCGGAGACGGTGTTCGACGTGGCGACACACGACGCCGTGACGGCGCTTGCCGTCGGGAAGGGCGTCGCCGAGACGTACTACCCCTCCTACGAAGACGACGTGGCCCTGGTCGCCAAGCTCAACGGGGCGACCAACCTCCGACTGGGTGAACCGGTCTCGCCCAAGAACATGACCGTCGACTACGCGGCCGAACTCGGCGCCGACGCCGTGGGCTACACGCTGTACCCGGGGTCGAACCACGAACCCGAGATGTTCGAGGAGTTCCGGGCGGTCCAGGAGCGAGCCCGGGAGTACGACCTGCCGGTCGTGCTGTGGTCGTACCCGCGCGGCCAGGGGGTCAAAAACGACACGAAAGCCGACGTCATCGCCTACGCGGCCCGCATCGCCCTGGAACTGGGTGCCGACGTCACGAAGATCAAACACCCCGGCAGCCGGGAGGCGATGGCGTGGGCGACCCGGGCGGCCGGCGAGGTGGACGTCCTCGTCAGCGGCGGCTCGAAGACCGACGAACGGGCGTTTCTCGAAACCGTCCGCTCGACACTTGACGCCGGCGGGACCGGGCTCGCCGTCGGCCGCAACGTCTGGCAGCGCGAGGACCCCGAGCGGATGCTCGACGCGCTCGAACGGGTGGTCTTCGAGGACGACACCCCCGACGCCGCACTCAGAGGTGCCGTCGCATGACGGGGGCGTCCGCGTGACCCGGGACGTCGGCGTCGTCGGCTACGGCACCATCGGCAAGCGCGTCGCGGACGCGGTACGGTCCCAGCCCGACATGGCGCTGGTCGGCGTCGCAAAGCGCAGTCCCGACTACGCGGCCGCGGTCGCACACGACGCCGGCATCCCGCTGTACGCCGCCGGCGAGGAGGACCGCTTTTCGGGGTCGGGCGTCCCCACGGCGGGAACGGTCGCCGACCTCGTCGAGCGCGTCGACGCCGTCGTCGATGCCACCCCCTCGGGCGTGGGCGCTGACAACCGCGACATCTACGCCGACGCGGGGACGCCGGCGGTCTTCCAAGGCGGCGAGGACGACTCGATAGCCGAAACCAGCTTCACAGCGCGGGCGAACTACCGGGACGCGGTCGGCACCGACCGGGTCAGGGTACTCTCGTGTAACGCGACGGGGCTGGCGCGCCTGCTCGCGCCCCTCGACGAGGCTTACGGCGTCGAGACGGCCCGCGCGACGCTGGTCCGACGGGGTGGCGACCCCGGGCAGACCGACCGGGGGCCGATCAACGACATCGTCCCCGACCCCTTCGGCGAGTCACACCACGCGGCCGACGTCGAGACGGTCCTCCCGGGGATGGACGTGCGGACCCGCGGGGTGAAGGTGCCGACGGACCTGATGCACCTCCAGTCGGTCCGCGTGGAGCTGGTCGACCCGCCGGCGAGCGTCCGGTTACTGCGCCGGACGCTGTCGGCCGAGTCACGGCTGCTGTTGCTCGACTCGGCGTCGGGTATCGAGGGCTGTGGCGACCTGCTTGACGTCGCCCGGGACCTGGAACGCCCGCGGACGGACTTCTGGGAGAACTGCGTCTTCGCGGAGTCGGTCTCGCTCGAGGGCGGCGAGTGTACGCTGTTCCAGGCCATCGACCAGGAGAGCGACGTCGTCCCCGAGAACGTCGACGCGGTCCGGGCGGTCACGCGGACCGCCGCCGGCCGCGAGAGTCGGGCACTGACCGACCGCTCGCTGGGGATCGGCTCGCTCCCGACGACCGGCACCGGCCGGCGGGCGACCGTCGAGAGCGACGACTGAGGAGTTTCGGCAGATTCACTACGGGCCACCACGAAGCGCCGGCCATGGACGAGAGTGCGGACGTGTCACGGCGAGCGCTCCTGAGCGGGATCGCCGGTGCGACGGCGGCGTCGGCGGCCGCCGGCACCGCCACCGCACAGGAAGAAGAGGGCGGTGGCGGCGGCGAAGAACGCCCCGTGTTCCCGGGGTACGTCGACGACGCCAACGACGGGAGTTACGAGGACCTCCGCGGGCAGGATTCGGTCACCGTCGAGGTCGGTGCCGGCTCGGACGGTCTGGCCTACTCGCCGACGAACGTCTGGGTCGACGCGGGCACCACCGTGGTCTTCGAGTGGGTCTCGAACGGCGGCCGTACCGACGGGGCCGCGTTCCGCGGGCTCGGAAGCCCGAACTACCGGACGATCACCGTCGACATGAAGTTCAACGAGGAATCGAACCGCTACCCGTTCGGCGAGTGGGACGGTGCGCCGGGCGAGAACGAAATCGAACGGTGGATCGTCCGCTCGGGGTCGGGCGAGACCACCGAGCTCGACATGAATCAACCCGTGGAGATCAGCCCCGGAACCTGTAGCGGCGGCATCGAGACGTACACGCCAACCCCGACGTCGACACCGAACGAAACGAACGGCACGGCGACCGAGAGCGCCGACAACGAAACGACGGAGACCGTGACGACGGCGACCCGGACTGCTACGCCGACGCAGACTGCCACGCCGACACCGACCGAAACCGCGACACCGACCCGGACACCCACTGCGACGCCGACCGAGACGGCGACGGCCACCGCCACCACAACGGACGCGCCGGCGGCAACGAACACCAGCACGATGCCTGGCGACGGTTCGAGCGGGGCGTTCGGTCCCGGATTCGGCGTCATGACGGCGCTCGCGGCCGCACTCGCCCTCATCGCGGTAGTCGGGCTCGCACGCCGGATCGACTGAGGGCGACGCCGGTTTTTGGCGGACCTAAAAGCTCAAGTAGCGGCGGGACCGAACCCGGGCCAATGCAGGAAATCGCCGACGTGGACAGCGAAGGCGGCGAAAAGTACACCTTCGAGGACGTGAGCGTCGTGATGGGGACCTACAACGAGGAGGCCGCCGTCGGCGGCGTGCTCGCGGCCATTGAGAACGCCACGGATGGGGCGGCCGAGGTCGTCTGCGTCGACGGCTCGACCGACCGTACGCCCGAGATCGCACGCGAACACGGCGCTCGCGTCATCGAACAGGATCCCCAAGGCTATGGCGTCGCGGTGGAAGCGGCGCTCGCGGCGGCCGACCGCCCAGTAATAATGACGACCGACTGCGACGGCACGTATCCGATGGACCGGCTGCCCGACTTCCTCGCGGCGATCAACGCCGGCGACGACGTGGTGAGCGGCGACCGGCTCTACTATGGGGCCGAGACGATGCCCGGATTCAACCGCCTCGGTAATCGCGCCTTCGCCCTCCTCGCGAGCGCCCTGGTCGGCGAGCGCGTCCACGACACCACCACCGGGATGCGCGCCTATCGACGCGAAGTAATCGACGCGATCGAGTGGACCGAGAACACCGGACTGTCGGCGGAGTTGCTCCTGCGACCGCTCGCGCGCGGGTACGCCGTCCGCGAGCTCCCGATCGAGTACGGCGAGCGCCGCGGCGAGACCACGCTCGATCCGCTCGCCGGCGGGGCGGCGATCGCCCGCTCGATCGTCGATGTCTGTCTCGACGAACGCCGCCGTTGAGTCACCCCGCGGGCCCATCGACTCTCCGAGAGGGTTCGAGTGGCATGGATCGATCCAATCCTTCCTCACCGTCCGCTCGATGTCCCGGATAAAACGCCGAGGGCGAATGGACGACGTCCGCACCACCGCCGAGAAGTGTGGCTTCATCCGGCTGTGTTGAATCACTAGACGGCGGCAGGATGGGTCGCTAAATCGAAGGCGTTGAAGCGGGAGAATTGAGTTGTTCATGACGCAA
>PXQN01000022.1 GCA_003021305.1 Halobacteriales archaeon QH_10_67_22 | reverse complement strand
CGTGGGCGAAAAAGGCCGCCTCCGCGGGTCTTCGACCCGCTCCGGCGGTGAACTGTGCCTCGCTTCGCTCGCGTGGATGCCCGGTCAGGACCGCACCGAAAGTCGCTCGACGCCCGGCAACTCGGGGCGAGTTTCGCCTTTCATACGGTCGTCGTAAATCTTATCGTTCCCACGAAACGGAAGACTGTCTCCGTGGTCCGAAACGCCAATTCTCACCGAAACTGCAGAAATTGGGTACGCACGACCGTATCAGTACTGTTCGTACAGTTCCGCGATGTCGTCGCGGGAGTCGAAATCCCTCTCCTCGCCGTCCGCTGGCCAGTACCGTCCGGTAGCCGACCCAGCGGTCCGGTGTTCTCGAACAGGCCGTACGTGAAACCGGGGGATCCGAGCACCAGCTATTCGATGCCTGATCACCACACGTGTTTCCGGGGCCGGACCGGCCGACATCTGTCGGTGGACCATTAGTTATTACCGAGTGACGGCCCTAGTGAGCGTATGGAAGGCGAAAGTGTCCCCGTAGAGACGCTCATGAGTACGGAGATAGTGACCGTGTCACCGGAGGCGTCCCTCGAGGAGGCGGCGAACGACCTCCTAGACGAGGGGATCGCTTCGTTGCTCGTCACCGACGAGGACGGCGAGCTGACCGGCATTCTGACAAACACCGACTTCGTCGGTATGATCGCCGATGGCGAGTCCGGCGCGGAGGCGACCGTCGGGGACTATATGTCGACCGACGTGATCACCGCCAGCCCGGGCGAACCCATCACCGACGCCGCGGCCAGGATGATCACGAACAACATCCACCACCTCCCGGTCGTGACCCCGGAGGACGACCTCGCCGGGATGCTCTCGACGACGGACCTGGCGACACATCTCTCGTACTCGTAGCCCGAACTCGGGTCAACCGCTGGCACCGGGTGGGCGCATGACAGGCGTTCTCGCGGGAGGTTTAACGCACTGGGCCACCTAGAAACGGCTATGAGTGAGAGGGAGTACGACGTGGTTGTCGTCGGCGGCGGGCCCGCCGGCCTGACGGCCGCACTGTACACGACGCGACTCGGACTGGACACGGCACTGGTCGACCGCGGCGGGGGCCGAGCGGCGATGATGCAGGACACGCACAACGTCATCGGCGTCACCGAGGAGACCAGCGGCGTCGAGTTCCTGGGGACCGCGAGAGAACAGGTCGCCTCCTACGGGGCCGACGTCCACGACGAGTTCGTCTCCGAGGTCCGCGAGGACGGTGACCGGTTCGTTCTGGAGACCGAAGCAGCGACGTACAGCGCCCGGCGAGTCGTCCTCGCGACGGGCTTTTCCGACGGCCGTCCCGACCCGCCGCTGCCCCCGACCGGGCGCGGACTGCACTGGTGTCTGCACTGTGACGCGTACATGTTCGTCGACGAACCCGTCTACGTGATGGGGACCGACGACTCGGCGGCCTACGTCGCGATGATCATGCTGAACTTCACCGACGAGGTGGACCTGCTCACCCGGGGCGGCGACCCCGAGTGGAGCGACGAAGCCGACGAACTGCTCGCCAACCACCCCGTCGAGGTCGTCCACGAGGACGTCGAGAGCGTGACCCGGGGCGACGACGGCTGGCTGGAGTCGTTCACGTTCACCGACGGCACAGTCCGAGAGTACCGCGGCGGCTTCCCGATGTACGGCTCGAACTACAACACCGGCCTCCACGAACAGCTGGGCTGTGCGATCACCGACGACGGCACCGTCGCGGTCAACGACCACGGCCGGACCAGCGTCGACGGCGTGTATGCAGTCGGCGACGTCGTCCCCGGCCACAACCAGATCCCGGTCGCGATGGGGCAGGGTGCCAAGGCCGGCATCGACGTTCACATGGACCTCCGTGCGTTCCCGCGTTCGCTCGAGGAGATCGAGCAACTGGGCGCAGTGTCCGAGAAGGAAGTCCCGGCAGTCTCGCCGGACCTGCTGGCGACGGCCGTCGCCCACGAGGGCCACGCCGCCGGGCCGCGAGTCGACGGGGAACCGGCGGCGAGCGACGACTGACCGGCCGCTATCGCTCCGCTGTCAGGAGTCGATCCCGTAGACGTACTCGACGCCGGCGTAGACGAACCACACCATCCAGAGGGTGAAAATGACCAGCCAGACGCCGTACTGGAGGATGCGGTTGGGGTAGACGACGTAGGCGACGAACAGGAGTCCCGCAACGCCGGCCGCGGTCAGGACGTTCCACCGGTTGGGTTCGAACGCGTCGTCGAGCAACTCACGCATCGCTCCCCCGTTGGACGCCCGTCTACAAGACTGTTATCAGTCGGCATCGGCCGAGACTGGACCCGTCTGTCGCGTCTGCGCACGCACATCCGCCACTGGGAACAGAAACTAATTTGTACCACATTCCATCTGTTATGGAACGATGACTGGGAAGTGGTGGGGAACGAGCGACAGGGGTGTCAGCGAGGTGGTCGGCGTCGTCTTGCTCGTCGCGATCGTCGTCTTGCTCGCGAGTACCGTCGGATACGCGGTGTTGGGCACTGAGCGGGGACGTCCGGACACGCCACAGTTCGCGAAAGAACAGGATTTCGACCGTAGTACCGACAGCAATGGACAGGAACTGGAGATCATCCACCGGAGCGGCGACGACGCCGAAACCGTCGCCATGTCGCTGGTCATTCAAGGGGCTGTCGTCCGGGACGACTCAGACAACCTCAAAGGGCAGGCCATCGTCAAGTCCGACCGGCAGATCGACGACCAGGTCGGCGAGGAGTGGAAAGTCAGCGAGCGGATCCGCCTCGATCAGACGACGATGACCGAGGAGGGTGACTCGATCGACCCCGACGAGTATATCGACCTCAGAGAGGCGACGGTCCGGATCGTCTGGGCGCCCGAGAACTCGGGGACGAGCGACACGCTCTTCCGCTGGACAGGACCCCAGGCGTAGCGTCGGCCGGTTTCCGGAGTTCGTCCGCCGGTGCGGCGACAGGTCTTAGCCCCGCCTCGCCCTATCCACTCGGACACGAACCGAGCAACGGTCTCCTCGCCCGTCCGGCACGCAGAAACCGTTTCGCTCCCGGATCGGAGAAAAGCGTGTTGAATTATTCGTGTCCGAGTGGATATGCCGAGTCGATGACGGCCGGCGAGGACCTCTACTGCGAGACGTGCGAGCGGCAGGTCGACCGCGAGGGGGCGACCAGGACCGAACCGTACGTTGACGTCGCGACCGTCCAGAACCGCTACAGCGTCGGCAATCGCGAGGACGAACGCGTCCCCCGGCACCTCCAGCACCGACGAGCGTGTTCACGTACTTGTGTCCGACAGTATGAGCGGGTCGACGCTCGCCTCCGGGGACGGTCTCGACCCGAGCGGAGTCGTCGTGACCCTGGAGAGTGGCGTCGCTCGGTGGTGTTGGGTGCACCGACGGGGATATTTCGCCCCGTCGGAAAATCGAAGTAGCGCGGTGCTACTCGGTAGTTACTGTCGCGTCAGGTTCGTCGCGCGGGGGCCCTTCTCGGCCTGCTCGATGTCGAACTCGACTGCCTGTCCCTCTTCGAGGTCCGGACCGCCGACGTCTTCCATGTGGAAGAACACGTCGTCGTCTGCGTCGTCCGTCGAAATGAATCCGTAACCGCCCGTGTCGTTGAAGAAATCGACTTCGCCTTCTGCCATTGCGTATATCCGGACGGGCGGGGGAGGAATAAGACTTGTGAGACACGCGATACCACGACTCGCGAGGGAACCACACGTGCCGTCTGTCGCCGCAGGGACTTTGACGCTCGGCCGCCTGACACCTGTATGAGCGGGTCGGAACCGCTGTACGTCGGTGCCGACTGGGCGGGCGGCGCCTGGATGGCGGTCACGTTCGACCGGTCGGGGTTCGCGGGCGCGGACGCCTTCGCCGAGATCGGCGACCTCTGGGCCGCCTACGAGGAACGCGCTGAACGCGCCCTCGTCGACGTGCCCGCCGGCCTCGTCGAGGAGGGCGACCCCGAACGGGACTGTGACGGCCTGGCACGCGACCTGCTGGGCGCGCGCGCCGAGTCGGTGGTGACCCCGCCGGTTCGGGAGGCCACGCGCAAGCGGCGCTACCCGGCCGCCAAGCGGGTCAACGAACGGAAAGCCGGCCGCCCCCTCTCCAAGGAGGCGTTCGCCATCAGCGACGCCATCGGGGCCGTCGACGAACTCCTCCAGAACGTCCCCGAGGCCCGCGCCGCGGTGCTGGCCTCCCACCCCGAACTCTGTTTCCGCGCGTTCGCCGGCGACCCGCTCGACCACCCCAAACGGTACGCCGGCGGCTACGCCGAGCGGATGCGGACGCTAGCGGGGTTCGACAACGACGCGCCGCCGGCGGTTCAGGCGGCCGCCGAGGCCGCCGGCGGCCACGAGGTCGCCGTCGACGACGTCCTCGACGCGACGGTGCTGGCCTACACCGCCCGACCGGGCCCCGGCGAGTTGCGGTCGCTCCCGCCCGACCCCCCGACCGACGCGGCCGGCCTCCCGATGCAGTTCGTCTACCGGAGCGAAACCCCGCTCGTCGAGTCGGGCTGACTCTCTTTTGTCCCGTGGGGCCGTGACTACCTGGGGACGAACCGGTAACAAGGTACTCACCGCCCGTCCCCGTCGTGTGGGGCATGGAACACGAGATAACGAGTCGGCCGTCGTACGCGCAGTTGACGCTGGCGCTGGCGGCCGGCGAGTCCGTCCGGTCGGAAGCCGGCACGATGGTGAGTCACTCGCCGGGGATCGACGTCGAGACCAGCGCCGAGGGCGGCCTGCTGAAGTCCCTCTCGCGGTCGATGTTCGGCGGGGAGTCGTTTTTCATGAACACCTTCCACGCTCGCCAGGAGGCACAGCTCCAGCTGGCGCCCACGCTGTCCGGCGACATCCGTCACCGCGAACTGACCGACGAAACGCTGTCCGTCCAGTCGAGTTCGTTTCTCGCCTCGGACCCGACCATCGACGTCGACACGGAGTTCGGCGGTGCGAAGAGTTTCTTCGGCGGCGAGGGACTGTTCTTGCTCCACCTGACGGGGACGGGACCGGTCTTTCTCTCCAGTTACGGTGCGATCGAGGAACTCACGGTTCGCGAGGGTCAGCGGCGCGTCGTCGACACCGGCCACATCGTCGCCTTCGACGAGTCGCTGTCGTTCGACGTCCGGAAAGTAGGCGGGCTGAAGTCGACGCTGTTCAACGGTGAGGGACTGGTCTGTGAGTTCCGCGGCGACGGGCGCGTCTGGACCCAGACGCGCAGTCCCGACGCGCTCCTCTCGTGGCTCGTCCCGAAACTGCCCCAGCGCAACCCGACCACGAAGTGACCGCCGCTGCCACCGTCGGTGGTCGTTGCGCCCTCCCGCCGGGGCGTGTCACAATCGTTATTCCCGCCCGTCTCGAACCGACGGATATGACGGTCGACATCGATGGAACGGAACTGGCCCACCGGGTCGTTCTGGTCGGACTCGTGACACTGGACGCCGGCGAGGAGACACCGGCCCACGCCGGCGAGGTGCGCCGGGTCTGTACGGAGGAACTCGACGCGGTCAAGGGTGACGTCGTCGACGGCGTCGCGGTCTGATCCGTTCTCTCACCTGACACGATAGGGGTTGTTCCCGGGGAGAAACCGGCCGAGGTCGGCCTCGCGGTAGTAGTCCCGCTCCAGCAGGTCTTCTAACGCCCCGACGAGGGCCGTCTCGTCGTCGTCGGTCCACTCCGCCGGGTCCCTGACCGGGACGATGAGCCAGCCGCTGCCGGGGACCTCGGTCGCGTGGAGGGCGTCCATGTCGAGGTCGTCGGGCGAGCGTGCGCTCATGTTGGCGAACACGTGCGCTGTCGCTCTGGCGCCGACCGGCAACAGGACGTGGGCGGTGATCGCCCGGACCTCCGAGTCGAAAAAGCGCTCCATATCCGCGTAGTCCTGTGCGCCGGGGACGCCCTCGGGGACGCACAAGTGGATGTACGAGAGGAAGGTCTTGTCGACGACCGGTGGCGTCCCCGTCTCTTCGAGGAGGCCGCCGGCGGCCAGCGCCCGCTGGAGCCGTTCGCTGGCCGGAAACTCGGTGAACGGCACGCCGGTGTCGGCGCCGCCGTGGACGCCGGGGTGGTCACCGACGACGTGGAAGTGGGCGTTCGCGTCCCCGAACCCGGGCACGAACGACTCACAGGGCGGTGCGAGTCCGAACGGGTTCGACTCCCGTGCCGTAATGTTTCGCACGGGTAGTCGGATGCTCCGACCCCTCAAAAGTCCCGTCCTTTTATGTGGGACTTGCCGTCAGTTGTCGCCGGGGAGGAAGGTCGTTCCTCGCCCGTACCGAACGACCGTCGGGGTCGGCGTCCCCACCATTCGGGGGCCGGGCTACTGCGGCCCGTGATACCGGGGACTCCGCCTCGAAAGACGCTGAAACGCTGCAGTACAGCGAGATCAGTGTGGCACTGAGCGAGGGGTCGAGCGACACGCTACAAGCCCATCTCCGAAACGCACTGGACGTAGACGACGCCGAGCGGACGGACGAGCGAGACCAGCCGTCGGCATGATACGGTCGTGCGTAATTCTTTTGATTCCCACGAAACAGAAGACTGTCTCCGTGGCCCGAAACGCCGATGCTCACCGACACTGCCGAAATTGGGTACGCACGACCGTATGAAGCGATGCCCGCCCGGCGATGGACGACGGCGCCAGGACGGGGCCGTCGGGAAACGCTTTTCTCCCGGACTGCCGATGTGCTCTCAATGCCAGACCAGCCTCCGCTGACGGAACCGGATTGGCCGGGATCGGCCGGTGGTGCGGTGTGAGCCGCGAGGACGACATCGAGGAGTTGCGCGAGCGCAAAGAGCGCGCGCGGATGGGGGGCGGCCAGGACCGCATCGACGCCCAGCACGACCGCGGGAAGATGACCGCCCGAGAGGGGGTCGACTACCTCCTCGACGAGGACTCGTTCGTCGAGATCGACCAGTTGCGCGAACACCGCTCGACGAACTTCGACATGGCCGACAAAGGGGTGCCCGGCGACGGCGTCGTCACCGGCTACGGCCAGGTCGACGGTCGCACGGTCTTCGTGTTCGCCCACGACTTCACGGTCTTTGGCGGCGCACTGGGCGAGGAGTTCGCCGCCAAGGTCTGTAAGGTGATGGACAAGGCCGTGGAAACCGGCGCGCCCATCGTCGGCCTCAACGACTCGGCCGGCGCGCGCATCCAGGAGGGCATCGACTCGCTGGCGGGCTACGCCGACATCTTCCACCGCAACCAGCTCGCGTCGGGTGTCGTCCCCCAGATATCGGCCATCATGGGTCCCTGTGCGGGCGGCGCCGTCTACTCGCCGGCCATCACGGACTTCGTCTTCATGATCGAGGAGACCAGCCACATGTTCATCACCGGCCCGGACGTTATCGAGACGGTCACCGGCGAGGAGGTCACCTTCGACGAACTGGGCGGGGCCGACGCCCACGCCACCGAGTCCGGCGTCGCACACTTCACGCCCGCCGCCGAGAAGGAAGCCCTGGACGACATCCGGTATCTGCTCTCGTATCTCCCCGCGAACAACGTCGAGGACCCGCCCCGCGTCCAGCCCTGGGACGACCCCGACCGCGCCGACGAGGGGTTGCGCGAGGTGGTGCCCGACGCGCCACAGCAACCGTACGACATGACCCGCGTGATCGAGGGCGTCGTCGACGAGGACTCGTTTTTCGAGGTGGCACAGCGCTACGCCCGCAACCTCGTCACCGGCTTTGCCCGCATGGACGGCCACTCGGTCGGCGTCGTCGCCAACCAGCCCCGCGTCAGCGCCGGGACGCTCGACATCGACGCCTCGCTGAAGGGCTCGCGGTTCGTCCGCTTCTGTGACGCGTTCAACGTCCCGATACTGACGTTCGTCGACGTCCCCGGGTTCATGCCCGGCAAGGACCAGGAGATGGGCGGCATCATCAAACACGGCGCGAAACTCCTCTACGCGTACTCCGAGGCGACGGTGCCGCTGGCGACGGTCATCACGCGCAAGGCCTACGGCGGCGCCTACGACGTGATGGCCTCGAAACACGTCGGTGCCGACGTCAACTACGCCTGGCCCGGTGCGGAGATCGCCGTCATGGGTCCCCAGGGGGCCGTCGACATCCTCTACGACGACGAGATCGAGGCCGCCGAACAGGTCGAACAGAAGCGCCAGGAACTGATCGACGAGTACCGCGACGCCTTCGCCACCCCGTACATCGCCGCCAAGCGAGGCTACGTCGACGACGTACTCGAACCGCCGGCGACCCGCGCGCGCCTCATCGACGACCTCGAAACGCTCGACGGCAAGCGTGTCGACCACCCCGGCCGGAAACACGGCAACATCCCGCTGTAGCCGTCCGGAGGCGACCAACGACGGGGTCGCGGGCCGGGCCGACAGCATCGAGAACACGAACACGGGCGCAACGAGCAACGCCACCACTGCCACGAGGTGTCCGCCGGGTGCCATACGCGGGCGTACAACCGCCGGCTACTTGTTCGTTCTATGGGTTTCGACGGTCGTAGACGACCGGGTTCGTGAGGCTCGCAGGGTTGTCACATCAACAGCAGCGAGAGGATCCCGATGAGCACCAGCGCCACGAGGACGACGCTCATGCCCATGCCAGTGCGCAGCGAGACATCGCGGCCGGTTAGCCGTTCGAGCGCCGGTTCGGGGTCGGCGACCACCGCCATCGAGGCCCCCGCCTTGTACACGCTGTCGACGTCCGGCACCTTCCCGACCTTCTTGAGGGGGTTCTTCAGGAAGTAGAACGCGACGAGGGCGATGGCCGCCAGGACCACGCTCTCGCCGACGTGGCCGACCGTGTAGGTCGTGTACTTGAACCCCTCGGTCGGGAGGATGGCGAACAGCGCCGACGGGACGAGTCCGTACACCACACACAGCGCCGCGACCAGCCCCATCGCCACCGCCTGGCCGCGGTTGGCGTCCGCCACAGTCCCCTCGTACTCGCCGTCGACGAACGCGCCGTAGCCCAGTTTGATAAAGGAGAGGAACGTCCCGACGCCGCCCGCGAGCAGGAGATACCAGAGGACGTCGTAGTGTTTCTTGTGTGCAGCGCCGATGACCATCCCCTTGGAGACGAAGCCGTTGAACCCGGGAGCGCCGGAGATAGACAGCGCGGCGACCCCGAACGTGACGGCGGTGATCGGCATCTCCCGGCCGAGGCCGCCGACCTTTTTCAGGCTCTCCGCGCCGGTGCGGTAGATGACGACGCCGACTGTCATAAACAGCAAACTCTTGTAGAGGATGTGGTTGAAGACGTGCCCGAAGGCGCCACCGGTCGCCAGGGCGCCGCCGATGCCGACGCCGGCGACCATGTAGCCCACCTGTGACTGGATGTGATAGGAGAGCAGGCGCCGCATGTCGCTCTGGAGCAGCGCCATCCCGGCGCCGAAGACCGCCATCAGGCCGCCCATGTACGCGATCGCGAGGTGGCCGTCGGGGAAGACCCGGTACATCCCGTAGACGCCGGTCTTGGTCGTAAAGACACAGAGGAAGACGCTCGCCGCGACGTGGGGCCGCGGGTAGGTGTCGGGCAGCCAGGCGTGCAGGCCGACGAAGCCGACGTTGACGCCGATGCCGACCGCCGCGAGAACGGGCGCGACTTCGCCCGCCAGGCCGCCCTCGTATGCGGTAAAGAGGAACGACCCGACTTCGGCGTAGTGCCAGACGACAGCACCCAGAAAGAGCGTGCCGCCGACGCCGTGCAGGAGGGCGTACCGGAAGCCGGCCCGCACCGCGCGGCCGCCGTAGTGCCAGACCAGTAGCGTGCTCGTCACCGCCATCAGCTCCCAGAAGAAGATAAGCGTCAGCCAGTCGCCGCCGAAGACGGCGCCGAGACTGGTCGTGACGTAGCTGAGCGCGAAGGCGGTCTGGAGCGAGTCGGCGTCCGTGAACCACGAGTACAGCACGGCGACGGCGCCGAGTCAGCCACACGTAGGGAACGACGGCGGCCGAGGCGACGACGCCCAGAGCGTGGCCGACCCGCCGGTCCACGAAGGGCAGGACAAGCACCGCCACCAGGACGGGGACGAAGGGCGGAACGACGGGGTCGACCATCAGACGCTCACCCCCGTCACACCGGCGACGATGAGCCGGACCACCCGCAGGAAGACGGCGGTGTCGGGGACGACCCCGAGGACGACCGACCCGGCGGCGGCGAACAGGATCGGTCCGAGCATGAACCAGGTCGACTCGTCGCCGTTGGGTGCCCGGTGTTCCCACTCGGCTCGCTCGTCGGGACCGTGTTCCGGATCGATGTGCTCGCTGGCCTCGCGTTCGTCCTGGACGCCCTGGCCCTCGTGGTCGGGGGCGAATCCGTGGTCGTCGGTCTCGCCGTGGTCGCTGTCGTGGCCCTCGTCGGGGTCGTGGCCGCCGTCGGTGGCGGCCTCGGGGTCGCCGAAACGGCCGCCGAGGACGTTCTCGACGACAGGTTTGGGGTCGCTCTCGTCTGGCGTCTCGAAGAAGGCGGTGTAGACGACCGGCCAGAAGTACGCGATGTTCAGGATGCCGGAGAGCAAGAGCGCGCCGGTAAAGGCGAGGTCGCCCGCGGTGACCGTGCCGACGAGCAGGTAGTACTTGCTGACGAAGCCCGCAACCAGCGGGATGCCGGCCATCCCCAGGGCGGCGACGCCGAAGGCCCCCATGGTCAGGGGCATCCGGTCGCCGATGCCGGCCATGTTGCTGATGTCGTCGGTGTGTGTCTCGACGTGGACCGCGCCGGCACAGAAAAACAGCGTGAGCTTCATGAACGCGTGGGCGGGGATGTGCAGGAGGCCACCCGCCAGCGACATTGGGTTCAACACGGCCAGTCCGAGGACGATGTAGGACAGCTGGCTCACCGTCGAGTAGGCCAGTCGGCGCTTGAGGTTGTCCTGCCTGAGTGCGATGACGCTCGCGACCGTGAGGGTGAGCGCGGCGAGTGCGCCGAGGACGGCGCCCATCCCGAGGTCGCCCACGAGACCGGGGCCGAACACGTCGAGGACGACCCGCGCGATGCCGAACACCCCGGATTTGACGACGGCGACCGCGTGCAACAGCCCGGAGACTGGCGTCGGCGCGACCATCGCGTCGGGGAGCCACGAGTGGACCGGCATGAGCGCGGCCTTGACGCCGAAGCCGGTGATCAGGAGTGCGAACGTCGCGCGGGCAAAGAGCGGGTCGGCCGTCGCCAGGTCGGCGATGCCCCCGGGGGTAAAGGCTGTCGTGCCGGTCAGCCAGAAGACCAGCACCGACCCCGCGAGCGCGGCGACGCCGCCGCCGAACGTGTAGGTCAGGTACTTCCGGCCCGCGGCGCGTGCCTCGTCGGTCTCGTCGTGGGCGACCAGCGGGTAGGTCGCTACCGTCAGCAACTCGTAGAAGACGAACAGAACGACGAGGTTCGACGCGAACGCGACGCCGACGGCCGCCGCGAGACTCCCCGCAAAGGCCGCGAAGTACCGCGTCTGGGCGTGTTCGTTCAGCCCGCGCATGTACCCGATGCTGTAGAAACTGGTCACGAGCCACAGCAGACTCGCCAGGAGTCCAAAGAGGATACCGAGCGGGTCGGCCCGGAGCGCAAAGCGGATACCGGGGACGAACGCGCCGAAGTCGGTCACGTACACGTCCCCGGCGAGGACGCCGGGGACCATGCTGGCGACGATGCCGAGTTTCGTCACGGCGGCGAGCACCGTCCAGCCCTCGCGGAGGGTGGGACGCCCCCGCGAGGCGAGGATCGGGACGATAGCGACAGCCGAGACGAGCACGGCGGCGACCGGCCGGATGGAGGCGATTTCGGTCATGCGAGGAGTCGTTCGATAGTCGGTTGCAGGAGCGCTCCGTACTCGAAGACCGCAAGCCCCAGCGCGACCGCCAGGACGGCCGCGACCAGGACCGTGGCCCGCATCCCCATCGACACCGGGCCCAGACCGGCGTCGGTCCCGGTGCCGTCGGTGACGAGGCCGGCGGCGGCCCGCTGTTCGGTCGTCTCGACCGCCGCAGACGCTTCCGCGGGCTCGCGGAAGTACATCCGTTCGAGGATCCGCACGAAGTACGCCAGTGTCAACAGCGTGCTCAGGAGGATGACCACCGCCAGCGGCCAGGTCTCGGCCTCGACCGCACCGAGGGCGATGTACCACTTGCCGACGAACCCGACCGCCGGGGGGACGCCAACCATCCCGAGCGCGAGCACGCTGAAGGCCCCCGCGCCGACGGGCAGTCGCTCGGCGAGTCCCTCGTAGCCGTCGATAGTGCGGACGCCGGTGGCGTTGGCGACCAGGCCGCTGGTCAGAAACAGGCCGCCTTTCATCACCGCGTGGCCGACGAGGTGGATCGCCGCGCCGGTCAGGGCGGTTCCGTTCGCGACGGCGATGGCACCGACCACGAGGCCGAACTGCGAGACCGACGAGTACGCCAGCATCCGCTTGATCTCCGTCTGGGTCACAGCGAGTGCGCTCCCGACGACGATGCTCACGACCGCACCGGCAACGAGGACGGTCCGTGCGAACGGGGTCGCCAGCAGGAACTCGACCGTGAAGACGGTGAAGACGATCCGGATCAGCGCGTAGGCGGCGACCGTCGAAACCAGCGCGGAGATGAGCGCGCTCACCGAGTCGGGCGCCCCGGCGTAGGCCGCCGGCTGCCAGGTGTGGACGGGGAAGACGGCCACCTTGACGAACAGGCCGGCGACCAGCAACCCGAACGCGGCCTGGACCAGCGGCGAGTTGTAGCCGACTGCCGCCAGTTGCGTCGAGAGGTCGGCCATGTTCAACGTTCCAGTCGCGACGTAGGCGTAGCCGATCCCCAAAAGGAACAGCGACGCGCCGACCGTCCCGACGATGAGGTACTTCAGGGCGGCGAGGGCCGACCGACCGCCCTCGCCGCTGGCGACCAGCGCATAGGCCGCCAGTCCCGTGATCTCGAGGAAGACGTACATGTTGAACACGTCGCCGGTGACGCTCATGCCGGTCAGGCCGGCGACGAGCAACAGGTAGACCGCGTAGAAGCTGTTCGAGCGCGGGCCGGCGACGCGGGCGTACCCCAGGACGCCCAGCGCGACGACGGCCACGAGCACGACCATCGTCGCCGAGAGCCCGTCGACGACGAGTTCGATACCGAAGGGCGCCCGAAAGCCGCCGACGACGTACCGAACGGGTTCCTCGCCGAACGCGCGACTCGCGAGCGTGACGGCACCGCCGACCTGGACGAGCGCGGCCACGACCGCCAGCGGCCACCCGGTCCGTGCCCTGAGGACCCCGGCGAGTAACACGGCGATCGACCCGACGATGGGCGCCGCAACCACCAGTGCGGGCAGGTCACTCATCGGCGATCACCTTCGCGATGGCGTCCTCGTCCAGCGTACCGTACTCGCTGTAGATCCGGACGATCAGCCCCAGCGCCACCGCCGTGAGGCTCACCCCGACGACGATAGCGGTGAGTATCAACACGTGGGGCAGCGGGCTGACGTAGGGACCGGGCGCGCTCAACAGGGGCGGACTCGCCCCGTCGATGTAGGCTGCGGTGATGAAAAACAGGAAGATGCCGGTCTGGAAGATGTTCATCCCGATGACCTTCTTCACGAGGTTAGCGTTGCCGATCAGCATGTACGTCCCGACCCCCAGCAGCAGGAACACCGCCAGATAGTAGACCCGGTCGGCGAGTGCTTCGATCACGCCGTCACACCTCCGGTGGGGCGGCGCCCGGCCGAGATGGCTTCGGTCACGCCGCGTCACCCCCGGTGTCGCGGGTCCCGGCCGCGACGACGAAAAACAGGCCGGTGACGACGCCCGCGACGATGAGCCCGATGGCGAGTTCGACGAACTCGATGCCGTACTTGAAGGCTTTCTTGATCGGGTAGACGTCGTACTCGAGGAAGCCACCGCCGAGCAGGACCGAGCCGATCCCCGTCGCGAGGAAGGCGAACACGCCGATCCCCACGAGGACGACCGGCAGCGTCGGTCCGATCCAGTCGCGGGTCGTCTCGATCCCAAAGCCGATGCCCAGCATGAGGACGACAGTCCCGACGATGACGCCGCCCTGGAACCCGCCGCCCGAGGAGTCGGCGCCGTGGAACATGACGAACAGGCCGAACGTGAACACGAACGGCGTGATGATCCGGACCGTCGTCATGATGATCGGGCTCTCGACGTACGGGGCGCGCTCCTCCGTGCCGACGGGGTCGTCGCTCACGCGAACACCTCCCTGTCGAGGACGACCAGCAGTCCGACCCCCGCCGCGTAGACGACGACGGCCTCGCCGAGCGTGTCGAAGCCACGGTAGGCCGCAAGCACCGCCGTCACGGCGTTTTTCACCTGGGTCTCCTCGTAGGCGTTGTCGAGGTAGTAGGCGGTCACGTCGTCGGTGGCGACCGCCGAGTCGGCGGCGCCCGCCGCCGGGAGCGCGAACAGCGTCGTCGCGAGCACCGCCACCAGCGCGACCGACACCGCCAGCGCGGGGAGGTCGACCCGTTCGAGCGTCCGGTCGCTCGACGGCCGGACGGTTTTTGCGATGGTCAGCAGGAACAACACCGTCATGACGCCGGCGCCGACGGCGGCCTCGGTGAGCCCCACGTCGGGCGCCCGGAGGAACACCCACGCCACCGCGATGGCGAGGCTGTAGGCGCTGAAGGCGATGATAGAGCCCAGCACGTCCCGGAGCAACGCGGTCGCGACCGCACAGGTCAGGATGAACACCAGCAGTCCGAGTTCCAGGGGCGTCGTCACGACTCGTCCTCCGTCGTCCACGGTTCGATCCCCTGTTCGCTCGCCGCCCGCGCGATTGCGTGTGCCGCCGTGGGGTTCGTCAGGAACATGAAGACTAGCAACAGAACGGCCTTGACCGTCGACAGGTCGTCGCCGAACGCGAGTGCGACCGCGGCCAACGCCAGAACAGCCCCCAGCGTCTCGCTCTTGGAGGTGCTGTGAGCGCGGGTGTAGAGGTCCGGCAGTCGGACGAGCCCGACGGCCGCCACGACCGCGAAGAAGACCCCGCCGAGGGCCAGGACGAGCACCCCGATCTCCGTGGGCGTCACAGGACACTCCCCCGTTCGACCGAGAACTTCGAGATGGCGATGCTCAACAGGAAGTTCAACAGCGCGTAGACGAGCGCGATGTCCAGTGCCCCGGGTTCGCCGATCGCGGCCGCCAGCAGGGCGATCACGATGACGACGTTCGACCCGACGACGTTGATGGCGATCACCCTGTCGGGCACCGTCGGCCCGCGGACGATCCGGTAGACGCCGACCAGCGAGGTGACGACGAACGCCGCGGCCGCCGCCAGCAGGGTCTCCGCTACCGTCACGACGGATCGTCCTCCTCGGTGCGTCGTTCCACCGGGCTGGGGATGCGCGCGGCCGCCAGGCCGTAGAAGACGAACCTGACGGCCCGTTCGAGCGACCCACCGAACAGGTCCTCCCGGGAGTCGACGGTCAGCGTGTGGACGGTGAAGTGGCGCCGCGAGACGTCGACCGTCAGCGTCCCCGGCGTGAGCGTAATAGAGTTGGCCAGCGTCGTGACCGGCAGTGACGACCAGACGGCGGCGTCGAACTCGACTATCTCCGGGTCGATCGGCAGGTCCGGGTGGAGCACGACGTAGGCCACCTGCAGATTCGCGATGACGATCTGCCAGAGCAGATAGGGGACGTACACCAGAAGGCGTCCGAACTGCCTGACGGTCCGGACGGGGTCGACCGGTCCCGTCAGCGAGACGCCCCACAGCGCGACCGCGACGACGGTCGCCGTTATCGCCCCCGTGGCGAGTTCGAACGGCTTCACCGACCCCGCGAGCAGCAGGTAGAACAGAAACGAGACGCCAAAGAGCGCCAGGAACTGGCCGACCGTCCCGCGCTGGACCAGCAACGAACTCCGGCGTTCCCGCTGGACCGGGGCCTCGGAGACCTCAAGCCCGGCTTCCCTGACCTCGGCCTCCAGGGGCGGCAACAGGGGCGTCGTCCCGATCGGGTTGAATCCGGGGTCGAACACGGCGATTTCGAGGTCGTTGTCGCGGGCGTACTCGACCAGTACCTCGGCGTAATCGCCCGGGCTGAACAGGTACTCCTGGGTCCCGACGAGTCCGGTTTCGACGGTCACCGACTCGGCGCCGTCCCCGAGGTCTTCCTCGGCCCAGACCGCTACCCGGTCGAGGAGTGTGTGAGCCTGCTCGAATTCGGCGGTCGGTCCTTCGAGCGTGACCCGCTCGGAGACGGGGTAGACGAAGTGCACCGCCCCAGTCCCCGACTCGCGCGCGTGCTCCAGTGCCTGCTCGACGGCGTAGGCGACCGTGTTCCGGAGCGTCCCCGACTCGGAGACGGGAACGAGGATCCGCGAACCGGTCACCGGGATCCACCTCGTGTCTCCGGTACCGGTCGCGCGAGCGTTGCAACCATTCGTACGTGACTGAAAGATGGACCACCCGGTGTAAAACATTTCTTTCCTGGTGTCCAGTTTCGCCATTCCTCATCACCGACGCTACCGGATCCGTTAGATACGAACAGGGGACCGGCGGTTTAGACCATCGCAGTGGCCGACTCGACGCCCTCGATCGCCATGCCGGTGTGGGACACCAGGAGTTCCAGCAGTTCGCGGTCCTCGTCGGCGACCGCGTCGTCCTCGTCGGTGAGCGAGACGAAGACGACCGAGGAGCCGTCGAGTCGAGCCACGTGAACGGTCACGAGCGTGCCGACGGTCCTGTCGAGGTCGACCGGCACCTCGTCGTGGACCACGACGCTCCCGACCTCGCCGTCGGTCGCGACCTCGGCGAGCGCGGCGAGGGATCCGTCGTCGACGGAGACGAACGTGCTGTCGATGCTCGTGACCTCCGAGCCCGAGACCACGAGCAGTGCCGTCTCCTCGAACCCGAGCAGCGTCGAGACGGCCTCGATCGAGAAGGCACTCACGGCCGAGAGGTCGTCGGCCTGCGCGATCGCCCGGCCGTAGTTGCTGAGGTCGGCGGCCTTGCCCGCGAACTGTTCGATCCGGTCGCGCTCACCTTCGAGTTCACGGAGTCGCTGTTCGCCGCGGGCGTCGTAGAGGCCGACGAGGACACCCGCGGTCGCCCCCATCGTGAGGTTGTCGATAGCGACGTAGGCCGCACGGCTGATGTCGCCGGTCGCGACGTTCCGGCCGAACAGTGACAGAGCCGCGAACGACGCGAACACGATGACACCGCCGGCCGTCCAGCCGAGGACCCGCGAGAGGTCGGGTTCGTAGGTCTCGTCGCGAGCGAGGTGGCTGCCGGCGAAGGCAAGCGCCAGCGCGACCGCGACCATCGGAATCGCGTCCACGGCGATAACTACCGGGTTCGCGCTCTGCTGGAGCGCGTGGATAACCTGCACGATGGCGAGGACTGTCCCCGTCAGGACGATGATCCCCCCGTACAGCTGGCGTCGTTCCATACCCCACGATCCGCATCCCCGTATTTGAAACCACCTGCCGAAAATCACCCGCGAAAACGGCTCGGCCACCGGGTTGGGACCTGTTTTGCACGAACTCACAGCCGAGTGTGGCGTCCGTGTCCGTCATGGGTGCGCGCCGCCCACCATTGGATATGAAACAGTCCATCGAGGAGCACGCGGCCCGGTTCGACGGGAACGCAGACGAGTACGACGAGTCCAAAAGCGAGGAGTACCGCGCCTGCGCTTCGCTGGTCGTCGACCACGCCGCGCCCGGCGCCGACGACGTCGTGCTCGACCTCGGGACGGGGACGGGTGCCATCGCGCTGGCCCTGGCCGAGGACGCCGGACGAGTGGAGGGCCGGGACAGCAGCGAGGGGACGGCCGGTCCCGAAAAGTGCCTTCTGGAGCCTTCAGTGTGTTTTTGAGCCTCCGGGCCCTGGCCCGGGTGTGAAACACCTCCCGAAACACCTGCGGCCGCGGTGGCGGTATCTGGCCGTCGAACTGGAGGGGTGGCCGGACGCCGAGTTCGACCGCGGGCAGTTCCAGCGGTCGGTCTGGTTCGCGGCCCAGAACCTCGTCGGCGACGCCGGGAGCGCGGAACTCGACCTGACGGTCGTGGACTTCGCGTTCGAGGACGGTGACGGACACGCGATCGTTCGGATCCATCGTGGCGAACGCGACAGGGCGAGAGCGGTCCTGGCGTGTGTCGAGAGAGTCGACGGCGAGGCGGTCGGCGTCCGAATCAGTGGCGCGAGCGGGACGGTACGGGGCTGTGAAGAAAAGTATATAGGCGGGGGACCGAAAGGTGCGGGACAGAGAAACGTCGTCTTCGAGAACGCGGAGCGCAGGGCCGTCGTCCGCGACGGCCGCATCGACGTGCGAACCGACGGCGCGTTCATCGGGGCGACAGACCTCGATCTATAAAGTATGCAGGGACAATCACAACAGCAGGCGTACGACCGCGGGATCACGATCTTCTCGCCGGACGGCCGGCTCTACCAGGTCGAGTACGCCCGCGAGGCCGTCAAGCGCGGCACCGCGAGCATCGGCGTCCGAACAGCCGACGGCGTCGTCCTGGCCGTGGACAAGCGTATCCGCTCGCCGCTGATGGAGCGCTCCAGCGTCGAGAAGATCCACAAGGCCGACGACCACATCGGCATCGCCAGTGCCGGCCACGTCGCCGACGCCCGGCAACTGATCGACTTCGCCCGTCGCGAAGCACAGGTCAACCAACTGCGCTACGGCGAACCCATCGGCGTCGAGACGCTCACCAAAGCCGTCACCGACCACATCCAGCAGTACACCCAGGTCGGCGGCGCCCGCCCGTTCGGCGTCGCGCTCATCATCGGCGGTATCGCCGACGGCCAACCCCACCTCTACGAGACCGACCCCTCCGGGACGCCCTACGAGTGGAAGGCCCTGGCCGTCGGTGCCGACCGGGGCGACATCCGCGAGTACCTCGAGGACCACTACGACGAGGAGATGGACCTCGAAGGTGGCGTCGCGCTCGCACTCGAAGCCCTGGCCTCGGTCAACGACGACGAACTCTCGCCCGAGGGCATCGGCATCGCGACCATCAGCGTCGAGGACGAGATGTTCGAAAAGATGTCAGACGAAGAGAAAGAAGCCCACCTCGACGAACTCGGTCTGCTCCCCGACGAGACCGACGAGGAAGAATAACGGATATCTGATAGGCCAGGAGACTTAAGCCGTATCGTGCGTAATGCGGGGGTATGGAATGTCCACGGTGTGGGGGGGCGCTCGAATCCTACGAGCTGGGTACATCGGAATCTGTCGTGTGTGAGAACTGTTCGTACGTTGGGGTATCAGCCGACCACACGTCCGAGGGCCGCAAGCGCGAGTCCTGGGACGACGCGTTCGACCGTTTTTACCGGAAAGTCGACACGGAAGTCGAACAGCTGTCCGACGATCCGGACGACAACCGGGCAGACGCTGACCCGGACGACGGAGACCAGTCAGCGGCGTCGATGGACGAGGCAGAAACGGAGTCCGCGGCCAACGCGACCGCCGAGGTGGCCGCCGACCCGGAGACAGAGGCGGCGGCGGACACGAAAGCCGAGGTGGTCGCCGACGCAGAGGCGGAGGCGGCGGCTGGTGATGACGGTTCCACGGCCGACGTGTCGGACGACCGAACAGCCACCGACGACTCGGACGACGAGCAGGAACCGCTTTCGGCGGACGTCGGCGACTAACAGTCGCTGGAATCAGTTTTCGAACGGGGGTTTTCCAGCCCCGAACGGACCACCCTGCAAACGGGCGCGGCCGTTTCGGCGCGTGGACGTGACCGTCGTCAGTCGTCGTCGTGTGCTTCGAGTTCTTCGGCGTCGACATCGACGCCGTCGTCGGCCTCGCTCTCGTCGACGCCGCCGGAGGCGCCGCGTCGTTCTTCCTCGTCGGAGCGGGCGCTGACGAGGGCACCGCGGGAGACGCTGTACATCGGCTCGTCGGCGTGACGGACGTCACTGATCGAGAACGGAATGTCGGCGTCCTCGAGGTGCTGTTTGAACAGCTTCGTGAAGCCGGCTGGCGAGGAGGTGCCGCCGGTGACGACGACGGGCACGTCCAGGCCTTCCTCGATGTCTTCCTCGTCGACTTCCTCGGTGACCTTCTCGATGACGTAATCCAGCAGGTTCTCGTAGTAGATTGACAGCGCGCCTTCGACGCCCCCCACGTCGGTCTCGAAGTCGAGCTCGAAGTCGTCTTCCTTGATCGAGGTGACCTTGTCGACGCTGGTCCCGGTGGCCGTGGCGGCCTGTTCGTCGACCCAGTCGCCGCCGCGCGCGACGGAGAACTTCATCACCGGCACCGCGTAGTAGGACAGACAGACGTTGGTCATCCCCGCCCCGAAGCTGATGCCCAGCCCGGTGAAGTCGTTGTCCGCCAGGTCGGAGTAGATGACGGCCATCCCCTCGTTGATCGGCTCGGCGTCGTAGCCCATGTCGTCGAGGAACGACTGGATCGTCTTCTGGTGGTACAGCGTGCTCAGGTCCGAGTCGATGGGGTCTGCCGGCGACGAGAAGTACAGTTTCTCGCCGGGGTACTCCGGCGAGCCGACGACCTGTTCGATGATGAGTTTCATCATCGGGATCGCCGACTTCTCGTCCGACGAGAGGATCCCCTGTGACATCGGCCGGCGTGTCTCCTGATTGAAAATGTTCGCGAAGTTCAACGCGTCGTCCCCGAGGACGTACACCTCGTCGTCCTTGCGGATGTGGAGCACGTCCGACCGTGACAGCATCTGTTCTGCCATGTCGCTGTACTCTATCTGTACGAAAGAGTTCCGCTGCTGGACGAACACCGTCTCGTTGCCTTCTTGCTGTGCCGAGATGATATTCATCGTCCCTACGTCAAGTCCTTTTGCCATAAGTAGCTCAGAAAGAGCTGTGTAACACACCGGTATAAAAGTACGTATTTGACAGGAAAATTAATTCGGGATTCCCGGACTCAGTCCGACAAACAGCGGTTTCAGACCCGCTACGGGGAGTACAAGGTGATTAACGTCGACCGAGTCGACTGCCGACCATCGCGGCCAGCGGGTCGGTCAGGACCGGCCCAGCAGGCCGGCGACGCGGTCCAGCGTCCGTTCGAGAACCGTCTCCTCGTCGGGGGTGGCTTCCTCCGTGCGTTTCTGTTCGCGCAGCTGTTTGAGCTGGTCGGTCTGGTCGTCGACCGTCGAGGTCGAGCGCGCGGTCTTGCGCTCGCCGCCTTTGACCGTCTGGAGGCCCGCGACCTGGTCGTCGACCCCTCCGCTGTGGACCCGTTCGACTTCGACGTCCATGCCCGAGAGGTCCATCTCCCCTGCCTCGGGTGTCCGGAGCTTCAGGTCGTTGCCCTCGTGGCGCTCGACGCCGCCCCAGGTGAGGTCGACGTTCTCCATCGCCTGCTCGATGTCTTCTTCGATCTCCTCGTCGGAGAACGATTCAGTCTCAGTCTCCTCTTCGAGCCCCTCGATGTCGCCGGGCCCTGGCCTGACACGCGAGATGTGGTAGGCGACCAGCGCGCCACCGGTCGCCGCGAGCACCGCCGCCAGGCCGACCCCGTAGACGAGCAGCACCTGAACGGCGTAGGTCTCACCCGAACCGACGGCCCAGCTGTAGGGGTAGGCCCACACGAACAGGAAGACCCCGACGAGCGAGACGGCGGACCCGCCGACCGCGCCGAACACCGCGCGCTTGCTCACCGGCAGCAGGATGACGACGCTCGACAGCGTCGCGGGTAGCGCGACCATCCCGGCGGCGATCGCTGCCTCGCGGTAGACGAACGCTCCGGAGGGACCCCCGGCCCCCGTCAGCTGTCCCACCGCACCCATCAGAAACGCTGCGACACCCAGCCCGATCCCGCCGAAAAACAGCGTGAACCCGAGATAGACGTCTATCTCGCTGTCGGGCTCGCCGATGTAGGTCCGATACAACTCGAACAGTCGTCCGTCGGCGTCCGCTTCACTCATGCTGGCACCTCATTTCTTTCACATTCGATACTGACTGATTTCTCCGGGTCTGTAATCAGTCTTTCCCGAACTCACGCGTATGAGATCCGAGTGACCCGTCCTGGCGTCGTCCGGAACCGCCAGATCCGGCTGTCCTCGCGAGCGGGGTCGACCCGGTCGACCTGCCGGAGCCCGCGCTTGATACACGTCCACCAGCTCTGCTCGCTGCCGTAGTTGGCCGGGTACTCCTCGTACAGTTCCTCGATGAAGTCGCTACGGGACGCCTCCTCGACGTCTTTGAGATAGGCGAGTGCGGCCCCGACGGCCCGGCGCCGCCGGCGCTTGCAGTCCTCGTCCCAGCCGGGTACCTCCAGCGCGTCGAGGTCAGTGATGTCTTCGCCCAGTCGGTGGTCGTCTTCCAGCGCGTCGCGCGAGCTGTACGCGATCCCGCTGCCGACGCTGTCGCCGAACTGCTCGCGGGTCTGGGTGACGGCCCGGCGCGCGAACTCGTCGAGTCGCTGCCCCTCCACCGACGAGAGCGCGTCGGCCGCGGCCGCCAGGTCCTCGTCCTCGATCCGGGCGACGGCGTCTTCTTCGCCCGCGATCGTCGCGTCGTCCCCCCCGGCCGCCACACTGGCCACGGCCGCGACGTCGGTGTCGGCGTCGACCGCCGAGCGACGCTCGGCGTACCTCGCGAGCTTGTGCCCCCGCTCGCCGTCGGCCTCGACGGCAAAGCGGTTGTCGACCAGCCAGCCGAGGTACGCCGCTACCCCCTCGAAATCCAGGAGTTCTGCCTCGACCGCGAGCGACCTGGCAGTCTCGTCGTTGACGGTGATCTCCAGCGACCGCATGTGCGAGAGTGTTATCGGACGGAACAATAAATGTGCGCCCCACCGGTGGTCGTCCAGGGCTTCGCAGTCTGGTGTCCGAAGTGCGAACGCAAGATGACTCACTCACCGCTCGCTTCGCTCGCGGTTCGTTCGTCATACCGCAGAGAGACGCGCGAGAGCGCGTCTCGGACAGCAATCCCACACGTCTCAAAATGGCGAGCGAAGCGAGTCATTTGCACAAAAAGAATTACGCACGACCGTATCAGGCGGTCCATCTTTCCGGGGTCGACTCGCTGTCTTCCGAGTACTACGTCGACCATGCGCCTCGATACGACGGCCGGCCGAATAATCGTTCTGTCGACACGGCGGGACCCGGCCGCTGGTCCCCGGGACGTACGTTTATGTCCGAGAGCGCGACCACCCCCGAGCGTGGGACACCGCGCGCTCGTCGCCGTCGAGAGGGATGGGTTCGACTGCTATCGCTCGCAGTGGGCGGGCCTGGCGGTCGCCCGGGCACGCCCCGACAGCGTCGTCGACCGGGTGGTGACCGCGACCGACCCGGTCGTGACCGGCGTCCCGGCCTCGGGGGTGCTCTCGGCACTCGACCCCCGGATGGACGAGGCGCTGTTCGTCCGCGCGGACGGCGAGACGGCGACCTATCTCGTCTGCCGGGTCGCGGTGCCGTCGTCGCGGGCCGACGGCGACAGCTGGGTGGTGCTCGTGCCGGTCGCGGACGCCGAGACGGCCGACCGACTCGACTGCGTCTTCCGGACCCTGAAGGGCGTGCTGGGCGACGCTGTCGACGCCGGACTCCTCGACCGGGCGGTCGCGGTGGGCTACCTCACGAGTGCGCTGGCGAGGCATCCTGACCTGCCGGCGGGAACGGTGTGGCTGGCGCCCGAGGAGGTGGGGCCGATGTAGCGAACCCGGGCGGCTTTTGAGGCGGGCCAGCATACCGCCGGACAGTGACGACTACCGAGTCCGGGAGCGGTCTGGAGACGCTGACCCGTCCCGACGCCGAGCGCGCCCGTGAACTGGTCGCCGCGGGGATAGAGCGCGGCGCCCTGGTGACCGTCGTGGGCCGATGTACGGTGACCTACGACGGGCGAGCGGCGAGCAGTCTCGGGGCCGGCGAGCGCCACGTCATGCTCAAACCCGACGGCGCGGCGCTGGTCCACACCGACGAGGGCCAACAGCCGGTCAACTGGCAACCGCCCGACTGCGACCACGAGGCGACGGTCGCCGACGGCCGACTGGTCGTCGAGAGCCACCGCGAGACCCCCGAGGAACACCTCACCGTCCGGTTCGAGTCGGTCGTCCACGCCGCGGCCTACCCGCTCACCGACGAGGAGGACCTCTCGCTCGCGGGCACCGAGGCCGACCTGCGCGAGCGGATCCTGGACGAACCGGCGCTGGTCGAGGCGGGGTTCGAACCGCTGGCGACCGAGCGCTCGACCCCCGCGGGCGCCGTCGACGTCTTCGGCGAGGACGCCGACGGCCGGACGGTCGTGGTCGAACTGAAACGCCGGCGGGTCGGTCCCGACGCCGTCGGCCAGCTGGGCCGGTACGTCGACGCGCTCGAACGCGAACTCCACGCCGAGACCGACGTCCGCGGTATTCTGGTCGCGCCGTCGGTCACCGACCGCGCCCGGCGACTGCTCGCCGAACGGGGCCTGGAGTTCGTCGCGGTCGAACCGACCCGGGAGTGACCGTCCCCGCAACCGACTGGTCAACACCCGGCAGTCACGCTTGTTACCGTGGTTCACTTTGCGACTGGTATGACAGACGAGGACCAGCGGTCGAAAACCGATCCCGGCGTCGACACGGGCATCGTCCGGCGCAAGATAACCCCGGACCCGGCCGAAGCCGAGTACGACCTCCTCGAAGTCGACCACGTCGTCGAGCGACTGTTCCAGACGCCGCCGTCCTCGGCGTCACAGATGGAGATCTCCTTCTCCTATGCGGGCTACCGGGGTACTATGGACCAGCTTGGGGACGTCGAACTCGTCGAGGTCAAAGACACGCGTTCGAGGTCGCCTTGCCCGTCACGGAGGACGTACCGCCGACCGGCGCCGCCGGGCCGGGTCATACTGTCGGACACAAGTAAGTCGACACTCGATACTTCATTTGGCGGTCTACGGGATGTCTCGATAGTGAAACACCGACGAGTGTGTTCACGTACTTGTGTCCGACAGTATCAGTCCTCCAGTCGGGATTTCAGCTCGGCCAGCGCGTTCAACGCCTCCAGGGGTGTCATCGTCGCCACGTCCAGCGCCGCCAGTTCCGCGACAACGTCGTGGGTCGGGTCGGTCCCCTCGCGGTCGCCCTCCGCGTCGGCGCGCCGGCCAGACCGCCCATCGTCGGTTCGCGCGCCGCGCCCGTCGTCAGCCCGGACGGGTCCGCCGTCGTCGGTCTCTCGTCCGTCGACCGGCCCGTCCTCGCCGGCCGAGGTGTCGGCGAGCAGGTGGCGAGACCGCTCGACGACGTCGTCGGGGACGCCGGCCATGTCGGCCACCTCGACGCCGTAGGAGGCGTCGGCCGGCCCGGGCGCAACCTCGTGGTCGAAGGTGACGTCGTCGGTCCCGCTCGTCTCGAAGTGGAGGTTGAACACACCCGACAGCTCGTCGGCAAGCGCCGTCAGGCCGTGGTGGTGGGTCGCGAACAGCGTCGTCGCGCCCACCTCGTCGTGGAGGTACTCGGTGACCGCCTGGGCGATGGCGTAACCGTCGGCGGTGCTGGTCCCGCGGCCCACCTCGTCTAACAGGACCAGCGAATCCTCGGTGGCGTGGTCTAAGATGTCCGCGAGTTCGGTCATCTCGACCATGAACGTCGAGCGGCCGCCGGCGATGTCGTCGCTGGCGCCCACCCTGGTGAACACGCGGTCGACCACGGGCAGACGGGCCCGGGCGGCGGGCACGAAACTGCCGGCCTGTGCCAGGACGACGAGGAGTGCGACCTGGCGAATGTACGTCGACTTGCCGCTCATGTTGGGGCCGGTGATCACCGCGACAAAGGAGTCGGCGTCGAAGTGGGCGTCGTTGGGGACGAACCGCTGTTCGGTCCGCTCGACGACCGGATGGCGGCCGTCGACGACGTCGACGTGTTCGGCGCCGACTTCAGGGCGGGTGTAGTCGTGGGTGGCCGCCACCGTCGCGAAGGAGGTCAGCGCGTCCAGGCGTGCCAGCCGGTCGGCCAGCGCCTGGATCCGCTCGGACTCGTCTGCGACCGCCCGGCGCACCTCACAGAACAGTTCGTACTCCAGGTCGTCGGCGTGGCGTTCGGCGCGGATGATCGCGTCTTCACGTTCCTTGAGTTCGGGCGTGACGAACCGTTCGGCGTTTTTCAGCGTCTGGCGGCGCTGGTAGTCCTCGGGTACGTCGTCGAGATTGGGGTCGGTCACCTCGATGTAGTAGCCGTGCACCGTGTTGTGACCGACCTTCAGCGAGTCGACGCCCGTCCGCTCGCGTTCCCGGGTCTCCAGGTCGTCGATCCACGATTTGCCCTCGCGCTCGGTCGAACGCAGCGTCTCCAGTTGGTCGTCGTACGCGGGTTTGACGATACCACCCTCCGTGAGTTCGGCCGCGGGCTCTTCCCGGACGGCGTCGTCTATCAGCCCGCGCACGTCGGCCAGCGGGTCGAGTCGCTCGCGCAACTCGGACAGCGTCGCCGAGTCGGCCTCGCCCAGCGCCCGCTCGATATCCGGAACGACCGTCAGTGTATCGTGGAGCGAGCGCAGGTCGCGGGCGGTGGCTCGGCCCCTGGCGACCCGCGAGACGAGTCGTTCGAGGTCGTAGACGCCGGCCAGTGCGTCGGTCAGGCGGTCGCGCAGGCCCGGCGCACTCTTCAGGTCGGCGACGGCGTCGTGTCGGGCCGCGATGGCGTCCTCGTCGAGCAGCGGGCGGCGCAGCCAGTCGTCGAGCTGGCGCCGACCCAGTGACGACGCCGTCTCGTCGAGGACTTCGACGAGGGTCAGCCCCTCGCGCCCGTGGACGGCCCGGCGGTCGAACAGTTCGAGACTGTCCAGAGCCACCCTGTCTAAGAGCATGTACTCCCGCGGGTCGTACCGCGTCAGGTGGTTGATGTAGTCGAGGCGTGCGGTCGTCGTGTCGTCGGCGTCCGCGTCGTCGCTCGACGGGGCGGGCACGTCCTCGGGGTCGACCAGCCCCGACCGGGCGTCCTCGGGGGCGAGCCCACCGCGCGTGTACTCGGCGTAGGCCAGCAGCGCGCCACACGCGCTGCGTTCGGCGTCCGAGCCCACGACGCGCTCGGGCGGGCCGAAGTAGGCCTGCACCCGTTCGGCGGCTGCCTCCCGCTCGAACGCGGCCGTCTCGTAGGGGGAGACGGTGCAGTCGCCGTCGAACACCTCCGCCGGGGCGTCGGGGCCGACGATGGCCTCGGCGGGGGCGAACCGACCGGCCTCGTCGGCGACCGCCTCACGCTCGGCGGCACTGGTCGCGTAGCACTCGCCGGTGGAGACATCCAGGAGCGCGAGACCGTAGCGCGGGCCGTCACCGACGGCCAGGGCGGCGACGAAGTTGTTGTCCGGGCTCGCCAGGAGTTCGTCTTCCGTGAGCGTCCCGGGCGTGACGACGCGGGTGACCCGTCGTTCGACGACGCTGCCGGCCTCGTCGGGGTCTTCGACCTGGTCGGCGACCGCCACCCGGTAGCCCGCGTCCAGCAGTTTGTCGATGTACGACTCCGCGCTGTCGATGGGGATGCCCGCCATCGGGTACCGACCCGTCGAGTCCTCGCGCTTGGTCAGCGTCACCTCACAGACCCGCGCGACGCGCTCGGCGGCTTCACAGAACGCCTCGTAGAAGTCCCCGACCTGGAAGAGCAACAACGCGTCGTCGTAGGCCCGACACAGTTCGAAGTACTGGGCCATCATCGGCGTGAGGTCGTCCTCCCGTTCGGCCATCTTCGCCGGCGGTCCCAGGGCGGCGTCCATGACCATGTGGCCGACCCCCGCGCCGATATATGCTCCGGTCGCGTCGCTTCCCTGTCCGTCCCAGGTTCCGCCCGACGGGGCCGCCGCTCGCGGTTCGAGGGGAAAACCGAACGGGTGTCCCGCTGACTGCCGAGCGCGTACGACGAACGGATGAAAAAGTGGGGGCGCTACTCGATGTCGAGCGTGTAGATCCGTTTGCGGGCGTCAGCGAACGAGAACCGCGAGTCGACGACCCCCACGTCCTCCAATCTGTTGAGCGCGTACCGGACCGTTCGGGGCGGCAACAGCGTCTCCTCAGCGAGTTCGCTCTGCGTGAGCGTGTCGTTGTACTCGAGCGTCTTCGCCACGAGTTTGGCGCTCGGCGGCAGCTCTCGAACCGCGTCCCACCCCGTCTCCCCACTGGCGTCTGCCTGTGCTGTCTCTGAACTACTCATCCTGTCGGCGGCTACTGGATACAGAATCATAATATTTCCCGTTTCGAAATAACCGAAGTGAATGTCGCGGCAAATATACGACTCCGGGCGGTGGACCGACGCGCGGAGTGGCTGTGAGTGAATGTCACGCACAATATGTGCAGGATGGCGCTCCGTTGACCCGAAACCTCTTGGTAGTGCACCTGCTAGCAGGAGTGTAATGACCGACACGGTGGACGAGGTCGATTTGCCGTACGACGACGACGACGCGTCCCAGCAGGACAAAATCGAGGCACTGGAGGAACGCCTCGAGGTACTGGAGAGCCAGAACGAGGAGATGCGTGACAAGCTGCTCGACGCCAACGCCGAGAACAACAAGTACCAGCAGAAGCT
>PXQN01000021.1 GCA_003021305.1 Halobacteriales archaeon QH_10_67_22 | reverse complement strand
GGCCGGTACGTCACCGCCGACGCCGTCCGCGACGCCGTCGTCGAGGCCTACGACACGCAACTGGCGCCGGACCGCTACCCGTTCGCGGTGCTATTCTGTGACCTGCCCGCCGGCGACGTCGACGTGAACGTCCACCCGCGCAAACTCGACGTGCGCTTCGTTGATGAGGCGGGCGTCCGCGAACAGGTCCGGACAGCCGTCGAGACGGCGCTGCTCGAGGACGGACTGCTCCGGAGCGGGGCGCCACGGGGGAAATCCGCCCCCGAACAGACCGAAATCTCGCCCGGAAGCGACGACCGGACGGAGTCGAACGGGGTCGAGGCCGACCACTCGTCACGCGGCGACGAGGCCGAGTCCGACGACCCACCACGTGCCGACCGCGGTGGATCCGGAGGGCTCGATGCGGGTGGCGATCCGGGGCGGTCCGATACGGGTGGCGATCCGGAACGGTCCGACGCTGTTGTCGACGCCGGAACGGGTGATAGCGCCGCCAGCGACAGTCCGAATGACACAACAGCCGACGACAACGGACATCCGAGACCTGGCGGGCGCGACCGGACCGATGCGGCGATCGGTGACGACGGGACCCAGGGCAGACTGGGCGGCGAGCCCACGACAGCCCCGGAGTTCGAGACGTTGCCGTCGCTCCGCGTCCTCGGGCAACTGCACGACACGTACGTCGTCGCCGAGACCGAGGACGGACTCGTGCTGGTCGACCAGCACGCGGCCGACGAACGGGTCAACTACGAGCGGTTGCGCGAGCGGTTCGCCGGGGAGATACAGACACAGGCGCTGGCCGAGCCGGCCGAACTGTCCGTGACCGCACGCGAGGGGGAGCTATTCGAACAGCACACGGAGGCGCTGGCGACACTGGGGTTTCGCGCCGAACGAACCGGCGAGCGAACTGTGACCGTACGCACAGTCCCGTCGCTGGTCGCGGAGGCGGCCGACCCCGACCTGCTCCGTGACGCGCTCGGAGCGTTCGTCGGGGGCGAGGAGACGGCCGCAGAGACGGTCGAGGCGGCGGCCGACGAGTTGCTCGCCGACCTGGCCTGCTACCCGTCTATCACGGGCAACACGTCGCTCACGGAGGGGTCGGTGCGGGACCTGCTGGCGGCGCTGGACGACTGTGAGAACCCCTGGGCGTGCCCGCACGGACGACCCGTGGTGGTCGAACTCGACGAGTCGGAGATCGCGGCCCGGTTCGAACGCGACTATCCCGGTCACGGGGGCTAACCACCCAACTCCCAGCCGCCCGCAAATTACCTGATATCTGAAATGTTACCGTGTGAACTATACCGGATGATACCGATGGGGTCGGTATGACAGAACTCGTCGCGTTCGGGGAGACGTCGTTGCGCCTGGTGCCTCGGGACAGCGAGCGCTTCGAGACGACCGCGGACGTGCAGTTACAGGTGTCGGGGACCGAGAGCAACGTCGCAGTCGCAGCAAGCGCCATGGGTGCGGAGGCGGTCTGGCTGTCGAAACTCCCGGATTCGCCGCTGGGCCGGCGGGTCGAACGGGCGCTCCACCAGCACGGGGTCGACACGGAGATCGCGTGGGCGGAGACGGGCCGGCAGGGCCTGCTGTTCACCGAACACGGCCCGGAACCGCGCGCCCACCGGCGGGTCCAGGACCGGGGTCGGACGGCGGCAGCGACGGTCTCGCCCGGCGAGTTACCGATGGACCGCGTCCAGGCGGCCGACGCGACGTTCGTCGCGGGGAGCACGCTCGCGCTGTCGGGTGGCATCGTCGAGACCGCCGAGGCGGTGATGCGTGCCGCCGGGAGCGGCCTCGTCGCGATGGACCTGGACTACTCGCCGGGGCTGTGGACGTCCGAGGAGGCCAGAGAGACGCTCGAAGGCGTCTTCGACGCCGTCGACGTCCTCCTCGCGAACGAGGACGAGGCCCAGACGGTGTTCGACCGGTCGGGCGAACCCCGTCAGCTCGCCCACGCGCTCGCGTCCGAACACGACTTCCAGACGGTGGTGATCACCCGGAGCGAACGGGGAGCGCTGGCCTGGCACGACAGCGTCATCCACGAGCGAGACGGCGTCGAGAGCAGGGCCGTCGACGCCGCCGGCCAGCACGAGGCGTTCGCGGGCGCGTTCCTCGAACGCTTGCTGTCGGGTGCCGATGCCGGCGAGGCCCTCTCCTACGGCGTCGCGAGCGCGGCACTGTCGCGGACCGTCCCCGGCGCGATGACGACGGTGACGCCCGAAGAAGTCGCGGCCCTGGCCGACGACCTCGGACCGGGTCGCTGAGAGTCGACGGGTTTACAGCCTGCTTAGCGACTGTGAGACCGTCCCGGCGGTCGACTGTGTCCCCGCTCGGTTCGTGAACAGTCGACAGGAATATGGGGCGGCCAGTACAGAAGCCAGTCATGCCGAGTACACGAATGGGAGTCGTCACGGCAGTGTGTGCGCTGGTTGTCGTCGTCGCGGCAACCGGCGCCG
Source organism: Halobacteriales archaeon QH_10_67_22 (assembly GCA_003021305.1). Taxonomy (GTDB): domain Archaea; phylum Halobacteriota; class Halobacteria; order Halobacteriales; family Haloarculaceae; genus QS-4-69-31. The sequence continues at coordinate 6,164 of PXQN01000021.1, read as the reverse complement.
CGACAGGTGTTATCACGGGGAGTGAGTCAGACGCCGACGCTACGACCGACGACGTGACGCTGACGGTTACCGTCGTCGACAGGAGCGGGAACCCGCTCGGGGGCGTCGACCTCAGCGCGACCTGGGACGGGGGTGGGCCGCGGAACGCGACCACCGCGGGCAACGGGAAGACGTTCATCGACGTGCCCGAGGGCGAGGACGTTACCATCAGGACCGACCGCAGTTTCTACGTGCGCAACAGTCCGTACGTTGTCGAGAGCGCGAGCGAGCGCGAGGTCGAGATCCAGATGGCCCGCGAGGGTCAGGCGACCGTCACCGTCAGAAACGCTACCGGCACCGTGGGTCAGGCCTACGTCCGACTGTTCCAGGACGGCCAGCCGGTCGTCAGCTCCAGAACCGGGCCGGACGGGACCTACACCACCCGTGACATCGAGCACGACGACTACACCCTCGTGACCTACAAGGAGGGCTACCTCCGCAACCGCACGACCCTGACCGTCGACGGGGAGGTCCGAGAGACGATGACCATCGAGCAAGATTCCGTCCTCGTCACGTTCCGCGTCCAGGACGACCACTTCTCGCCACCGCGACCGGTCAGCGAGGCGACGATCGACGTCGGCGACGGGTTCCTCAATGCCCGGACACAGGGGAACGGTCAGGTGACCGTCAGTGTCCCCGTAAACGACGAGTACGAGGTCGAGATCACGAAAGACCGGTACGGGACCAACACCCAGACACTCGAAGTCAGGGAGTCGGATACCTCGCTGAACACCACGATCCAGCGGATCCCGAGTCTCAGTCTCTCGACCGGCGCCAACCGCGTCGTCGTCGGTGAGCGCGTCTCCGTCCGGGCCACCGACGAGTACGGCGAACGTGTCCCCGGTGCGACTGTCAGCGTCGACGGGACCGAAGTCGGCGAAACCGACTCCGAGGGCACTCTCGAAGTGCAGATAGAAAACGCCGGCAACCACACGATACGCGTGAGCACCGGCCAGCTGTCGGCGAGACAGACCGTCGAGGGAGTCCAACCCGCCCCCGACGAGACGCCGACGGCCACCGCCACCGGGACGCCACAACCGACCAGCGGGCTCGGCCCCGGATTCGGCGTCGGCGCCGGCCTCGTGGCGCTGCTCGTCGTCGCACTGCTCGGACGGCGGCGGCGATAGCACGCCCCGGCCGCCGGGGTGTGATCCGGCGATACCCATTTAGGTCGTGGTTTGTTACCTATACACATGGCAGTCGACGAAGAGACGGCCGACCTGACAGACGGTGAGGTGCGTGCGATCCACCGCGTCGAGCTCGGTATCGAGTGGCTCCACCGCGCACACGGGTCCTTGCTCGAGTTCCACCACAATACGGGCCACGCGATGGAACACTTCGCCGACGCGGAAGCGCTGTTGCGCGAGCACGGGCACGAGGACCTGGCCGACGAGATCCGCGACCAGTACCTCCCGCGGGGCGTCGTCGACGGGGGGCGCTGGTCCTACGACGTGGTCGAGTCCTTCCAGGAGGACATGCTGGAGGACCTGACAGCCTTCGAGAAGCGGACCCGCCAGGAGGTGGCCGACGGCCGGCGCCACGTCGCCGAACGGAGCCAGGAACGCGAGTGGAAACGACGCGCACAGCGTGACTGACGATACCGGGACGGACGGTGAGACTCCCACGGGGACGCCCAGCGAGTGGTCCCTCGCGAGGGACGCCGAGGCTCGCTCCGGGACGGAGAGATGACGGAGCTCGCGGTGGTCGGCGTCGGCGGTTGGGGCGAGAACCTCGTCAGGACGTTCGACGCGGCGGCGAATGTCAGCCGCTGCTGTCACGCCGGCGACCCCGACACGGCAACCCGGCTCGCCGATCAGTACCCTCACGTGGTGGTGACGACCGATTACGAGACAGTCCTCGCCGAGTGTCGGGCCTTCTATCGCTGCGTCGAACGGGGCGAGTCACCGACGACCGACGGCGAGTTCGCCGGGACCGTCCACGGCGTCCTCGGACGGGTCCGGCACGGCTGTCGGACGAACGTTTAGGTCCCCCCTCGCCCATACCGTGGTATGGATCGACGGAGTCGGGTCCTGGCGACGCTACTGGTCGGTCTCCTCGTCGTGTCGACGGTGAGTGCGGTCGCGGGCACGACCGCCGCCGGTCCGGATACAGCGGTCTCCAGCCTCGACGCCGACGAGCGCCGGGTCGCCGGCGCAGCAGTCCCGTCCGACCGTGGAGGCGAGCGTTCGTTCGTCTCGTCGGAGAGTTCCGTGTCCGCTCCGGCGCGGGCCGACACCGACGCATCGGCCGACCCGACAGCGGCGTTCGCTCCGGATACGCTCGCGAAACGGACGCTCGACCGCCGGGACACAGTCACGGACGTGACCGTCACGGAGAACGGTGGGCGGGCACGCGCGGTCGGCACCGACGACGTGCTGACGGACGCCGACCGGAACCTCACCGTCACCCAGCGGCTGGCGCTGACGCCCGAAACCCGCGGGGAGATCACGGTCACGCACGTCTTCGAGGTGCCCGACGGGGTAAGCACTATCGAGACGGGCGTCCCCGACGGAGCGACGGTCACCGGGACGGACGGGTTCTCGGCGGCCGGGTCAGGCACGTACCGGTGGGACGGCCAGCGCGACCGGGCGACGCTCACCTACACGACCCGGGTCAACGAGACCATCGACCTCGGGGGGCCGGAAGGGTTCGAGGGAGAGTACCTGTTCGCCGACGCGGGCGAGTGGGCCCTGGTGCGACGGCCCCAGGTCTCGCTGAGCTGGTCCTGGCAGGGCACCGAGCCGGTCGGATTCCGGCGCACGGGCACGACCAGCGGCCCGGGTTACGTCGGCGATACGATCGTTTACATGGGCCGCCACGAGACTCACACCCGGACGGCCCACGGACAGACGATGACGCTCGTGGTGCCGCGGCGTGCCTCGCTGTCGGAGTCGCCCGATAGGGTGCTCGACACGTTGACCGACGCCTCCGACCGGTTCCGGGTCGGCGACCGTGACGACAGGGTCCACATCGTCGCTGCGCCAACCACTACCGGCGTTACCTGGGGGGTCCGGGGACTCCAGCTCGGCGAAGCGGCAATGTGGGTCCGCGACGAGGAACGCCTCGACAGTGCCGACAACACCTGGCTCCACGAGTACGTCCACTCCAGACAGGACTTCCAGACGCGCGCGTCGGGCCGGTGGCTCACCGAGGCCTCGGCCACCTACTACGGCGCGTTGCTCGCACTGGAGACCGACCGGACCGGGTTCGAGGAGTTCAGGAGTTTCCTGGAGCGTGGAACCCGGCGGCCACAGGCGAGTGCGGTACTCGCCGAGCCGTCGACGTGGGACAACGCCGCAAACTACTGGAAAGGCGGGCTCGTGGTCGGGGCGCTCGACCGGCGGATACGGCTGGCGACGGACCGCCGACGCTCGTTCGGAACCGTATTCTCGCGACTGAACGAGCGGAGCGACCCCGTCGACGGAACGGCGTTTCTGGACACCGTCGAGACGACCGCCGGTTCGGGTGTCGGCGACACCGCCTCGACGTACGCGACGACGAGTGCCGTCCCCGAGACGTGGACGACCCCGGCCCACACCGAGGCGTTCGGCGAGACGCCCGCGCGGTTCACCTACCGGTTCGGCCCGCCGGCCGAATCGGACACGTTCTCGGTCTCCGGCCCCTACCGCAACGAGTCGGTCGACGGGTCGCCGCTCACGCTGTACACCGGCGAGACGCTCCGGGCCCGGGCGACCGTGAGCAACGTCGGTGGGGCAGGCGACGAGTACGAACAGGTGTTCGCAACCGAATCGAGGGTCTACGGGACGGTCTCGGGGCGGCTCGACCCCGGCGAGACGGCCACACACACGTTCGAACGCACCTTCGAGTCGAGCGGGGAACGCACCCTCTTTTTCGGCACCGACGCCGTCGATCTGCGGGTCGAAGACCCGGCCACCGCCGCGATCACGAACGTGACCGTCCAACCCCTCCGGCTCGACCGACCGGGGACCACGACAGTCGACGTGACCGTCACCAACGAGTTCGGGATTCCGGCCGCGCGGACCGTGAGCGTGACCCGGGACGGCGAGTCGGTCGGGTCCCGCGATGTCGCCCTGCCGCCTGGCGAACGCCGGACCGTCTCGTTCCCGGTCGAGCTTTCGGCCCCCGGCGAGTACGAGATCGGCGTCGCCGACGCCGGCTCGGCGACCGCCGTCGTCGAGGACTCGTCCGACGGACCCTCGGCGCTCGGCCCCGGTTTCGGCCCGGCCGTCGCGGTGCTCGCGCTGGTGCTGGCCGGACTGGCCGGACGAGTTCGCCGGCGCTGACCTCGATGGGACGGTTTTCCGCTCGAACGCTCGGGACCCGGGTCAGTCGCGCGCTTCGAGAAGCGAGTGCGTGGACTCGACGAGGTGGTCGGCGTCGCTCGCGAGCAGGGACACGAGACCAGCGGCCCCGGCCTCGGGGTCGACGACTGCGACCGGCGACCTGTCGACTCCTTCGACGGCACCTGTGACCGCCTCGTGGGTGCCCGTTCGACGGCGTCGTCGTACCGGTAGCTGACGGCGAACCGTAGCGACTGGTCGGCTTCCCGGGCCGCGAGCAACACCCTCGCGACGCGGGTCGAGGCGCCAAAGCGCACGCCGCGGTTCGGGTGCGCTCCCGACAGCGTCCGTGTCATCTTCCCGTCGACAGCGGCCACCTCGTCGGGTCGTTCGGCGTAGGGGGTCGCGCCGACCACGTTCGTCCCGGTTTCGGGGACCAGCGGCTCGATTCCGCCCGTCACGAGTCGGTCGACGAGCTCCTGGACGGCTTCGGCGGTCGAGTCCCGTGCCGCGGCCTCTCGCGTTTCCACCAGGTGGTGGACCGCGCCCGGTCCCTCGCCGACGTCCAGATTGTACCGGACAGCCCGTGCCAGCAGATCGATGCCCCCACCCACAGCTTCCGACAGCGACTCACCGCGTGCGAGGCCCGTCGCGATGGCCGACGAGAGCGTACAGCCCGAGCCGTGAGTCGCGTCGGTGTCGACCCGCGGGTGGTGGAACGTTTCGACGCCGTCACCGGTGACGAGGACGTCGACGACGTTCTCGCCGGGCAGGTGACCGCCCTTGACGAGGGCGGCGTCGGCACCCAGCTCGACGAGTTCCCGTCCGGCCGCGACGGCGTCGTCCTCGTCGGTCGGGTCCACGCCCGTGAGGACGGCCGTCTCGTCGGCGTTGGGCGTCACCAGCGTCGCCTCGGCGACCAGACCCTCGTAGGCTGATTCCGCGTCGCGGGTGAGCAGGCGGTCGCCGCTGGCCGCGACCATCACCGGGTCGACGACTGCGGGCGCGTCCGATGCCCGGACGCGCTCGGTCACTAGATCGACGATATCGGCCGTCGCCAGCATCCCTGTCTTGATGGCACCGACCGCGAAATCAGACAAGACGGCCTCGACCTGTGCGTCGACCTCCTCGACCGGGAGGACGTGCGTGCTCTCGACGCCGGTCGTGTTCTGTGCGGTGACGCTCGTGACCGCGCTGGTTCCGAACCCCCCGCAGGCCTCGACCGTCTTGAGGTCGGCCTGGATCCCCGCACCACCGCCGGAGTCGCTGCCTGCGATCGTCAACACGACCGGCGGCGAGACGGGTGCAGGTCCTCTGGTCATGTCCGCTGGTTGCCAGTCCCGCCCCAAAGGCCTGACGAGACACCGATCCGTGTGCCTTATATGGCCTTATATGAAAACCATACTTGTTATCATACTCAGGGAAACGATTAAGGGTATCAACATCCGGCTTCCGGTAGATACATGATAACGGCACCACAGCGCGAACAGGACGCGGACGACCGGCCACGGTCGTTCGAAACTATCGACGGCGACGTCGTGATGTACGACCGCTCGAACCCCGAGGCGTGGATCCAGTCTTCGGCTGCCATCGACTTCGAGGACATCTGGTCGACCGGGTCACCCTGATCCCAACTGATAGTGATTATTGTAGCGATTTACCGGTACGACCGCACGCAGTCGTGCGGTCGATCCGGAACAGACCTACAATAATCACTATGACAAGTAGTCCTTTCCTCCGTCCGGCCCTCTGGTTCGCCTGCCACGGACCATCAGGCTGTCCGAACCCGAACAGCGACGCGAGCGTCTCTCCTATCCCGTGACGGTACGGGAAGCCGCCGGCGAACCGTGACCGACAGTAACC
>PXQN01000002.1:2262-42525 GCA_003021305.1 Halobacteriales archaeon QH_10_67_22 | reverse complement strand
CGACGTATACCGTGTCTATCTCGACGGTCGCCGCCGATTCCAGCAACGCGCGTAGTTTCTCTGTGCGCTGGAACACGGGCACGCCCAGTGCCACCGATGAGTCCGCCAGCACTACCGACACCTCCCGCTCACCGCGCGCGGGCCCTGATCGCGTCCGACTGGTCTAGAGCGGACCGGCCGGGAGTGGTGGTCTTCCATACCACTCTGATGTGCCAACAGCGAGAAAAGCCATTCCCTTCGACGCGAGTGTCACTCTGGGGGTTCGCTCTCGTACTCCCAGATCAGTTCGAAGTACCGGTTCAGGCCCGCGACGAACGACCCGTTCTCGGTGATCGCGGCCTGGCGCATGTGGTTGGGGACGTCCTCCTCCTCGACGAGCAGGATGGCGGTCCCCGACTCGTAGTCCATGCTCGGGTCGACCATCGTCCCCCGGAACGGGAGCTTCCCCGTCGAGAACCGTATTTCGACGTCCGGATACTCGTCGGTGAGTCGGTCGACGATGTCGGCCTGGATCGCCGGTTCGTCCCGCGGGTCGGTCGACAGCTCCGACGGGTGGAGCAGCAGCACAGAAATGTCGACGCCGCGCTCGCTGGCGGCCTCGACGGCCGGTTCCACCGCGTCGAAGTACTCGAAACTCTTCGTGACGACCCGGACGCGCTCGTCGGCCTCGCGGTAGAGGCGGCGGGTCTCGCGTTCGCTCGATTCGCCCACGTCGACGACGTGGAACAGTTCCTCCGCCGGTCTGATGTCCTCGCTCGCGGCCTCGAATCTCGGCTCGAACTCCGCGAGAAAGTCCTCTCGCATGTCCGCGACCCGGTCTGCGAACAGCTCGAAGTTCTGGCGGTGGTTCTCGACGGCACGGTCCAGGATGGCGTCGGGCGGCTTGGCCTGGTACTCCTTGGGTCGACCGGGGACCACTTTCACGTACCCTCGGTCGGACAGTGCGTCGAGCACGCCGTAGATCCTGGCTTTCGGGATCCCCGTGGCCTCGGCGAGGTTCGGGGCCGTCGTCCGACCCAGCGTCAACAACTCCTCGAGTGCCGTCGCCTCGTACTCGGTCAACCCCAGCGTCTCGAACCACCCCCCGATGCCGTTGCTCATAGTCGTCTCTTCCGCCCGGCCGGTCCTAAAGCCCCCCGAAAAGTATTTACCACTCTTGCACACAAGTTACTCACGACACGAGTAACTATGGACGAGACCGACCGGTCGGACGACGACCACCTGGCGGAGGTCGAGGACGGCTGTGGCTGTGCGGAGGTCTGGGAACACCTCAGCGAGCGGCGCGCGGGCGACTGACACGCGCCCGCCCTCGGAGGTTCTACTGTCGGACACAAGTACGTGAACATGCTCGTCAGTGTTTCACCATCGAGACGTCTCGTAGACCGCCAAACGAAGCATCGAGTGTCGGCTTGCTTGTGTCCGACAGTATCGATGCGTCGAGCGACCCGTCCCGGGGGCGCAGGGACGACCGCACGCTTTTTCTCCCGGAGGGGTCAAAGGCGGACGATGGTCGACCACGACGCGGTCTGTGTCCTGATCCCGACGTACAACGAGGCCCAGACCATCGAGCGGGTGGTCACTTCATACAGGGACGAGGGGTTCGAGAACGTGCTGGTCATCGACGGCGGGTCGACCGACGGGACGCGCGAACTGGCGGCCGACGCCGGTGCCCGGGTCGTCCAGCAGTCCGGCCGGGGGAAAGGCGAGGGCAAGGGCCAGGCCGTCAGGGAGGGGTTGCGGATCACCGACGCGCCGGTCGTGCTCATGCTCGACGGGGACTGGACCTACCGCGCCGAAGACGCCCACGCGATGCTCGAACCGATCTTCGCCGGGCGGGCCGAACACGTCATCGGCGACCGGTTCGCCGACATGGAGTCCGGTGCGATGACCCGTCTCAACAGCGCCGGTAACGGCGTCATCAACCGGGCGTTCCGGCTGATCCACGGCCACGACTACGGGGACATCCTCAGCGGCTACCGCGCGCTGTCCCGGGACGCCATCGACAGGCTCACGCTCACCGAGGACGGCTTCGGTATCGAGACGGAACTGGCCGTCGAGTGTGTCAAACACAGCGTTCCGACCGAGGTCGTGCCGATACGGTACCGTGCACGGCCCGGCGAGTCCGAGACCAACCTCCGGCCGTTCCGGGACGGACTCATCATCATCCTGACGCTGTACAAGATGGCCAAGACGAACAATCCGCTGTTTTACTTCGGGAGCGTCGGCACCGCGAGCCTCGGGGTCGGCGGGGTTCTCGGCGCGTACGTCGCAATCGAGTGGATCACCCGTTCTATCTCCCACGAGGTGATCGCCGTCCTCAGTGCCTTCGCGATCCTCTTTGGCGTCCAGTTGCTCATGTTCGGCTTCCTCTCGGACATGCTGGTCACGGTCAACCGCGAACAGACCCGCCGTCTCGAGGAGCTGGCGACGCGGGTGGCGGGGTCGGACACTGGCCCCGGTGGCGCCGACACCGGCTGGCGTGGCGAGGACACGAGCACCGTCGGCACCGCTGACAGCGGGGCCCCTGCTGGGTCGGACGACGGGGCCGGGGACGACGAGACGCCCGTCGAATCCGACGAGTCCGACCCGGTCCAAGCGGCCGAACCCGACGAATCGGGGGCGGTCGAGCGGGAGGAGTCCGACCCGGTCGAGGCGGCCGAGGACACCTAGAAGGGGACGAGCGCCCGGAGGCGGGCGACGAGGCTCGTCGAGGCGGCCTGGCGTTTCCGTTCGAAGACCGGGTGGAGCCCGTTGAGCAGGTCCTGCTGGCTGTCGAACTGCTCGCGGTCGGCTTCACGGAGCGCCTCGCCGACGGTCATCGTGTTCCCCGCGGCGTCGAACGGGATCTCCGTGTGGCCGTACTCGTCGTCGAGTTCGGCGGCCGACACCGGGAACGTCACGTCGGCCTCCTCGATGCGTGCGTCCAGTGCCGCGATGCCGAACTCCACGACGTCCGGTTCGTCGTCGACGTCGTTGGACGGTGGACGAACTCCCATTGTCCGGCCTATCGGTCCCCGTCTCCGAAAACCCTGTGGGCCCGTTCGACCGCGGCCCCGCCTCGTCCGGTCGACGCGGACCTCGTTCCGAACGGGTCATCGCCCCGTGACGGGGTCCCCATCACAGCGGTCAACCGCGACGAACCGCTTGGTCGCGGCGGGCCGGGATCCCCGCCAACGCTAACTGCGTCGGGTGCTCAAAGGGTGGTATGTATCGGGTGGTGCTGGCCTGGGTACCATCTGCGTTCCCGTTCCAGCAACTCCTGCTGGTCGCGACGGTTCTCGGGTCGCTGTACGCCGCGCGACGGCTGAGCGGCGACCGCCGGTGGGGCGACGCCCTCCGTCGCCGGTTCGTCCTCGGCGTGCCCTGGGGGACGGCCCTGACCATCGTCGGGGTGTTGCTGGTCTACTGGCTCGTCCAGGGCGGGTGGGAGAACCCGAACTCCCCGCTGGTCGTCCCGTTTCGCTCGTGGTCATACTTCTACCCGACCGGGATCGCGCTGGCCGGGTTCGCCCACAGCGGGTCGGGCCACATCACGAGCAACCTGCTCGGGACTGCCATCTTCGCGCCCGTCGTCGAGTACGCCATCGGTCACTACCCCCGCGAGCGGGGGACACAGTCGTTCTCGTCGCTGCGCGCGAATCCGCTGGCCAGAATCCTGCTCGTCCCCGTGGGGTCGCTCGTCGTCGGCCTCCTGACCGGCGTGTTCTCGCTGGGCCCGGTCGTGGGCTTTTCCGGCGTCGTCTTCGCCTACATCGGCTTCGCGTTCGTGACCAGACCCGTGCTCGCGGTCGCCACGCTGGTCAGCGAGCGCGTCGTGAAACTCACCTACCGGGCGCTCCGGGACCCCATGATAACCCGGGAAGGTGGCCCCGGATTCATCACCCCCTGGTGGGCGGACATCGCGGTCCAGGGGCACGCGCTCGGGGTCTTCCTCGGCGTCGTCCTGGGGATCGGATTGTTGCGTGCCCGCGAGGAGTACCCGCGGCCACTCGCACTGTGGTTCGGGGCGCTCGTGTTCGGGATCTCACAGAACCTCTGGGCGATATACGCACCCCAGGGCGCCAGCGCGTTCACGCTGTTCCGGGCGCTCGGGGTCGCGTCGATGTTCGCCTTCGCTGCCATCGTGACGGCGGCCGTCGCCGCTAGTGACCGCCCGGTCCACCCGCGAGTCGACGCGAGCCTCGGCCGCCGGGACATCGCCGGGGTGTTCGTCCTGACGTTGCTGGTGGCCGTTGCCGCGATGGCGGTCCCGTTCGGGTTCACGACCGTCTCCGGGGAACTACCCGACGACGCCGAAACCGTCGAGGTGCGCGACTACACAGTCACCTACGTCGAGGGCGTCCCCAACCAGTACGTCCCCTCGTACGAGATACGCCTGTTCGGCAGGGAGTTCTCGGCCGACGCCTCGGCGGGCGTCCGCTCCAGCGGCGTCGTCGTGTTCAGCGAACGGCGACGGGTCTGGATCGAGGCCGTCTCGAAGGGCCAACTCGCCTTCCGCGGGACCGCGGTCGTCCGGGTGGGCGGCCTCGGCTGGCGCGAACGCGTCTACGCCGCCCGGGAGGGCTGGTCGCTGTCGGGCAACGGCTCGGCCTACAAGGTGTCGCTACGCCGCGAGGGCGACGCCAGCCGCCAGGCGTTCAGCACGGACCGCGTGACCGCCGCACCGACCGTCGCCGGACGCAACGTTTCGGTCCGTCCGACTGCCGAGGGGTTCGACGTACTCGTCGAACGCGGTAACCGCACTGTCGGCCGGGAACCGATACCGCCCCGGTACAACGAGACCGAGGTCGGCGGTCTCACGATAAACCGCACCGAGAAGGAGCTGTTCGCCGTCTTCGAGGACACTCGCGTCCAGGTCGCCAGCAAGTCCGTGCCCCGTGCCCGCCAGGACCGGTAACGCTCTCGCGCTGGTGGGGTGGGGTGGGGTCCCCGTCGGCCGCGAACCCGCACCCGCACCCGCATCCGCACTCAGCCGCCGGTCCAGTCGACCCGGAACACCTCGACGTCGACGGTCTTCGTCTTCTCGTCGTGGAACTCGAACTGATGGGGGAGGTCGAGTTCGGCCGCGAACGCGTGGGTCACGGTCCCGCCCTCGTCGGCGGCGAACGCCTCGACGAACCCGGCGCTGTCCCCGTTGTGGATGGAGTAGGAGACGTCGGCGATGTCGGCCGCCGTCCCCAGGAACGCGCGGTCGGCGTGCTCGTTGCCCGCCTGTGCGCCGAAAGGCGGGTTCATCACCACCGTCGTCGGGCCGTCGGGGTCCAGCGGGACCACCGTCGCGTCACCGCGGACCCACTCGACGTCGGCCGCCGCAGCGACCCTGCGCTCGTTCTCGCGGGCCGTCGCGAGCGGCTCCGGGTCCAGGTCCAGTCCGACGACCGACGACGGCCCCCGGAGCACTGCCGCCAGCGCTAGCATTCCGGTCCCGGTCCCCAGGTCGACCACCGTCTTCCCCTCGATGTCGCCCTGGAGGTCTGCCGTGTGGACGAGATGGGCCGCGAGATCCGGTGGCGTCCGGTACTGCTCTAGGTCCACGCGGGGGTCGTCGAACCCCGCGACGACGCCCAGCTGCTGTGCCAGCCGTGTTTTCGTACTCATAGGTCCCGACTCCGTGTCCCGTCCGCCGTCTCTCCGGCGGGACAGTCGGCCACGCTCGGACGACTGGGGCCTCCCGGCCAGCGAATCACTCGACCGACCGAACCCGCTCTCCGACGTGACGCTATCACACGATACATACTCACGACGTATTCTTAAACGTTTGTAAATGAGTGGTAATAATCACGACTGGCGCTCCGGCAGCCTACCAGGTGCCGTGGAAGGTGTCGAACTCGAGGGCTTCGAGGGGTTGTTCGCCGATGGCGATGCGGTACTCCTGTGGGGTGAGCATCGGCTGTTTGAACTGCGGCCCGTCGTCGGTCGTGATCCGGGGACAGCCGGTGTTGACGTAGGCGTCGAGCCCGAAGTTCGTGAGTCGGTCGGGGGTCACCTCGTCCATCGTGATGAGGTAGGCGTCCTCGTTGTTCGCGACGATCTCTTGGGCCTGGTCCCAGCGACCCTGGCCGATCTTGGTACAGAAGATGACGCCCCACTCGTCGGCGTCCATCGCGCGGTGGACGGCGCCGTAGCGCTGTTTCATGAACTTCTCGGTGTCCGCGACGGAGAGGGCGTTGTTGACGGGGTCGGCGATGACGACGGTCTTGTCGGGGTGTTCCATCGCCAGGCCCAGCGGGTGGAACTTCCCGCCACCGACGTACAGTATCTGGTCGGCGTCGACGTCCGCGGAGGCGTAGTTACAGCCCAGCACCTGGCCCTCGTGGGTGAGCCGCTCGTCGCCCTTGCGGACGTGGACGGTATAGCCCCGCTCTTCCAGCCACTCGCGCATCTCGTCGAACGTGTTCATGTGCTGGGCGGTGGTCACCAGCCCGACGTCCGGGTCCTCCTCGGCCGGCGCGAGTTCCTCGGCCACTGCGCGCTCCATGATGGGGAAGACGTCGACGTTCGAGAACAGCGGGACGTAGATGATCGTGTCGGACTCTTTCATCGGCGAGTGGCCGAAGTGGACGAACACGTCCGTCCGGCGCATCAGATAAGTGTCGAGGTCACAGGCCCCGTAGCAGGGCTGGCCCGACAGCATGACCGTCACGTCCTCGGGGAGCAACTCCCGCAGGTCGTCGGCCACGCGCGGCCCCCGGCGTTTCAGTCCCTCGGGGAACTGCAGGCCGACGGTCTCGGCGTCGCGCTCGGCGACTTCCTCGACGATCCGGTCGAGTTCGTAGTCCCACTGGCGGTCGTGTTTCAGCGCCATCCCCGTCCGGGTGAGGTCCCCCTCGCGGCGGTCCGGCGGGTCGGTCGGTCCGCTCGTCTCCTGACTCATTGTCCCTCGATACCCGTTCGGCCCGTATAACAGCCGTGTTTTCCCGCTGTTTTCCTTCCCCCTCGCGGCTGTCGGCCTGTACGTCGCCGTCTTTCCGGCGCTGTCGGTCGGGTACGCGCTCGTGCTTGTGGTGTCCTATCCGGTCGCGACGGGGGTCGCGTTCAACGACCGGTTTCCCGGCCGACGCCCGAACGGCCGGTAACCGGGCCACAGTCGGCACTTTCAAACCGATGTACGCCCAAGGTGGAGCACATGAGCATCGAAACCGACGCAGCCGACGCGGACGCGAGCGAGGACATCGACGAACTCGCCCGGGAACTCGGGGAGGCGATCACCGAGCTGCCGGTCTACCAGCGCTTCCTCGAGACCAAGGAAGTCGTCGAGGCCGACGAGGAGATCCAGGCGGAGATCCGCGAGTTCGAGCAGACCCGCGAGGAGTTCATGCTCGCGCGCCAGGCCGGCGAGGCCTCCCGCGAGGACCTGCGCGAACTGCAGGCCGCCCAGGAACAGCTCCACGACATCCCGGAGATGTCGGAGTACCTGGCCGCCCAGAACGACCTGGAACTGCGCCTCCAGGAGCTCAACGAACTCGTCTCGGAACCGCTGGCCGTCGACTTCGGTCAGAAAGCCGGCGGCTGCCGACGTATCGAGGTCGGTCTCGTCGTCGATGTCGGACATCTCGCCGTCGGCCTCGCGGGCGTCCTGGTCGATCCGCATCGAGCAGAACTCGACGCCACACATCGAGCAAAAGCGGGCGTCCTTGTAGTTGTCGCCGGGCAGGGTCTGGTCGTGGTACGCACGCGCCCGCTCGGGGTCCAGGGCGAGGTCGAACTGGCGGCGCCAGTCGAACTCGTACCGGGCCTCCGAGAGGGCGTCGTCCCAGTCCCTGGCCCCGGGTCGACCGGTCGCCACGTCGGCGGCGTGGGCGGCGATCCGGTAGGCCGCCAGCCCTTCACGGACGTCCTCTCGCTCGGGCAGTCCGAGGTGTTCCTTGGGCGTGACATAACAGAGCATCGCGGCGCCGGCACGCCCGGCCTCGGCGGCGCCGATGGCGCTGGTGATGTGGTCGTAGCCGGGCGCGACGTCGGTGACCAGCGGCCCGAGCACGTAGAACGGTGCGCCGTCACAGACCGCCTGCTGGCGCTCGACGTTGTCGGCGACCTCGTGCATGGGGACGTGACCGGGACCCTCGACCATGACCTGGGCGCCGTGGTCGCGGGCCGTCCGCGTGAGTTCACCCAGCGTCTCCAGTTCCGCGAACTGGGCGTCGTCGCTCGCGTCGGCCAGACACCCCGGACGGAGCCCGTCACCGAGCGAGAACGTGACGTCGTGTTCGGCGAACACCTCGCAGATCGTCTCGAACTCGGTGTAGAGGGGGTTTTGGCTCCCGTTTTCCTCTATCCACTGGGCGAGTATCGACCCGCCACGCGAGACGATGCCGGTCTTTCGCCCGTCGGTCAGCGGGAGGTGCTCGGCCAGGACGCCGGCGTGGATGGTCATGTAGTCGACCCCCTGTCGGGCCTGTTTCTCGATGACGTCGAGCAACAGCTCGGGGGTGATCGCCGCGGGGTCGCCGGCACGCTTGACCGCCTCGTATATCGGGACCGTCCCGACGGGCACCGGCGAGTACTCGACATTGGCCGTGCGGATCGCGTCCAGGTTCGACCCGGTCGACAGGTCCATCACGGTGTCCGCACCGTAGTGGACGGCCGTGTGCAGCTTCTCGAGTTCGCCGGTCAGGTCGCTGGTCTCCTCGCTGTTGCCGATGTTGGCGTTGACCTTCGTGGCGAACTCCCGGCCGATCACCATCGGGTCGAGCGAATCGTGGGCGTGGTTGGCCGGGATGACCGCCGCCCCCTCGGCGACCTGCCGGCGAACGAACGCCGGGTCGCGGTTCTCGCGTTCGGCGACCCGTTCCATCGCCGGCGTCACCTCGCCGTCGCGGGCGCGCTGGAGCTGTGTTCGTGGCATGATTATCCGGTTGTACGACCGAGTGTTAGAGCTTACGGTGTGTCGGCCACGACCCGGGGAGCCGTCCGGGGCGTTCCAAACCGTTTATACAGATCCCTGGGTAACGACGCGGTATGGCAACGAAGCAGGTCGAGGTCCGCGACCTCGACGAGGGTAGCTACGTCATGATCGAGGACGCGGCCTGCGTGATCAAGGGATACAGCACAGCCAAACCCGGCAAACACGGCAGTGCGAAAGCCCGTGTCGAGGCCGAGGGCGTGTTCGACGGCAAGAAACGGAACCTCTCACAGCCGGTCGACGCGAAGATCCAGGTGCCGATCATCAACCGCAAACAGGGCCAGGTCGTCTCCGTCGACGGCGACGAGGCACAGGTGATGGACCTGGAAACCTACGAGACGTTCACGATGGCGCTGCCCGGGGACGTCGACCCCGACCCCGACGACAACATCGAGTACCTCGAGATGGAAGCCCAGCGCAAGATCGTCTGATCGGGTCCACGGGTCGACTCCTGGACCGGTCGAGTTCACCGACCGTTTTACAACGGTCGCTGTCGATGGTAGGCTATGGACGAACTCTCCTCGTGTTACTTCTGTGGCGGTGCGCTGGACGTGTCCCTGGAGAAGCGGCCGGTCGTCCCGGACGCGCTCGCGGC
Organism: Halobacteriales archaeon QH_10_67_22; assembly: GCA_003021305.1. Classification (GTDB taxonomy): domain Archaea; phylum Halobacteriota; class Halobacteria; order Halobacteriales; family Haloarculaceae; genus QS-4-69-31. Next base: position 33,028 of record PXQN01000002.1, on the reverse strand, counting down.
GGGGACCACCGACGAGACGACTGTCGTCCTCTGTAGGACCTGCGGTCGCAAACTCGACGCCATCCTCGAGACGGTCATCGACGGGGCCGACACCGGCGGCCCAGTCCAGTCGGCGGCGTCGGACATCGAGTCGACGCTGGGCGACGACGCCGACGTCCTCCAGTCGGTCGGCGACGACGCGACCGACGACGGTGACGCCTCGGAGATGCAGTGGGGCGGCGACGCGGCCGACGACACCGGGGCCGAGTCGGGGAGCGACGGTGACGGTACCAGCGGAGAGGGGACGGGCCAGCGCGCCGGCGGGAACGGTCAGGACGGGTCGGACGGGGACCCCACCTACAGCGACGGACGCCGGGCCGGATACACGGAGGACTCGGACGAACCGGACGAAAAAGCCGACGACGACGGCACCGACCACACGCTGACGCGCCTGGAGAACACCAAAGTGATGCGCCTCCTCCAGAACCGGGAGTTCCCCGTCGACCGGGACGACTTTGTCACTGTGGCTTCGAGCGCCTACGAGGTCTCGCCGCGTGACTGCGAGAAAGTGCTCGACCTCGCCGTCGAGCACGACCTCCTGCGCGAGGACGGCACCGACCTCTACGCCGGGGACCGCTGGCAATAAGATGGATCTCGCGACCATCCGCGACCGCCTGAACGAGCGCCTGGCGGCCGACGAGTACGCGGACGTCGACGCCAGCGCCAACGGCCTGCAGGTCGGACCCGACGAGGGTGACGTGGGACGGGCGGCCGTCGCCGTCGACGCCGCCGAGGCGACCATCGAGACCGCTGTCGACCGCGGGGCGGACCTGCTCGTGGTCCACCACGGAATATCCTGGGGCGGGTTCGACCGCGTCACCGGCCGGACCTACCGCCACGTCGACCGCCTGACCGAGGGTGACCTCGCGCTGTACGCCGCCCACCTCCCGCTCGACGGCCACCAGCGACTGGGCAACGCGGCCGGAGTCTCGGACCTGCTCGGACTCGAGGCACGCGAACCGTTCGGGGAACTCGGGCCGGTCCACGTCGGCCAGCGCGGGCGAGCGAGCGACCCCTTCGAGCGGGCGGCCCTGGCGTCGACCCTCGACTCGCATCTCGACACCGACGGCCGCGACGTCCGGGTGCTCGATTTCGGGCCCGAACGCGTCGAGGACGTCGCCATCGTCACGGGGAGCGGGACCGACTGGCTCGACGAGGCCGTCGACGGCGGTGCCGACGCGCTGGTCACCGGGGAAGGGAAACAGCAGGTCTATCACGAAGCCCGCGAGGCCGGTATCAACGTCTACCTCGCGGGCCACTATGCGACGGAGACGTTCGGCGTCCGGGCGCTCGCGGACCTCCTCGCCGACTGGGGCGTCGAGACGACGTTCGTCGACCACCCGACCGGGCTGTGAGGGCCGGAGCGTCCATGTCGACTGTGTCAGTTGTATCGACCTCGTAGTCGGGGGATTCTTGTCCACGCCGGTCGCCCTGCTACACATGACGGAGATCATCGACGGCAACGCGGTCGCGGAGTCGGTCCGGGCGGACGTGAGCGAGGCGGTCGACGAACTCGAGGCCGCCGGCGTGACGCCGAGACTCGCCACCGTCCTGATGAGCACCGACCCCGCCAGCGAGACCTACGTCTCGATGAAACAGCGCGACTGCGAGGAGGTCGGCATCGCCACCGAGGACGTGGAACTCGACTCCGAGGCACCGGCCGAGGATCTGTACGACACCATCGACGAGTTGAACGACGACGACGCCGTCGACGGCATCCTCGTCCAGATGCCGGTCCCCGACCACGTCGACGACGGACGGGTGCTCCGGTCGATCGACCCGGTCAAGGACGTCGACGGCCTCCACCCCGAGAACATCGGCCGCCTGGTCGCCGGCGAGACGCGGTACAAACCCTGTACGCCCCACGGGATCCAGAAACTGCTGGCGGCGGTCGATGTCGACACCGAGGGGAAAGACGCCGTCGTCATCGGGCGGTCGCGCCTGGTCGGCAAGCCGATGGCCAACCTGTTCGTCCAGAAGGCCGGGGGCGGCAACGCGACGACGACGGTGTGTCACTCACGGACGGCGGACCTCGCGGAGAAGACCCGCGGGGCCGACATCCTCGTGGCCGCCGCGGGCGTGCCGGAGATGGTCGACGCCTCGATGGTCTCGGATGGCGCCGTCGTCGTCGACGTCGGGATCAACCAGGTCGAGGCCGACACCGAGAAGGGGTACGAACTCGTCGGTGACGTCGACTTCGAGAGCGTCAGGGAGAAAGCGAGCGCCATCACGCCCGTCCCCGGCGGCGTCGGGCCGATGACTCGCGCGATGTTGCTGTACAACACCGTCGGCGCCGCGAGTCGCCGGTCGGGCGTCGACGTCTCGCTGTCGTAGCCCCGGGCGTGCGGTCCACCGGTCGGTTCCCGGCGTGGCCGTCTCGCTGTCGTTACTCCCCAGGTGCGAGGTTCGCCAGGCGGTTCTCGGCTTCGACGAACGCCGTTTCGTCGTCGTAGACGAGCCCCCGGCCGACGGCGCGGGCGACGTCGACCAGCGACTCGGCCGTCCGGGGAGAGACGTCGCCGTCGAGCGCTTCGACCCGCTTGCGGTGTTCGTCGAGCGAGGCCAGCAGGCGGGCAGCCGTCCGGTCGGGGTCGTCTTCGAGAAAGCGCCGAACGTCCGTGCGGTAGGCGTCGACCGCAGCGGCGGCCGCGAGGCCGCGTGCGCTCCGCAGCGAGTCGGGGACGTCCGTCGGGAGCGGCCGCTCGCCCTCGTCGGCCCCAGCCAGCAGTTCCAGGAAGTAGTACTCCTCGTCGTCGGAGACCCGCATCGCCCGCCGGAGCCGGGCCCCGACGTGGCGCAGTTCCTCCGCCGCGAGATAGGTGTCGTCGAGGGACTGTAACTCGCCGGCGGTGATGAACCCGGCGCCCCGGACGTATTCCCCGCAAACGGACTCGGCTTCACCGGCGAGGTCCGCGAGTTCGAGGTCGTCGCTTCGCTTCCGGACGGGCGTCAGGTCGAGGTCGTCGGCGCTGGCGGTGTGTTCGGTCCGTTCGTCGACCCCGACGCTGTGGACGCTCCCGCAGGACGGACAGGACACGCTCCCGGTCTCGTAGTACGACCACCGGGTGCCACACCCCTTGCACTCGCGCTCGCCGCGGATCTTCATGTTCGGACGTAGGGACGGTGGCCACAAAACCGTTCGTTCCGGCGCCCGGACGCCGACCCTGCCGGCGTTCTCCCCGGGTGACGCAGGTCGGTAAGTTTAAGTAATTCCCGACTAGATTTTTCGGGTGACGCTTCGCTTGGAGGGCCGAAGCGTCAGCGGGGACCAATTCAGGGCGGCAAGCGGTCGCGTGGGTTTTTCCCCCACGCGTCCCGCTTTCCATTCCTTTCGAAACGACGAACCGAGCAACTGCTCCGTTACGTCACGGACAGCGAGTCGTCGGTTCCGTCCTCGGGCCACTCCAGTTCCAGCTCGAACCCGATCTCGCCCGGCCCGTCGGCGGGGCCTTCGCGCTCGACTTTCACTTCGAACTCGACGCTGGACGGCACGTCGACAGTGATCTCCTCGCCCCCGCGTTCGAGCGTGACCGAACTGCCGTCGCTCAGTTTGTCCGCGACCGTCCGCAGGTAGTCGGCTGCCGCGTCGCGGTCGACCTGGCGCTCGCTCTCGAACAGTACTTCTTCTGGCATACGCTTCGTAGGGCCCGGGGAGACGTAACTGTGCTGGTCACCCCGCTGTGCGACCGGGGTCGAAACCGGCTCCGTTCATCTGCCCGACCGGACCGTCACGAGGTGGCTGACAGCGTCCGCAGTCTGACCGAAACGTACCGTTCGTGATACTCCGCATATACGTCGATGCTACCGATCCTATAAACGGAGTTATTCGTATCGTAACGGCCAAAAGCCCGATCTCACGGATAGTATGGGTCCGATAGCACACATCAGCCGCCATCTTTATCTATTTCCGACAGTAACTGGCAGATGGACATTACCGATGTACGACCTGACAGGGTTCCAGCGTGACCTGCTGTACGTCATCGCTGGGAAGGAGGAACCACACGGCCTCGCGATCAAGGAAGAACTGGAGAATTACTACGAGAAGGAGATCCACCACGGGCGACTGTACCCGAACCTGGACACGCTCGTCGACAAGGGACTCGTCGAGAAGGGCCAGCGCGACCGGCGGACGAACTTCTACAGTCTCACCAGACGGGGGCGCCGGGAGATAGAGGCACGAAACGAGTGGGAAGACCAGTACGTGGACCTGTGATCAGATCCAGGATGTCTCCACACTCTCGGATCCGACTGACGTCTCCCACGATATCCTCACCAGGTCCGGTGCCGATGTAGCCCTCACTCTCCGCCACTGGTGCCTCCCGGCCCCCCGACTCCGATGTCGACCGAGTAATCGGACTTCAGGAGCGCGGTGGCAATCAGCCCCACTCCACCGATGGTGAACAAGCCGCCGAACAGGGCTGCGAAGGCGACCACGAACAGTGGAAGCGTGCCGTCGGAGATGACCCCGACCACGGGGACCGTCGATTCGACGACACGCTCTACGCTCGCCGGGAAGAGGGGACTCCCACTGACGCTCCCGACGACCAACAGGGTAGTGACGCCGGGCACGAGCGTGAATACCCCGGCCGTGACCCCGATTGCTCGCGCCGTCCCGCCACGGATAGTTTTGATAGTCTTTGACATACGAAGTCGTTCAGGCGAATCCACATTAATTTTGGTAAGTTATGCTCACCTGACATGGTTACTAGCCGATACCTACAGGACCGCCTAAGCAAGGCTCTATGGATTTATGCCTCGTCCGCTCCACGGCTGGGGTTGGCGAACAAGAGGAGAATAAAGAGGAGTAGTCCAACCGGCACGGTAATTTTCATAGTGATTATTGTAGGTCTGTTCCGGATCGACCGCACGACTGCGTGCGGTCGTACTGGTAAATCGCTACAATAATCACTATCAGTCCGTCCCGCTGGCCGGGTCGTCGCCGGGGGGCGGCGGCCGGGCCCCACCGGGGTCGGTCAGATGGCTCGGGTCGACGCTCGTCGGTTGGACGTCGTCGGCGGGCAGCAGTCGCGGGACGATCACCCGGGCGAAGTGTGTCACGAACACCAGGATGACGGGACCGAGAAAGAGCCCGTACCAGCCAAACAGCAGCGGTCCCAGGATGTACGCGAACATCAAGGCGCCGGTGTGGAGGTCCCCGCCGGAGACGTACGGCCGGACGAACAGATCCGGGATCACGTCGATGACGACGAACGAGACGAGCGCGAACAGGCCGACGAAGCCCCATCCCGACCCCGTCGACCACGCCTGGAACGACAGGTAGCCGATGACGGGGACGTAGACGATTTTCATCCCGACGACGGGGATGAGACTGCCGATGCCCGTGAGGAGCCCGACGAGTGCGGGCGCCGGGATCGACACCGGGTCAGTGGCGAGGAGATTGAGGAGGCTGTACGAGATGGCGCCGACCGTCGAGGCGACGACGGCGTTGAGGATGTTGCCGGCGAACACCCGTTCGAGACTCCGGTCGACCGGGCGGGCGTAGGACTCGACGACGTCCCACCGGGTGTCGAGGTCGGTGACCCACGCGGCCAGTCGGTGGTCGTCCCGGAGCAGGTAGAAGGCGACCGCGAACATCACGAACAGGTGGAGGAGACCGGTGCCGACGACGCCGAGGTAGCTCGTCACTCGGGACAGACTCCCGCTGACCAGGTCGACCGTCCGCCCGTCGCCGACCAGACTCCCGGGGTCCTCGACCGCCGCCGAGACGTTCAGGAACGGCTGGACGGAGTCGTAGTACGGGCCCAGGTCGGTCGTCCCGGCGAACTGCTGGAGTTCCCCGAGGCCGACGGCGGTCACGTAGAGGAGCAACAACACGACCGGCAACGCGAGCACCCCCAGTGACAGCGCCGCCGACAGGGACGGCTGGCCCACCCGGTCGTGGACGTGCCCGTGGATCCGCCGGGTCGAGTAGTAGATGAACAGCGCGAACACGAACGTGCCGACGAACGACCAGAGCACCCACACGACCCCAAGCGCCAGCACGACCCCGAACCCTATCCACACCGCCCGCCCCCAGTCGACGTCGAGATCGAACGTGACCATCGTCCGGGGGTCGCCCGATCGCGACAAATTTATTCGCCGACTACCGCCACTGCGACGGGGACCCGACGGGAGTCCTGCGGGGTATCGGTCACCTACCGACCGCCGGCGAGGACGGAGACGAGGGGTGCCGACCGGGATTTATCAGCCTCCGGGGCCTACGGCGACCAGTGAACATCCCCGGACAGCTGTCGTCGCTCCCGCTGGACACGGAGGTGGTCCAGGTGCTGCTGGCCGCCGCGCTGGGCCTGTTTCTCGGGCTGGAGCGGGAGTGGTCACACAAGTCCGCGGGTATCCGCACCTTCTCGCTGGTCGCGCTCCTGGGGGCCGTGTTCACCGTCGTCGGCGCGGAGGCGCTGGTGGTCGTCGGCGGACTCCTGGTCATCGTCCAGGGGGTCCTCGTGGCCGTCGACAGGATGCGCGACGAAGACAAGGAGGGGTTGTCGCTGACGACGTCGGTGTCGATGCTCGTCGCCTACGGGGTCGGGGTGCTCGTGGCGACGGAGTTCGTGCTCGAAGCGGTGACGGTCACCGTCACCTCGTCGCTGTTGCTGGTGTTGAAACGGGAGTTACACTCCTTCGCGTGGGGGTTGAGTCGGGCGGAACTGCGGTCGGCCGCCGAGTTCGCCATCCTCGCGTTCGTCGTCTACCCGCTGTTGCCCGCCGGGGAGTTCGAACTCGGGGTGCGCGAGTTGACGGTGACGGTCGAACCCCGCGTCATCTGGTTGCTCGTCGTGACCGTCGCCGGTATCGGCATCGTCAACTACGCTATCGTCCAGAACTACGGCGGCAGAGGGATCGCCGTCACCGGCTTTTTCGGCGGCCTCGCGTCCTCGACGGCCGTCGTCGGGACGATGATAGACCACGTCCGCCAGCATCCCGAAGCCCGCAGTTACGCCGTCGCGGCTATCCTGCTGGCCGACGCGGCGATGGCCGTGCGCAACCTCGCCATCGCCGTCGCCTTCACGTTCGAATCGGGCGTACTCGTCGGGGCGGTCGTCCCGCTGGGCGCGGTGATCCTCGGGAGCGTCGTCATCGCGGCGCTGACCGCCGACTGGGACGAGACGGTCCCGATGGACCTGGACAGCCCGTTCTCGTTGCGGTACGTGCTGGGTTTCGGTGGCCTGTTCCTGCTGGTCGTGGTCGCCGGCGGACTCGCGGCCGGCCAGTTCGGGACGGTCGGGTTCTACGTGACCGCCGCACTGACCGGGCTGGTCTCGTCGGCGGGTGCGACCACGTCGGCGGTGATCCTCTACCGCGGTGGCGGGCTCTCGGCGGAGGCCACAGTCGTGGCGATTTTGCTGGCGACGGCCGCCAGCATCGTCGTCAAGGCGGGCCTGACCGTCGCCAGTCCGGACAGGACATTCGCCAGGCGCGTCGCCGTCTACAGCACCGTGTTGCTCGTCGCTGCCGGGGCCGTGACCGCCGCTGGCACCGTCTGACTTAACTGTAGTTCCGCCCTACTCCGGTCATGGACAGGGAGTCGGCCGAGCCGAGCGTCGAGCGGTTCTCCGGCGAGCGCGCCCGCGAATGGGTCGAGTACCACCACGAGACGGCCGCCCCGAGCACCTACGTCTGTGAGTTCGTCTGGGACCACACCGCAGACGCCGTCGGGCCGTTCTGTACGGACGTCGACGGCAACGTCCTCCTGGATTTCGCCGCCCACGTCGCGTCCGCGCCGCTGGGGTACAACAACCCGACGGTCACCGACCGCCTCGACGCGCTGGACCTGCCCGACCCCTCGAAGATCGCCGGCCAGGATTTCTACGCCGCGGGCGGCCCGCTGGGCGAGCACGACCTGCCGACGCCCGCGGACCTGATGGCTCGACTGACCGACCGGTCGAGCCAGTACGACATGGGCACTGTCTTTCTCTCGAACAGCGGCGCCGAAGCCGTCGAGAACGCGATCAAGGTCTGTTACGACCACACCGGCGGGACGTACGGCGTCACGTTCGAGGGGGCCTTCCACGGCCGGACGCTGGGCGCGCTGTCGCTCAACCGCTCCAGAGCGGTCTACCGCCGGGACTTCCCCGAAATTGGGGGGATCGAAGCCGTCCCGTTCTGCCAGGACCGGACGTGTACGGCCGAGACGTGTTCCTGTGGCTTTCTCACGGGCGAGCGGTCGCGACTCCGCCGGATGCTCGACCCCGGTCGCGGGTCGATGGGTCCCAACGATGTCGCCTACGTCGTCCTCGAACCGGTCCAGGGCGAGGGCGGCTACCGGTTCCCCAGCGACGCGTTCATGAGTGAAATCGCCGACGTCTGTGAGACCTACGACGTGCCCCTGGTCGTCGACGAGATACAGACCGGTATCGGGCGGACGGGGGAGTTCTGGGCCGCCGACCACTACGCCATCGAACCGGACGTCATCGCCTCGGCCAAGGCCCTGCGCGTCGGTGCCACCATCGGCCGCGACGAGGTGTTCCCCGACGAGACGAGTCGGCTCTCCTCGACGTGGGGCGCCGGTGACGTCGTCGCCGCCGCCCAGGGCGCGATCACCATCGACGTCATCGACGAGCAGGACCTCACGGCAAACGCCGTCGAACGCGGCCGGCAGTTCCAGGAGTTACTGACCGACGCCGACCCCGAACCCGTCGTGGACATCCGGGGTACGGGACTGTTGCTCGCCGCCGAGTTCGACACCAAAGAGCGCCGCGACGACGTCCTTGCGGCGGCGAGACAGCGCGGTCTGCTGTTGCTGGGCTGTGGCCACAAGACCCTGCGAGTGCTCCCGCCGCTGGACGTGCGCGAGCGGGAGATCCGGATCGGGGTCGACCTGCTGACCGATGCCATCGCCGACGTTGCCTGACCGGCGTCAGACGGTCGGGACGTCTCGTCGCAGGCCGAAGATGTCGGGACGGTTAAGTCGCGCTACCCCCGAGCGTGGCACGTGTCGAGACGGACGATCACGACCCGGCCGGTCGCCACGACAGACACCGGCCACCTCACGGAGTTTCTCTACGACGACGGGACGAACGCAGACTGCGTGGTCTGTGCGGGCCACGCCGGCGACGTCGAACCAGGCACCGGCGACCTGGCGGTCGAACTCGCCACGCGAGTCCCGGGGGTGACCTGCTGGGCGGCCTTCGGCTACGACGACGGCGGCGCCTACGACGCCTGGCACCCGCCCTCGAAGGCCATCACGCCCGAGGAGTACCCGCTGCTCGGTCGCATCGCCGACAGAGGGTTCGACACCGTCGTCAGCCTCCACGGCCTCGGCGATGACGAGGTTATCGTCGGCGGTCGAGCGGCCGAATCGACGAGAGCGACAGTTCGGGACCGCCTCGACGACGCCATCTCGGTTCCCGTCAGATCCGTCTCGGATGGCCCCTACGCTGGCGTCCACCCCGACAACTTCGTCAACTGGCTCGCCGCCGACTGCGGCGGGCTCCAGCTGGAACTCGGAGAGACCGCCCGTATGAGCGACGCGGAGGCACTGCTCGATGTCTTGGAAGGAGTCGTGCGGGACGAACTCCGCTGACGACCGGTGGAAGGGAATCGAGCGGTACGAAAGCCCGGCCAGCGAGCGGAGAACTTTCGTGCAGCGAGTGTCTGAGGTTCGCCGAGCGGGCGGTGGAACAGTTCGCATGCGGGCGGTGGAACGTCCGCCGAGCGAGCAGGGCGAGCGAGGCGGTTCACCGCTCGCGCCCACAGGCGGCCGAGGACACCCCCCGAAGAAAAAATGTCGTTTAGAACTGATAGCGCCGGTCGTCGGGGTCGCCGGTGCCAGTCTGTGGGAGCTCGGCCCCACCGGTCATCTCGTCGAAGGTCATCCCGGAGAGGTACTCGTCGTAGGTGACGTCGTACTCCCCCCGGAGGTGGAAGTCGAGGTTGCCGGTCTCGACCGTCCGCTGGAAGAAGGCGTGGACCGCCCGCCGGACGAGTTCGTCGACGTCCTCTGGGTCAAGCGCGGCCTGGAGCATCGCGAGTTCGTTGCGGGTTTCGCGGTCGGTCCTGACCGCCAGTTCGTCGTCGATGTCGCCGTAGTTGTCCTGTACCTCCGCTGTGAGGTCGTCGAGACTCATACAGGCATCTCGGTGGTGACAGTGCATACGCCTTACGTTCATACTGTCGGACACACGTACGTGAACACGCTCGTCGGTGTGTCACCATCGAGACGTCTCGGAGACCGCCAAACGAAGTATCGAGTGTCGGCTTGCTTGTGTCCGACAGTATCAGGTAGTCACGCCGTACCGACGCCGGAGAGTCGACCGCGGACAGTCCCCGATGGCGACAGACCGGGCGACTACGTCTCCGCGTCGGGGTCGTCGGTCCCCGAGAGTTCTGTTCCGTCGTCGGCTGGGTCGACCTCCTCCGAGTCGCCGGTCGTGGCCTCGAACGGTTCCGAGTCGGCCGCCGGCGGCGCGTCAGGTTCGCGGGCGACCAGGTCGGTGCTCCCGCAGTCGGGACAGTCGTCGCGGCCGCCGTAGACGATGGCGTCACAGTCGCCACACCGGTAGTCGGCCTGTTCTCGGGAGGCCTCGGTCGCCTCCTGTTTGAACTCCTCGACTTTCCGACCGAGGTTCTCGAACAGTCCCATCAGTCTACCGTCACGACCTCGACGTCGAACTCCAGTCGCTTCCCGGCGAGGTCGTGGTTGAAGTCCACCCGGATGACATCCTCGCGAACCTCGACGACCGTTCCGGGTAGTCCCTCCTCTGTCTGGAGTTCCAGTCCCACTTCGGGGTCACGGCCGCCCAGCATGCCCCGGAACTCGTCGGCGTCGTAGGAGACGACGCGCTCGTCCTCGTGGTCGCCGTACCCGTCTTCGGGTTCGATGACGATGGTTTCCTCGTCGCCCGCTTCCAGTCCGACCAGCCCCTCTTCCAGTCCCGGAATGACGCGTCCGTCACCGACCTCGACGGTGAGCGGGTCGTAGGCCCTGTCCGGATGGTGGTCCAGGTCCGCCTCCTCGGCGACCGACTCCCGGGACGTGTCGAAGACCGTTCCGTCCCCGAGACGGCCCGTGTACTCGATTGTGACGGTATCGCCGCGCGTGATGGCCATACCCCAGCCAGGAACGGGTGACTCATAAGTACGTTGCCACAGCCGTCGTTCGGCGGGGTGTGTCTCTCGGCCCGCTCGCGGTACAGCGGAGTGCCTGGTGTCGGTCAGGTCGGCCTGTCAATGCCTGGTCCGCGCTTTTCGGGCCGCCACACCAGGGGACAGTATGCGAGAGCTGCAGCTGTCGGTTCCCCGGGAACAGCGCCCCAGAGTTCTCGGAGTCCTCGAGGAGCGCGGGGTGGCATACGTCGTCGCCGACGGTGACGGCGCGAGAGACGGCCACGACCTCGTCTCGTTCGTCGTCCCCGCCGACGCCGTCGAACACGTGCTCGACGACCTGGCGGAGGTGGGGTACGACAGACGGGTCTACACCGTCTCGACGTCGACCGAGTTCGCGATCTACGAAGGAGTCGACGACGTCCAGGACACGTGGGCCGACACGCCCAACAGTATCTCACCCGAGACCTTGCGCTCGAAGGCAAAGGACATGCGACCCAACACCCGGTCCTACGTCTGGATGATGCTGCTGAGCACGGTGGTCGCGTCGTCGGGACTGCTCGTCGGGTCGCCGGCCATCGTCGTCGGGTCGATGGTGCTGGCGCCGCTGGTCGCGCCGATGCTGACCGCGAGCATCGGTGTCGTCCGGGACGACCGCGACATGCTGCTCGACAGTCTCGGCCAGCAGGCGCTGGGGCTGGGCGTCGCCGTCGTGGGCGCCGTCGTGTTCAGCTTCGCGGTCAAAGCGCTGCACGTGTATCCGGCGACGCTGAACGTGGCCAGTGTCGAGTTGCTCTCGGTGCGGCTTTCGCCGGGGGTGCTGTCGGTGCCCATCGGCCTCGCGGCGGGCGCGGCCGGCGCCTTCGGTCTCGCGACCAAGGGTAACGTCAGCATCGTCGGCGTGATGGTCGCCGCGGCGCTGGTCCCGACCGCCGCGACCGCCGGGATCGGGTTCGCCTGGGGTGCCCCCGTCGTGGGTGTCGGGTCGCTGTTGCTCCTGTTGCTCACTATCGTCGCCGTCAACACCGGGAGCTCGCTGATGTTCGCCTATCTGGACTACCGTCCCGACGAAGTCGACGAGGGGATCTTCGACCTCTCCTCGACCCGGGAGGCCGCGGTGCTGGGCGGGACAGCACTCGTCGTGCTCGTCGTGGTCGCGCTCGTCCTCGTCGGGGCCGTCCAGCACATGGCCTTCGAGTTCGCCGTCAACCGGGCGACCGAAGACGTACTCGCCCAGGGGGAGTACACCGACCTCGACCTGGTCGGCCTCACAGTCGAGTACGCGGGGTGGGACCCCCTGGGCGAAGGAACGACCGTCACTGCGACGATGAGTCGCGTTTCCGACCAGTCGTACCCGGCACTGGCGAACACACTCGACCGGGCGGTCACGGAGCGGACCGACCAGCCCGTGACGGTCCAGGTCCAGTTCCGCGATTACGAGGTGTCGAACGCCACCGCAGGGTGAGCGCGGTCCGCGAGAACGGACGGACGTCCCGGTAGAACTCGATCGTGTCGGCCTCGTTGCTGCCGATCAGTGTGATATGGTCTGTCCCGGTCGCGTGAAACGGGCTATCGGGGTGGTCCGCCGTGACCGGCACCTCCTCTCGGTCGTCGGTCATACCGACTCCACTACGCGTCGTCGCTACTTATGCCGTTGGACGTACGCCGCACACACCTTCCCAGTATTCTTTGTCGTAGAGCGGCTACACCCGTGTGATGAGCGAGACGCGAAACCTTCCCGAGACGGAGGCCGAGTGGCGCGAGCGACTGTCCGACGACGAGTACCATATCCTGCGCGAAGCCGGCACGGAACCCCGTGGCACCTCGCCGCTTTTGGACGAGAAAGGCGACGGCGTCTTCCGCTGTGCGGGCTGTGGCCAGGCGCTGTTCGACGCCGAGACGAAGTACGACTCGGGCACGGGGTGGCCCAGTTTCTGGGAACCTGTCGCCGACGACGCAGTGGCGACCGAACCCGACCCGGGACTGCTGGGCGAGCGGACCGAGGTGCTGTGTAGCAGGTGTGATGGCCACCTCGGGCACGTGTTCGGCGACGGACCGGAACCCACCGGCGACCGCTACTGCATGAACGGACTCGCACTCACTTTCGACCCGGCGGACGAATAGATGGACCCCGAACGCATCCGTGCCTACGACGAGACAGCGCCCGCTCCCGACGAGACGGAGACGGCGACGGTTGCGCTGGGCTGTTTCTGGGGCCCGGACGCAACCTTCGGCGCCCGTGAGAGCGTCGTCCGCACCCGCGTCGGCTACGCCGGCGGGTCGACGCCGGACCCGACCTACCACGACATCGGCGACCACAGCGAGGCACTCCAGGTCGACTACGACCCGGATGTGGTGTCGTTCGCCGATCTGGTCGACCTGGCTATCCGGAATCACGACCCGCGCCGACAGACCGGCAAGCGCCAGTACCAGAACGTGCTGTTCTACGGATCCCCCGGGGAACGCGAGACAATCGAGACGGCCCTCGGGAACCTCGCGATGGACGCGTCGACTCGGGTCGAGCAACTCGACGCGTTCACCCTCGCGGAGACGTACCACCAGAAGTACAACCTCCGGAACAAGCGCGCCCTGCTGGCGGACTTCGAGGACGCGGGCTACGACGACGCCGGGATCAGGGACTCGCCGGCGGCGGCCACACTCAACGGGCGGATCGCCGGGCACGAGGTTGCCGACATCGCCGCGGTCCAGTGACCCCGGTCGGGCGTCGGTAACTGGTTTTGACGCTGGCTAACGACCGTCGAAGCGAAACTCGCCGTCGGCCTGCGAAGCGAAACTGCCGGTCAGGGGTCCATTTTGTACGGGTTTCCCTGGTCCCAGTGTGTTGAGTCGACGTACCCGACCGCCCAGTTCCAGGCGTCGACAGCGCGCTCCAGGTCGGAATCCCGCATGAACGCGATCCAGTCCTCGGCCGTCCTGTTCGCCTCGACCTCTGCGTCGTACTGCCCGGCTTTCGAGGCGATACGGTCGGCGGTGTCCTCGTCACACCCGTCGTATTCGGCGGCGATGCGTTCCGAGAGTGTTGTTTCGTCCATGGCTGGTGATACTTCGCGTGAGTGAATAAATGTACGGCCCCCCGACGAGCTGTGATGTCGATCGCCCGGATGGCCCACGGACGGAGACGCTGGAGTGTGGTACTGCGGGCGGTCACAGTCTCGAGACAGGGGAGTCCGTATACTGTCGGACACGAGCAAGTCGACACTCGATACTTCGGTTGGCGGTCTCCGAGACGTCTCGATGGTGACACACCGACGAGCGTGTTCACGTACTTGTGTCCGACAGTATTACAGCGAGAGCGCGACCTCTTCGCCGGTGTCGAGGCCGTTGCGAAGCGCGGCGTGGAGCCGGCCCTCGCCGGGGACCCAGTCACCCAGCACGTAGAGGCCGTGGTCGGCGGCGTCGTCCACGACGCCCCGGCGCACTCCCTCCTCGGGAAGGGCGTAGCGCCAGCCCTGGTGGTCCGTCCAGTCGGGGTCGGTGAGTCGGTCGTCGTCGACGACGTCGGCGGTGAGCGCCGCCAGCTCGGCGACGTTCTCGGCTGCCGGGTCGTCGTAGTGGGCGACCGACCACTCGTGGTTGGCCTGGACGACAAGCAGCGACTCCCCGTCCGGGACGTGACCGGGTTTGCACTCCTCGCGGGCGACCCACCCGACCGCGTGGTCCTTGTCGGTGTTGACCAGCGCGTAGTAGGGCCGGTCCAGTTCGAACGGGTAGTGCAGGACCGCCGTCCAGACCGCCCGGTAGTCGACGTCCCGCGTGGCCCGTTCGAGGGCCCCCCGGACGGGTGAGTCCCAGTCGGCGCCGGCCAGCAGGTCGGCAGTCTGGGGCGCCGGCGGGTTCACCAGCAGCAGGTCGAACGGTCCCCACTCGGTGCCCGTCGTGTCGGTCAGGCGCCACCGCTCACCGTCGCGGGCGATCCCTTCGACCCGCGTGTTCCGGTGGACGGCGGCGTCGGTCGCGCCGAACAGTCGCTTGGCCAGTTGCGTCAGTCCCGTCTCGTAGGTCCACTTGTGGTCGTCGGCGTCCCGGCCTTCCGAGACGGCCCCCTCGGCGTCGAATGTGTAGACCGGTTCTGTCACGTCGACGAGTCCGTCGGTCGACAGCGTCTCGGTCAGCAGGTCGACGACACGCTCGTCGTCGGACTTGACGTAGTTCGCGCCGTAATCGTAGGTGACGGCCCCGCGACGCCGCGTCGCAGCCCGGCCGCAGAGCCCGCCGGATTTCTCTAAGACTGTGACGGTCGCCTCTGTGGTCTCGTCGAGAACGTACGTTGCACCAGCGGCCGCCGCTCCCGCGCCGATGACGCCGACTTAGCACCGACAAGTGTTTTCTCGTTCACAGTAGTCTGATAGTGATTATTGTAGCGATTTACCGGTATGACCGCACGAACGCGTGCGGTCGATCCGGAACAGACCGACAATAATCACTATCAGTCCGAACCCAGCATCGCGGCGACGAGCCGGACTTCCTCCTCTTGCTCGAACCGGTCGGACTCCATACAGGTTCGCAACACCTTGTGGACCAGCCGCGGGTCCTCGTTCCCGAGTTCCGGAACGGACCCGGACGGCTCGCTCGCCGGGTCAGCGGCGTCTCCGTTGGTCGCCGTGTCTGTCACCGCGTCGGTCTCGCCGACGAGACGGTTCTCGGGTGACTCCGCGTCACCGCCGGTAGTCTCGCTGCCGCCGTCGGACACTGCCCGTTGGGCTTCGAAGCGGGGATCGGTGCCTAACGTTTGCGCGACGAACCGGTCCCTGTGTCGCCACTCGAACCCCTCGATGCCGTTGGCACGCTTGCTGATCGTCGCCCGACTGACGCCGAGTTCCTCCGCCAGTTCCGCCTGGGTCGCGGCCGGATGCTCGGCTATCGCCTCGAGCACTGCGAGTTCTTTCCGGCTCAGCGCCTCAGCCTCTGGACTGTCGGTCGTTTCCGGAGCGACCGGCGTCGAACCGGAACCCGTCGTCCCGTCGACCGCGGTGTCGTCTCCGACCGTCGTGGTCTGTGTTTCTCCGATGTCTTCTGCTGCCATCGGTTCGTCCCTGTCCGCAACGTCGGTTTCGACGGCGGATGCGTCCCTCTCCTCGCCCGTCTCCTCGACGTCTGCTTCGATTGTCGATGCGTCCGCCCGGTCTGTCGTATCGCTGGGGGTCGCTTCGTCCATGTTGCTCTCATCTCCGTTCGATTCTCTGTCTGCGGGGTCGTCGCCGGACGTTCCTGCGTCCGCCCCCGTCGTCTCGGTCTCCGACTGTCCCGTCGCCCTATCGGCGGACGCGTCCGTTCCGCGCTGCTCGGAGCCCAACTCTCCGGCCCCAGAGCCGCTCTCGTCGAACGTGTCCTCGGACTGGGCCGTGTCGGCGACGCCGGCCGCGGTCTCGCCGCCGGATCCGGCCGTTTCGCCGGCTGTCGCTGGGTCCCCGTACTCGTCGAGGACCCGTTCGACGAGGTCCGTCGAGGCCCCGACGACCCCGTCAGCGAGCTCGTCCATCGTCACGTCCGGGTTTTCGGCCGCCGCTTCGAGGATCTTCTTGTGGACCATTGCACGCGGCTTCGACCCTGTCCGTCCGGTCGTCGTTCCGCCTTCGCGTGACTTACCCACGGTCACCACCTCGTACCCACGCTGGGACACGTCGTTCTGACTGCCCTATCACCCATTCCGTCGTCCCACCTGGCATAGTTGTCGCACGCATGTGTGATCTCGGCTATATTCTTCGCACAGTTGCAAATACCTGTTCGCGCAATGATAAGCGATCGGGTATGTTATTGCGACGTATCGTCAAAAATTATATGTTAAATGGTGTGGTATAAGTTTTGTGTGTCTGCCGTTTAAGGTATTAAAGCTTCCCCCGGGTGTGGAAATCCGGCGGGTGTCAGAGTTGACGGGGCCGGAAGATTCTTGGTACGGTGTGGCATACCGGCGTCTGTAGCCGTGACGGACCACACGACGCGGGACGAAACGGTGGACAGCTACGACGCGGAGAACCCGCTGGCCTGGATCGAAGCCGACAGCGCCGTCCGGGTCGAGCGGATGGCGTGACGGCGCCAGCGCGAGACGGCACGACCGGACGACGAACCCTTTTTTGCGGTTGCGGGGCCAACGGCGGGTGTGTCACCGGACGACGACTGGCGCGAGAACCCCGAACCCGACCCGCCGTCGCTCGGGCCCGACGTTCCCGAGGTGGACGGACCGGTGGTCGACGAACCGGTCGTCGACGACCCCGCGGGTGACGCGTCCACGGAGTTCGCGACCGAGGGCGACAGCGAGACTGTCCGCCTGTTCTGGCGTCTGGTCGTCGTCCTCGACATCGCCTTCCTCGCGGTGAGCGTCGGGGTCATGTTCGTCTACTTCGAGCGAAACTGGGAGTTCGGACTCGGACTCGTCGCCTTCGGTATCGCCGTGTTCGGTTACGGCGTCGTCCGCTACCGCCGGTACCAGGCCGACGACACCCCGACTGCGGACGGAACTGCGGTGAGTGACGAGTCCGACGGCGACGCTGGCGACCCGAAGGGCTAACGGGCAGGGACCCGCTACTCGGAGGTATGCGGACAGTCAGTGACGAGGACGGTAATCGCTACCTGCTGGAGAAAGAGTCGGCGCTCGTGACTGCCAGCCGGGCCGTCCCCGAGCCCGTCCGGCGAGCGGTGACCGCGACACACGACGAGCGGGCGCTGGGCCTGCTCGTCCAGGTCGACCGGCGGGGCCCCCTCGCGGTTCGGACGTTGCTCGCGGACCTGGACTGCTGTGAGAGCGACCTCCACGGGATGCTCGCCGAGTTCCGGGCCGCCGGCCTCCTGGCCGAAACCACGGTGGCCGGGGAGCGCGGCTACGAAACGACCGCCGACGGCGAGACTGCCGTGGCCACGCTGGTCGACCCCGACGAGTAACCCCCGGGAGGACAGTCAATCGGCTTCGAGCAGGCGGTCGGCGGGTTCCTCGCGGGAGACCGTCGAACGGTTGGTCTGGGCGTCTTTCTCGACGCGGACGACGTCGTCGGCGGCGGCGACGAGTTCCTCGTCGTGGCTGACGACGAGGATCTGCTCGACGCCGTGGTCGTACATCGCCTCGACCAGTTCGACCAGGCGGGAGACGTGGCCCGAATCGAGAAAGACCGTGGGCTCGTCCAGGATGAGCGGGGGCATCGGTGCCGTCCCGTCGATCCCCTCGGCGAGCAGTCGGTAGATCGCACACCGCAGACTCAGGTTGAACAGCGCCCGCTCCCCGCCCGACAGCTGCTCGGGGTCCAGCCGTTCGCCGTCTTTCTGGGAGACGGTCAGTTCGTACTCGCCCGAGAGTTCGATCCGCGCGTAGGAGTTGTTCTGGTAGACCAGTTCGAAGGTCTCGTTGAGCATCGCCTCCAGGCTCTCGACGTTTCGCTGTCGCAACTGACTCCGGAGGTCGCCGTACATCTCCTGGAGGGTCTCCGCTTCGTCGTACAGCGAGTCGAGACGGTCGACGGTCGCCGCCAGGCGCTCGCGGCGCTCGCGCAGCGACTCGAGTTCCTCGATCTCGGCCTCGACGCCGCCGATCTCGGCCTGCAGCGAGTCCCGGCGGTCGCGCAACGACTCGAGTTTCGGCTCGACCTGTTCGATGTAGGTTTCGGCGCGGTCACGCTCCTCGCGGGCGGTCTCGACGCGGGACTCGTCGAACTCCGACTCGAGGGCGTCGCGTTGCTCGCGCTTGTCGGCCAGGGTCTCGCGGCGCTCGTCGTTCAGCTGGGCCAGCTGGTCGCGTTTCTCCCGGATCCGTTCGATCTCGCTCTCGGCGTCGTCGATCCGGTCGAGCAGGCTCTCGACGCGTTCGAGTCGTTCGACGTGCTCCGCGAGGTCGGCTCGGGCCTGGTTGTGCTCGGCGATCCGCTCGGTGCAAGCCTGGGCCTCCTCGTCGTGGTCGGCGGCCGCCTCGCGGTCTTGTTCGGCCTCTGATTCGAGGTCCGCGGCGTCCGCGCGCAACTGCTCGACCTCTTCGACGGTCGTTTCGAGGGCCGATTCCTTCTCCTCGACGAGCTGTTCGACGTTCGCGCGGTTGTCCCGCCGCGTCGCCACTTCGGTCTGGATCTCGACGAGTCTGTCGGCTCGGTCGGCCCTGTCCGCACACGCCTCGCGGCGGTCGCGGGCCGCCGCCAGGTCGGACTCCAGGTCGGCCAACTCCTCGCGCTCTTCCTCGATGGTCGCGACGTGGGGTGCGCCCTCGACGTCCTGGCCACACTCGGGACACTTGCCCGCCTCGCGGAGCGCCTCGGCCTCCCGGATCGCCTCGCGCTTGGCCTCGACCTCGGTCTCCAGTTGCGTGACGCGTTCGCTCGCGGCCTCCAGGTCGGACGCTGCCTCGTCGGCGAGCGGCTCGGCCTCCCCGAACGCGACCGCGTCCTCGAAGGCCCCGGCCAGGTCCTCGAACTCCTCCTGCAGGCGCTTGATCCCCTCGTCGAGGGCGGCGAGTTTCTCGCGGCGGTCCGCGAGCGACTCCCGGGTCGATTCGACCTCGGATTCGAGGTCGCCGGCCTCCTCGCGCTTCTGTTCGGCATCGCGTTCGCGTTCGTCCGCACGGTCTCGGAGCGTCGTTGCTCGTTCGTCGTGTTTGTTCTTCTCGACGCTCTCGGTCCTGATGGCCGCCTGCAGTTCGTCGTCCTCCTCGTCGAGGTGGTCGACCCGCTCGGCGACCGCCGCGGGGTCGAGTTCGGACGGGTCGGTCGCGTCGAGGGCCGTGTCGGCCAGTAGTTCGGCGGCGTCCTCGCGGGCGGCTTCCCGGTCGTCTTCGAGCGTGTCGATCCGCTCGCTCAGGTCCTCGCGCTCGCGTTCGGTCTCCGAGATCGAGGTCCGGAGACCCTCGATATCCGATTCCAGGGCCGCCAGTTCCTCGCGTTTCTCCTCGTACTCTTCCAGCACCGCGCGAGCCTCTTCGAGAGTCTCGACGGCCTTCTCGTGCTGTGTGTCGAGGTTGTCGATCTCGGCCTCGACCTCGGCGAGGTCGCTTTCCAGGTCGTTCAGTCGCTCGTGGGGGTCGGCGTCTTCTTTCTCCGTGATCTGTTCGTCGACCTGTGCGAGCGCGCCGCGCTTGTCGTCCCGGACCCGGCCGACGCCGCGGCGGGCCTCGCTCGCCCGCTCGCGGTAGTCCTCCAGTTTGCCCAGTTGGAGCAGCGAGTCGAGCATGTCCTGGCGCTCGTCGGGCGTGGCGTTTATCAGTTTGTTCACCTCGCCCTGGCGGACGTAGGCGCAGTTGACGAACGCCTCGGCGTCCATCCGGAGCAGGTCGGTGACGTAGGCGCGAACGTCGCGAGCACCCTCGATAGTCGCCCCGGGGGCCTCCAGCACACAGCTGGCGGTCGTGGCGCGCTCGCCCGTCGCACGGACCCGCCGTTCGACGTGGTACTCCTCGCCGCCGTGGGTGAACCACAGTTCGACCTCCGTGTCGTCGGCACCGATCGTGACGACGTCGTCCAGCGTCGTGTCCAGCGCTCGCGCCCCGTACAGCGCGAAGAAACAGGCCTCCAGCAGCGAGGACTTCCCGCTGCCGTTGAGCCCGTGGATGACCGTCACGCCCGGGTTCAACGTCAGGTCGGCGTCGCCGTAACACTTGAAATTCGAGAGCCGGACCCGGTCGAACCTCACGCCGACCACCCCGTCACGCGAAATCACCCAGCGTCGCGTCCTCGTCGGCCCCACCGTCGCTCGCCGCCTCGGTCGTCGGCTCGTCCGTCGAATCGGCCGTCGAGTCGGGGGCCGAACCCTTGTCTCCGGAGTCGGCGGCGGCGAACGCGTCGAACTCGCCGTCCTCCAGGAGTCCTTCGACGCGGGACTGCACGTTGTCGGCGACGTTCGTGTCGGCGACCTTGCTCGCGCGGACTGTCTCGTCGATACCGCGGGCGGCCTCGCTCAGGCCCAGTTCGTGGACGCGCTCGCGGACGGCGTCGTCGGGGTCGGCGAAACTCACCTCGCGCTCGGCGTCGTCGGGGGTCTCGCGGTGGTCGGTGACGCGGGCGACCAGCGCGCCCTGGTCGAGGGCGTACTCCTCGACGCGGGCCGGGGTGACCGGCTCGCCCTCGCCGTCGACGTCGACCACCACCACGGCCCCGTCGAGGTCGTACTCCCCGACCCGCTCGCGGACACGCTCGGCGCTGTCGCGCTCGGTGAGTTCGACTTCGGCGTAGACGAACTCGCGGGTGTCGAGCCCGCGGCGCCGGATGTCGACCCCGTCGTCGAAGGTGACGAGGTTGTACCCCCTGTCCTCGCGTTCGGCCGTGCTGGCGCGCTCGGTCGACCCACAGTAGGTCACCCAGGTGTCCGCGACCTGTGCCGTCTCGGGGTGGTGGTTGTCCCCGAGCAACAGCGCGTCGAACTCGACCGCCGCGGGGTCGGTGATCTCCCGAGGGTCCCACTCCCCGAAGTCAAAGGGCTCGAACAGCCCGTGAGTGACGAGGGCGGCGTGGGCGGCGGCGTGTGGCTCGAAGTCGGGGTCGAACCCGTCGCGCTGTGCCCGCGGGACGAAGTCCAGCCCGTAGAAGGCGGTGTCGCCGACCACGACCGGATCCGGACCCAGTCGTGTCGCGAGGCCCAGCGACTCGAACAGGTCGAGCCACTGCCCTGACCGCTTGGCCTCGTGGTTGCCCACGACAGCAAGAAAGGGGATATCGGCGTCGTCGAGTGTCTCCAGTACCGACAGCGCCCCCATGATGTCGCCGAGTTGTGGTCTACGGTCGTGGAAGAGGTCGCCGGCGTGGACGACGGCCTCGACGTCGTTGTCGACGGCGTCGGCGGCCACCTGGCGGAACGCGTCGAGGAAATCCTCCCTGCGCTCCGACCGGTGATACTGCCGGTACCCGAGGTGCGTGTCCCCGGTGTGTATCACGTGTGTCATCTGTCACCCGCTATGCCAGCCCGCATTAAAGAGGTGTCGCGAGCGCGGTGAAAGTGAAGCGGAGTCGTCCGGCCCGCCCGCTCACCGGACGCCGAACCGCGAGACGCCACCGGTCGTGGTCTCGACCTCGGTCACGTTCCCGGCATGGCGACGGTGGAGGCTATCCACTCGGACGTGACTTTGTTACACACCACGATATCATCTCTACAGATTCAGACTGTGAGACAGGCGTTCTGTGAGGGCATGGCGTAACCGAATCACGTCCGAGTGGATATCGTACCAGTCGTCAAGCACCAGAAAGGCGTCCTCGGTGGTCGTGACGCCCGTCGGCCAGTCGAGCAGCACCGGCAGGAACCGGCCGACCCGCTCAACGGTCGCTGATCCCGGCGTCGGCCAGCACCTCCCGTGCCGTGTCGTCGAACGCACTAGATGCCCGTTCGACCGCCGGCGACACCGCCGCCACGAGTCGACCCGAAACCTCCGTCTCCGTCGCCGCGTGGTCGTTCGCAGGCGTACTCTTCGTGTCGATGTGCATACCACATTGTTTGGACGACAGTCGTAAATCGCGACAATAATCACTATCAGTTCGAGAACGGAGATTCGGCATTGGGTGGTTCGTCCTCGGGTCTCGTGACCAGGTTCCCCTTACCGACGTCGACGCGGGTGACGGCGTCGGCCTCTTCCATCCGCGAGAGGACGCGACTCACCGTCGCTTTCGACCAGTCGCCGGCCTCGACCATCTCGCTCTGGAGCATCCGGCCGTCGTTCTCCGCGAGGAGATACGCCACGCGTTCCTCGTTGGTCATGACCGACATGTCGGGTGACGGCTCGGACGGTTCCGAACTGTTCTCGTCGTCGGTCTCCGACCGGGCCCCGGGAGAGACGCCACCCGCAGGCGCCGATTCGTCGTCGACCGGGTCACTCGCTGTCACCTCGTCACTCTCGGCGCTTGCAGCGCGCTCTTCCTCGGAGGCCCGGCCAGTCCCGGAGACACCCCACGTGAACTGTTCGGCCAGACGACCGGGGACGAGTCGGAAGCCGAGCCGCCGCGCGAGAGCGCCCAGAATCACACCGGTTAAAACGGCGAGACCGAGTCCGACGGCGAGTGCGTTCCCGCCGACGGTCCGACCCGTCCGTTCGACGAGACCCGGGTCGGCCGTCGAGGTGGCGTCTGTCGGGTCCGAACCGAAGTCGACCTCCGCGCCGTCGGCCAGGCCGTCACCGTCGGTATCCGAGGCCAGCGGGTCGGTTCCGTAGTCGGCGAGCTCCGCGCCGTCGTCCAGGCGGTCCCCGTCGGTGTCGGCGGACGTGGGGTCGGTCCCGTAGTCCCTGACTTCCTCGGCGTCCGACAGGCCGTCACCGTCGGTATCGACTCGCACCGGGTCGGTGTCGTGGAGGTTGATTTCGGCGCCGTCGTCCAGTCCGTCCCCGTCCGTGTCCGCCACCGTCGGATCCGTGTCGTACCGGGTGACCTCTTCACCGTCGGCGAGCCCGTCGCCGTCAGAATCCACCTGGGTCGCGTTCGTCTGGTACATGTCGATTTCGGCACCGTCGTCCAGGCCGTCACCGTCGGTGTCGGCTCGCGTGGGGGTGGTACCGACCTCGACCTCGCGGCCGTCCGGCAGTCCGTCGCCGTCGGTGTCGGCGACGGTCGGATCGGTGTGGTGGACCGTAACCTCGACCCCGTCGTCGAGCCCGTCCGCGTCGGTGTCCGGGTCGTCGATATCGGTGCCCAGACCCAGTTCCCGCTCGTTGGTGAGGCCGTCCTCGTCACGGTCGCCGTCCCGGCTAAGCACCACGACAGTCCGGGACCGCTCTGCGATCCGGGTCGCGTTCGTCCGGTCGCGGACGACTGCGGCCAGCGACACTCGCCCGTTCGTCTCCGCCGGCCACTCGCTGACTGTCAGCGAAACCGTCCACGTCTCGCCGGCCGCGAGCGTCCCGTTCCGACAGGCGAAGCCGCGAGTCCAGTCCGAGCCCTCGGCGACGAGACAGGCGCTCGCCTCCTCGATCCGCTCGTCAGACGCGACCCGGACGGTGAACTCGTGTCCGTCCGACCGCCAGAGACGGAGCGGTTCGTCGGCCGCCACCACGACCGACTCCCCCTCGTAGGTGATCGATTCGACGGTGGGTTCGCGTTCAGCGTCGCTCAGCCCCGCCCCCGGAACCGCGGTCACAATCAAGGCTCCCGCGGCGAGAATTACCACTACCCACGCTGGTGCGTTCATCTGCCTGGCGACTCCCCGTGTGTCCTGTTATACATGGCAGATCGTCAAACCGTTTCCGGTTGGGGATGGGCCGCTGAATCGGTCGAGACGAGCGGCGAGACGGCCGCTGAAAGCCGGTGAAACACTGTGAAACGCGGCGAAATCGACGGAAATGAAGCGGAACGGACGGAACGATCCTCCGGGGTTAATACAGACCGGCACATAGCAGAGCGTGGCCGCATTGTGCGGTCAACTGGGCAGGCTCGACAGCCTGTGCCCGAATCCCAGACCACCTACCCACCCATTCCACGCAGTTCCCGGCTGCGGGGGGAAGCGAGTCGGGTATCTACCCACTCCCCTTTCGAATTGTTCCGGCCGCTGCCAGCCAGACGCCGCTCCGTCCGCCGGGACGGTTCGAGCGCCGGTGGGGTGTTACTGCACGGCGTCGACGAACTGTTCCCGGACCGTCTTCACTTTGGGCTCGGCGTGGTACTGACAGTACCTGTCTCCCGGGTTTTTTTCGTAGTAGTCCTGGTGGCGCTGTTCGGCTTCCCAGAACCGTTCCAGCGGCGCGATTTCGGTGACGACCGTGTCGTTCTCGTAGCTCCTGAAATCCCCTGCGTCGAGTTCCCCGACGAAGCGTTCGACGGCCCGGCGCTGGTCGTCGTCGTGGTAGTAGACCGCCGACCGGTACTGTGAGCCGACGTCGGGCCCCTGGCGGTTTTTCGTCGTCGGGTCGTGGATCGTGAAGAAGACTTCGAGGAGGTCCTCGAAGGCGACGCTGTCGGGGTCGTAGGTCACCTGGACGACCTCTGCGTGACCCGTCCTGCCACGGCAGACCGCCTTGTACGACGGGTTCTCGGTGTCGCCACCCGCGTACCCGGACGTCGCCTCGACGACGCCGTCGAGTTCTTTGAACGCGGCCTCGACACACCAGAAACAGCCGCCACCGAACGTCGCAGTCTCGTACTCGTCGGTCATCGCCCGCACTTGGGCCGCGAGGCGCTTGAACCTCGTGGTTGCCCGGAAGGGCCGAGAACGCCGGAGTCGGGACGACCCCGGCGTCGCCGGGAGAGCGATATGTCTGTCAACGAACTCGAGGCCGTCGGTATCACGCGGATGGACGAAGCGGACATCGACGGATCCCTCACGAGTCAGGGCGTGGGTATTATCCGACTACCGACCGAAACCCATCCCTACCTGCTGTCGCTTTCGTTCGGCTACGACGGCCAGGACCTCTATTTCACGTCCGTCACCGGCGAGGAGAGCCGGAAAGCGGAGCTGAGCCAGCGTGCCGAAACCGCGACGTTTCCGGTGTACGATGCGCCGTCGCGGTTCGCCTGGTAGAGCGTCGTCCTGACCGGGACGGTGGCCCGGGTCCCGGAGGACGAGTGGGACGACCGGGTCCGCTGGCCGGACGTCCTCGATGGTGCCCACCATGGAGTGGTGGCCACTCCCGCAGTATTCGTGACAGACGATGCCGTAGGTCCGGGGCTCGTCGGACTCGACGGTCAGTTCGGCGACCTGGCCGGGAGTAGCCTGCTCGTCGTCACCAACGCGTCCCGCCCCTTGCTCGATGCGTGACTCGCCCGGTCAGCGCTCGCGGAGTGTGGCCGCGATAGCTTCGAGTTCTGCTTTCCGGAACGGGTGGTCGGCCTCGGCGGGGTCGTCCTCGTCGAGTTCGCCGACGCTCCGGAGAATGGTGGCCCGCATGCTCGATTTGGACGGGAGGTGGTCCTCGTCGACGTCGTCGAGCGCGTCACAGACGGCGGCGAGGGTCTCCTTGGTGAACGCCGTCGATTCGACGCGTTCGAACCGGCCGACGCTGAGTCGGATCTCGTTTCTGAGGTCGTCGACAGTCGGTGTCACACCCCAGCTTCGTCGGGAACGGTTTATAATAGGCCCGCTGCACGAGGCCATCGATCCGGACGCTTTGGACGCGCTGTTCCGTCTCGACGGCGATTCGGGAGTCTCCGGCGACCCCTGCGTCGAGTTCCACGTCGACAGGGTCAGCATGAGAGTGACCGCCGACCACGTGCACGTGCAGAGCACCCCCGAGGTCTGATACGGTCGTGCGTAATTCTTTTTGTTCCCACGAAACAGATGACCGTCCCCGTGGTCCGAAACGCCAATGCTCACCAGCACTGCCGAAATTGGTTACGCACGACCGTATGAAAGCCATCCGCCCCCTCCGACCGACGGTTCGTGCACACTGGCCGAAACCGGGTCATACTGTCGGACACACGTACGTAAACACGCTCGTCGGTGTGTCACCATCGAGACGTCTCGGAGACCGTCAAACGAAGTATCGAGTGTCGACTCGCTTGTGTCCGACAGTATCAGTCGTAGTAACTGAGGCGTTCGACGACGGTCGCGAACGCGACGGTTTCGCTCACGTCGGAGATCTCGACTCTGACGCGCTCGCCCTTCTCGGTGTCGGGGACGATGACAACGAACCCGCGTTCGACGCGGGCGATGCCGTCGCCCTGGTCGCCGAGTCCCTCGATTTCGACGGTCCGACTCTCGCCCACTTCGACCGGCGGTTCCTGTGTGTCGTGTTCTCGCTCCTCGCTGGTGTCGGTCTCCGTGGGCTCACTGTCGCCCGAGGGTGCAGAGAGGATCGCGACGCGGTAGGTCTTACCGTTCTGAATCTCGCCGCGCCGGAGTTCTCGCTCGGGGACCGTGACCACGTACGAGTCTCCGTCTTCCTCGACAGTGGCAGAGAACAGACACTGAAGTCGGTCTGGAAGTTCCATCTGTACACTGCATACAAATGATAGGCATTTCATTCTATTGTGTAAGTACGACCGATCGACCACCACATCCGGGACAGGAATGTTGCACGCGATGGCCAGTGGTCGGCCGACGACCGGTCCGAGGAAAACTCGGGGCCGGAAACACGAGAGTGTCTGATATGACGTCGTCCGGCGAGTGGTCACTCGCGTTCGCGGTGAACGTCGCGACCCAGGTCGTCCGTCGTCGGCGTGTCGAGTTCCTGTTCCAGGCGCCGTTCGAGTTCGGCTTCGGAGAGATTGCCGCTGGCGTAGCGGTCCTTGAGTGTCTCGACGCGGGTTTCGGGCTCCGGACTCGTCGTGGCACTCCCGAAGTCCTCGACCGACTCCGCCGACGCGTCGTCACCGCCGGTACTGGCCCACGACAGGAGTCTGTACATGCCGTAGAACAACCCGACGACAACGAGGAGTGTGCCAGCTGTCGTGACAACTGCCCACAGGAGACCGAAGAGACTCAAGACCAGCGAGAGGACGACCTGGAGGACCAAGAGCACCACGACCGCGAGCACACCGTAGCCGAGCAGTTTTCCCCAGTTCATACGCGACACTACGGAGCGCCACCCGTTAATATTTGTCCGATTGACGAGGACAGTACCGATACTGTAGGTTCGACGATACGGACTGCGGTCTCGAACCCCTCGGGACCACCGAGCGGCCGTCCTGAGGACGGTTCGATGGCCTGGAACAGTTGCGTCGTGAACCGGCGACGCCTCCGTCGACTACCCTTCCAGTTCCTTCGCGCGTTCGTACCGCGCCTCGGCGTTGCCTGCCGGGTCCCGCTCGAAATCCAGTGTGACCTCGACCTCGGCCCGCGAGACCATCTACTCGACTGTCTCTGCCCCGGTCGCTTGAATCCACCGCGTCGCGATGGTCTCTCTGGGTCGGTCCGACGTCGACGAGCGCGAAAACGACGTTACGATGTGCCGTGACCGGAGCCGCTGGTCGGGACTTGATGATGCGTCCGGCATCTCGGTTCGTAGTGTTCCGCTCCGCTCACGAGGACGCGCTCGCTATCGTACGGCGCCGGTTCCCCGTCGATCAGTCGCTGTGACCGGGTCGCTGGATTCCCACAGACCGAACAGACGGCGTGCAGTTTATCGACGTACTCCGCGTGGGCCGTCAGTTGCATCGTAGCGGTGAACGGCTCACCCCGAAAGTCGAGGTCGAGGCCCGCGAGAATGACGGTGATATCGTTCCCGACGAGCTCGGTCGTCACATCGACCAGCGGCTCCGGATCGAAAAACTGCACCTCGTCGATCGCGATGATGTCCGCTGCTTCGAGGTCACCTTCTCTCCGGATCGCAGTGGGCGAGTCGACTGGTTTCGCTACCCACTCCGTCCCATCGTGTCCGACGACGTTGTCGCTACTGTACCGGTCGTCGACCACGGGTTTGTAAATCTGACAGTCCAGCCCGGCGATGTCCCCCGTTTCGACCCGCCGTATCAGTTCGGACGTCTTCCCGGACATCATACAGCCGATGATGATCTCCACGAACCCGTTTTGCCGAATGTGTCTCGACATCCCTGTCTACCCGTCCTATTCCGGCCACCTATATTAGTCACCCTGTGGCGGGCGACACCGCTGGTTACTCGTGACGACTGTCGTGACCCGGCACGGGTATCTCGGGCAAGCCGTTTGTGGCAGGGCGAGAAGCGATATGAGTAACGCCCGTAGCGCCGACGAAGCAATGAAGATCGGAATCATCGGCACCGGAAACGTCGGCCACGCGCTCGCGACGGGATTGACGGCTGCCGGTCACGACGTCGTTCTCGAGTCCCGTGACCCGGAGGCGGTCGCTGCAGACGTGGAGGTCGGGACCCAGCGAGCGGCCGCCGAGTACGGCGAGGTGGTCGTCCTCGCAGTGCCCGCCGGCGTTGTCACAGACGTGGCGGCAGACCTGCGAGACGCACTCGCCGGGACGTCGACGCCGATGCACTCCTCGGCCCCGACGGGGGTCTTCTTGAGCACGTTGACGTGATACAGATAGGAGAGTCGGACGAGCCAGCGGGCGTGGTCGTAGTCGTCGGGGTGTTCGATGTAGAACGTCGTCCACCCGGACCTGTCGAGCAGGTGGTGGGCGCCGGTCTTTCCCTCTTTGACGAGGACGTCACGCAACGCCCGGAGGTAGGCGATGTCGAGCATGCCTCAGGCGTGGACGTGCCCGATTTCGCGCGGACCCACGCGCCACTCGGTCCCGTCAAAGCGGTGTTCCCCCGCAGTTATACTGTCGGACACAAGTACGTGAACACGCTCGTCGGTGTGTCACCATCGAGACGTCTCGGAGACCGCCAACCGAAGTATCGAGTGTCGACGTGCTTGTGTCCGACAGTATACGCCCAGCCAGGACCCGACCTCCCCGATCAGTTGTTCGAGAAACGTTCGATCGCGTTCGTCAGGACGCTCCTCCCGGACGGGTCGCCACACGTGACCCCGACGTGGGTCGACTTCGACGGCGAAGACGTGCTCGTGGTCCGGCCCGACCAGGTGAGCGGCCAGTCGCCACCCTCGCGGAAGTGAACTCTCGCTGTGGAAGAGCTGTTCGAGGGAACGGGTTCGACGGAGTACCCGACCGCGGGTGGAGTGTGTCTGGTCTCCCGCGGACGGCACGGAGAAAACCCGGTCAGGGTCAGGCGCGTTCCCGCTCGCGGTCGGGATCGGAGTCGTCCCCGTCGTCCTCTAACAGTCCGGCGAGTTCGCGGTCCGCACCGGTCGACGGCGAGGTCTTGGAACAGTCCTCGCAGTAGTAGTTCTCCCCGGACTCGGCCGTCGTCACTCGCGCGCCGGCGACGGCGAAGTACTTCTCGTAGGTCCGCTTGACGGCGTCGTCGACGAACGACGAGCAGGCGGTACACTGGACGGTGTCGTGGACGATCCGTTCGTCCGTCTCGGTCTGCCAGCCGAACTCCGTCACGGACCCGCGCTCCTGTATCCTGTGGTTTATCGGCGGGAGCAACGTCCCGGTGGCGATCACACTCGCACTCGTCCACAGCCAGGCCAGCAGGCTCGTCGGTGGGAGTCGGGTCGTGGTCGGGCCAGGCCCGCGGACCACCGGCGTCTAGCGTCGCGCTGTTTTGCCGGAAGACCGCGCTGTAGACGGCGTACAGCACGTTCCCCAGCCGATCGTCACGAGGAACAGGACGAGGGCCACGTGGATACCAGCCGAGCCGAAGTCCTGATAGGACAGGTCGACGCTGTCGCCGTCGTCGCGCTCTATCTCCCAGCCGTTCTCGAGGTACGGGTCGGGGCGGCGACGGAACAGCTGTAGCTCCTGGTCGTCGGCATCCGCATCGTCGTCTTCGGACCTGGGTTGTTCTAGCGGTTTCTCCTGCGTGTGCTCCGGTTTGTCGGCTTCACCCGGTGCCCCACTCGGCAGGTCGATCCCACAGGAGACACAGAAGTCGTAACCCGGTTCGACGGTGTGACCACAGAGTCCACAGACCAACGGCGCATCGGGTGCGCCCGGCGGCGGCCCGTCGAGCGTCAGCCTGCACGCCATCCGTCGGAGAAGTATCACGTACAGCTTGAACAGCGATATGCCGGACAGGGTTGTCAGTGATCGGGTGAACGTGAGTTCGAAAGTCATCGAACAGCACTACGATCGCCGTACGGAACAAGAACGGATGGAACAGCGGAGGGATTACCTGGACAATCTGTAATCGACGTCACAGAACTATCGTAGAATCGGTTGACGAACTCCCTCTCATTTTCTGAGTAGCTTCCCCAGCTCTCGTCTAAGGCTTCTATGACCGCCATAGCGAGTATTATTCAACGAGTCTGCACTTCGAACACAGTAATCATCGGT
>PXQN01000002.1:0-2176 GCA_003021305.1 Halobacteriales archaeon QH_10_67_22 | reverse complement strand
GACGACGTGGTCAACTGTATCCGTCTCACTCTCGTTGACGGCTACACGCACCGAATGGCAGGCACGGTTGCCTTCGGTAAGGATAACTACGTCTGGGGAATCAACGTTGGTGTCGCAGCAACCGCCTATCTACGAGAACTTCACTAAGAACCAGAAAACTCCCGTAATTCCTGAATTCATTCGTTAAACGCATCGCGCTTGCCCGTATCAACGAAGCCTGACTCCGTCTGTTCAACGTACCCGTATGCTTCGAGTTGTTCCAACTGCTTGACGACGTGATCTCGATCGAGGCCGCGTTCTTCGGCAATCGCCTCGACTGACATCGGGTCGTCCTCACTCAATACGAGCCTGACTTCTAGCTCGTCCATATACTGTGCGTAGTACTCGTCGACAACGTCTTCGAGCGGGGTTTGTACCTCGTACTGTTCGTACAACTTATCGAGCGACTCGCGGATATGTGTCGTGAACTGTTTTCCATTCAGTAACTCGACCTGTGCGGTGATCTCCTGTTCGATTGCCTCGAAGTCCAAGCTCGTCTGCACCAATGTATTCATGTCATCAATATCGTCAGGACGCTTGGCGACTGTCTTGAACAGGAAAATGTCTTCCAGCGCGGTTAAGCGGACGGCGAACTCGCTGGATACGAGGTGCTCCTCGCTTCGTTGTTGCATCCCGTCGCTGAAGACGAGTTTGTTAGCGACCTGTCGGTTGAACACGTCTATCCGGCATCCATCGTCGTTCTCAACACACAACCTGGCTCCCAACTGCTGATACGTCTCGTCGAGATCGGAGACTTCCTCGTACCCTTGGTCATCCAGCGCGGCAAGCAACCGGTTGAATTCGGTCTTCGTCGTGACTACCAAGTCGATGTCCTTGGTCGTGTCCTTCAGTCCGCGAAACGCCATTCCCCCACCGCCGATCAGAAAGGCTGTGACTTCAGCGTGTAGCGTGGCTCCGAGTTCCTGCAGTTCTTCCTCGATATACGCGGCGTCGAACTGTGGGCGAGGCGTCATACGGATATGTCGTAATTAGCGGCCGTTGATTTGAACGTCTCCCATTCAGGAAGCCTCTCCCCGGACACCGAACCGTTGGAGTCGAGGTACGCACAGAGCTCTCGGATGAGTCCCTTGAGATCAATCTCAGCGTCTCGATCGTACCGTTCAGCTGTCCGGGTGAGTGTCTCTTCGCCAATCCCACAGGCAGCAATCAGTAACAGACAGTACGATCGGTACCGAGCACCGTCATCGATCAGCAGGAGGTGGCACACGAGGTCTTCAGGGGCGAGGTCAGCCCGGTCTTCGGAACGGAAATAGTACTGCTCCTCACGCGTTAACAAGTCAATACCGTACTGACCAAGCGCGTCCAGGCCAGTCTGGTGAAACAGTGGTTCAGCCACGTCCGTCCGGCAGCTGAAGAGGTACTCGTCTACATCGATCCAGATGAGCCGGACGCTGGCAGCGTGCTCACTCGCTTCCTGTCGATGTAGATGGCGCACAAACGACCGCGCAAACGCCGCCAATGCTTCGAATTGGTCCGTCAGGGAAAATCGAGCGTCGTGCTTTGTGACAATTCCGACGTTCCGTAACTGTTTGAGTCGGCGATAGACCGTCGCTCGACTCACGGCAGTCCATTCCGTAAGCTCTGCTGCGGTTCGCTCAGCGTTCAAATAATGCAGGAGCTGAATCGTCGGTCCGGCGAGTAGATCGGGGAACGCAACGTGTGGGAATTCGCGTGTGAGATCGGCAAATCGCTCGGTCGGTTCGGCGTTCGATAGTGAGACTCGGTACCGACCATTTTGTTGTTCTCTGATTACCAGCTCGCTGTCTGCGAGATTCGATACAACACGGGACGTGTGTCCTGGATCCCAACCGAGTTCGTCAGCTAACTCTCGCTGTATCAAGTCCTCACCTTCGTCCGCGCTCAGATGCGAGAGAACGGTGAGCTCTGATTCTGAGAGCACCCTGTCTCAGAATAAGCAACTCATTTATAAATATCTTGCGTGGTTTGAGACGGTCAGGTTACGTTAGAGGATGAGGCGTTCGACTTCAGAGTGTCTATGGCAGAAACCGAACGCCTCAGCGGTCGTATCGCGTGGATAGACGTGTCGTTTGTGGAGCGCCGGCGGACTCCCGAGTGGGCGATTGAAGTGGGCATCCGGTGTCACTTGGCGGGGATG
>PXQN01000001.1 GCA_003021305.1 Halobacteriales archaeon QH_10_67_22 | reverse complement strand
CGGGGGTGGATGACACTACACCGCTCCCGCCACGTCTTGTGGCGGTGACGTGCGGGGAACCCACCGAGAATTAAAGCGGAGTGTGCCAGCCGGTCGCCACGGCATCGTGCCGTGGTGAACGTGCGCTTCCATACGCCAACGCCTCGCCGGATACAGCCCGGCGAGAGTACGCCGGAGGATACAGAACAGTCTCCTCCGGCAGAACGCTGTGCGTGCAACCCGCCCGTGACAACCGTGGAGTGTGGGCCGAAACCCCATCGTGGGGGAAAGCCCATGACTTCAGTCATGGGTATCTTACTCGAGCATCTCCCTGGTGATCGTCTCGGGCAACAGGTCACCGAGCAGGTACGTGACGGGGCCGTCCTCGCCCTCACAGAGGACGGGAAAATCGGCCGGACAGAACTCGGCGAGCGTCTGTCGGCACATCCCGCAGGGTGTGACGCCGTCGCGAGCGGCCGAGGAGACGGCCAGTCGCTCGAACGTGCAATGCCCGTCCCGGACCGCCGCTCCCAGCGCGACCTCTTCGGCGTGGAGACTGTTGCTGTAGTTGGCGTTCTCGACGTTACAGCCGGTGTAGACGGTCCCGTCGGCGGTCACCAGCGCCGCCCCGACGGCGTACTCCGAGTAGGGAATGTACGCGGCCTCGCTCGCCTCGCGGGCGCGTGCCAATAGATCGCTGTCGTCCATACGCCAGCGATGCGCCGGCGCAACTAATAGGTCCTGGCGAGGCCGCCCCTCCAGCCGCCCTGTCACCGGCGGGCGAGATGGGGCGTCGAGCGTGGCTTCGTTCGGTCACTCGTCCATAGCCGCGACGACGTCAGCGACGAACCCGGTGACGTCCTCTATCAGCGCGTCGACCTCATCGCTCTCGGCGTAGGCCCGCACGTACGGTTCCGTCCCGCTCGGTCGCACCAGGGTCCACCCGCCGTCCTCGAACGTGAGCCGGACCCCGTACTCGGTGTCGACGGCAGCGTCCGGGAACCGGTCGGGCAGGCGCTCGGTCAGGCGGTCCATCACCGCCACCTTGCGGTCGTCCGGACAGGCGACGCTCTCTTTCCGGTAGGGGCGTTCGGTCACGGGCGCGCGGAGCGCGTCGAGTCCCTCGGTGGCGACCAACCTGGCCAGCACTGCCCCGCTGGCGACGCCGTCGATCCAGCCACCCAGCCCCGTGTGGACGTGTTTCCAGGGCTCGGCGGCGAACACGACCGTTGTCTCGGCCGTCCCGGCTTCCCGGGCGGCCGCGATGCCTTCGTGGAGCGCCCCGAGGCGGACGCGCTCGACCCTGCCGCCGGCCGCCTCCACTCGCTCGTCGATCCGCGCCGAGGCGTTGGGCGTCGTCACCACCACCGGATCGACCGTCTCACACTCGCGAACGAATCGTTCGGCCAGGATCGCCACGACCGTGTCCTCGTGGACGACCTCGCCGTCGGCGTCGACGACGACGATCCGGTCTGCGTCGCCGTCGTGGCCAAAGCCCACGTCGGCGTCGCTCTCGGCGACGTAGGCCCGGAGGTCACGCAGACTCTCGGGCGTGGGTTTGCTCTCGCGACCCGGGAAGTGACCGTCGACCTGTGCGTGTATCGCGTCGACGTCGGCCCCCAGCACGCGGAGCACCTGTGGCGTCGCGAGACCCGCCATCCCGTTGCCGGTGTCGACCGCGACCGACAGACCGTCCAGCGGTTCTCCGAACTCCCGGGCGTAGGCGGTGACTGCTCCCCGGTAGTCGGGACGGACGTCCGTCCGCGTCGTCGACCCCCACTCGTCCCAGGGAACCGGGTCGGTTCCCGCCTCGACGCGGCGCTCGACCCGGCGTTCGGCCGCGTCGCCGTACTCCTGGCCGTCGACGAACGCCTTGATCCCGTTGTCCGTCGGCGGGTTGTGACTCGCCGTGAGAACGACCCCGCGGCGGCCCCGGGAGGCGTACCCGACTGCGGGCGTCGGAACCTGCCCGACCCGCACCACGTCCGCGCCGGCGCTGGTCAGGCCGGCCGCGACGGCGGCGGCGAGTCCCTCGCCCGTGGTCCGACCGTCGCGGCCGAGGACGAACTCCGCCCCGTCGGCGCCCAGTGCCTGCCCGACCGAAAGCGCCAGGTCCGGGGTTACTCTCGCTGTCACGTCCCCGCGGATCCCCGCGGTGCCGAACAGTTTCATACCGCTCGATTATCACGACCGTGCCATAATCACACCGGTCCGGTGAGTCGTCGGTCACGACGGTCGGGGAACGGCCGCCGAACCCGCGCGAGCCCGGACACTCCAGTGGCTCGGGGACACAGAAACAGCGACCGCATAGACGGCGCCTCAGACGCCCTCGAAGTTCTCGTAGCCTTCGATGTCGACGCCCGCTTCGGTGACTTCGGCGACGTAGACACCGTTACCGGAACCGGTGTCGCGCTCGGCGGCGGCGCGGACGCCCGTGACGGCGACGTCGCGTGCCTCCTCGACGCTCATGTCTTCCTCGTAGCGGTCCTCAAGAGTGCCGTAGGCGACGGTCAGCCCCGACCCCGTGACCGTGTAGTCGTCTTCCATGACGCCGCCGGCGGGGTCGATGCTGTAGACGTGACTCCCCTCCTCGTCGATGCCACCGAGGATGGGGTTGATAGCGAAGAAGGGACCACCCCGGGCGAAGTTGCCCGCCAGCGTCGACAGGGCCTGCATACTCATGTGCTCGTCGCGGCGGGCCTCGTAGAGGTTGACCTCCGCGCGCAGCGAGCGGATGAACGACTGGGCGCCACCGACCGACCCGACGAGCGTCAGCACCGCGTTGGGGTGGATCTGTTCGACCTTCTGGACCGTCTTGTTCGAGACGAACCGCCCGCCCAGCGAGGCGCGCATGTCCGTCGCGATGACGACCCCGTCGGTCGTCTTGATGCCGATGGTCGTCGTGCCGGTCTCGGCGACGTCACCCTCCTGGGGCGTCTCCTCGGGGAACGAGCCCAGGCGGGGTTCGGTCGGGTTGAGGTGGCCGACGCCGTGGCGTCGCTGGTTGCGCGAGAACTCTGAGTCACGTAGGTTACGCATGCGTAGCGACTATCGGCCCGGCGGTGATAAAACCACTCTTTCGGGGCCCGGCGGGGGACCGATGTCCGGCGAACACGGGGCTCCCGGTGGTGTGTCCCGATCAAAAAACCCCGGACAGGCTCCGTCGTCTCTCGCCCGTTCGTGTCCGTTCATACTGTCGGACACAAGCACGTCGACACTCGATATCAGGCTGCGTCGGTCGCGGTCCGCTCGTAGGCGTCACCGACGCGGTCGATGACTCTGTGCAGCGGGAGCGTGACGCCGACTCGCCGCATCGCCACTGCCACGGGCAACAGGACGATTCCCGACAGGATACTCAACTGGTACAGCATGAACACGGTGGCGCGCTGGATGATGGAACGCATCGGACTGTATCAGTGGTCGAGTTTTCATCATATATAAGCCCACCTCCACGGGTCGCGGAGTGAACGAACGATAATGATATTTCGGGGCGGCGCTGTCGTGCGGTTCAACTCAGCTTGTTCGTGAGACAACTGTCGCGGGGTTCGAACCGCTGTCCCGGTAACGGAACTGTTGGTGAGGCTGGCTACAGCCATAAGTTATGGCCATCATTCCGGTGACGTGCGCACGGACAGCGGTCCGAGACCGGGCCGACTCCGACGATGACGGTGCGGACGGAATCAAAAGCAGGATTACCGAGAAGCGACGAGGTAGGTGTATGAACTATCTCGTAGTGATGGAAGCGGCGTGGGTCGTCCGCGACGTCTCGGACATCGACGACGCGATCGGGGTCGCGATAAGCGAGGCCGGGAAGCGACTCAACGACACGGACATGGACTACGTCGAGGTCGACGTCGGGCCGACGTTCTGTCCGGCGTGTGGGGAACCGTTCGACTCCGCGTACGTCGCCGCCGACACCGCCCTCGTCGGGTTGGAACTCGAGATGGAAGTGTTCAACGCCGAGAGCGAGGAACACGCCCAGCGCATCGCCAAAAGCGACATCGGGGGGGCGCTCCGGGACGTGCCGCTGAAAGTCATCGCGACCGAACTGACCGAAGGCGACGAAGACGCCGAGTGATACGGTCGTGCGTAATTCTTTTTGTTCCCACGAAACAGAAGACTGTCTCCGTGGTCCGAAACGCCGGTCCTCACCGACACTGCGGAAATTAGTTACGCACGACCGTATGAGCCCCGTCACTGGATCGCCAGTTCGGTCTCAGTTTCGACGCCCGTCAGCGTCCGCTTGACCCGCCCCGCGGCCTCGTCGACCTCCGGGACGTTCTCCAGGAGCACGGTTTCGCTCGGGAACAGGCGCTCGCCCACCACGAGGCTGTGGTCGCGGGCCGTCCCGCCAGTGACAGTCAGATAGACGCCGACGCCGGTCTCGGCGATGGCTGCCTCCTCGGTCTCGCCGTGGTCGGGGGCGACGAAGTCGACACCCGAGAGCGACGCCTCGCCGAGGACGGCTGTGACCAGTCGCTCGTACCGGGGGGAGAGACAGAGCGGACCCCGGTAGTTGTCGACGAACGCTCTGGTGAGGTCGCCGTCCCAGTCGGCGGTCGCCTCCCGACTCGCCAGCAGGGTGTGATACACCGTGTCCCCGAGGCCGTCGACGAGTCGCACGTCAGTGTCGCGGGGGTCGATCCGTTCATTGACTTCCGCCAGCGTCGAGAGCGGGTCCGCGCGCAACTGGACGACTTCCTCGAGGACGAGGTCGGCGCTGTCGAACCCGAGCGCGACCTCGTGCTTGCGGAGCGCGCGGAACGGCTCCTCGCGGCCGACGAGGCACACGTCGACCCCGCCGACCTCGACGGTGACGCTGTCGAACACCAGTCGGCGGGGCATCCCCGGTCTGTCGTCCCTGACGAGCGTGTACTCCGGCCCGGTTGGGTCCTCGAGGTCGCTGTAGGCTGCCAGGCGCTCGTAGGCGTCGTCGGGCGCGTCCTGGTCGCCTTTGGTGACCGCTTTCTCGTAGCGGAGTGTCGAGACGACGTCGTCGGCGAGCGAGGTGTGTCCGCTGACCGTCGCCACTCTGTCGAGAACGGCCTCTAGTGGGCGACCCTTCCGTGGGACGGCGACGTTGACGGTCAGCATTAGCTCCCACGAGACTACCGAGCGTAAAAACGAATCCGATCTGTCCCGCTCAGGTGCCGCCGATGACCGACGAGAGCTGCTCGCGCCACTCTTTGAGCTCCTCTATCTCCTCGTTGATCTCCTCGATGTCGCCTTTGACCGACTCGACGTCGATGTCGCCGACCTGGCCCTCCAGGTCCTCGACGGTCTCCTCGACGTCGCCGACGTTCTCCTCGACGTCGCCGACGTTCTCCTCGACGGCGGAGACCGTCTGCTCGACGCCCTCGACGTCGTCGAGGACGCCCTCGATGTCGGTCTCGATCGCCTCCATGGAGGACTCCACCCCGTCGACGGTCGCCTCCATCTCCGAGAGGGCGTCCTCGTGACTCTGGGCCAGGTCACGGACCTCGGTGAGCTCCGACTGGATACCCTCGACCTCCTCGCGGAACCCCTCGATCGTCTGTTCGGCCGTCCCGTTCTCGTCGAGGAACTCCTGGAGTGCGTCGGTGTAGGCCAGCAGATCCGACACCTCCGTCTGGAGTCGTTTGATCCGGGCGTCGACGCTGCCCGTGTCGTCACCGACGACGTCGAAGGCCTTCCGCAGGAGCTTCACGTCGTCCTCCTCGACGTTGCCGTTCCGGAGTTCGTTCGCCAGCGCCCCGACCAGCGTGTCGATGTCGCCGGCGTCACCCTCACCGCCGGCGGTCTCGACGTCGCCGCCCTCGTGGTCCGGGTCGTTCGGGTCCTTGAGGTCGAGCGTCTCGACGTCCTCGTCCTCTTGGTCTTCGAGTCCGGGAACGGCATCGCTGTCCCCCGCAATAACGTCCCTGACGACGTCGCTGCCGCTCTCGTCGACGACGGGGTCGTCGCTCTCCTCCAGGGGCGGGTCGACGCTCTGGATCGCGGGGTCGGTCAGGAACTTCTCGACGTCGTCCGTCCCCGTCGCCCGGATCCCGTAGACGGTTGTGTACTCGGATTCGGCCTCGATTTCGCGCTCGAACGTGATCTCGTCCTCGTCGATGGTCCAGTATTCGCTCCCGTATTCCGGGTGGAACCCCAGGTCCTCCACCGCGACGTCTTCCGGCACCTGGTCGACTATCACCACTGTCACTGTCTCGGACCGGGACGACTGGATCTCTAGGGCGATAGCCGGGACCGGGAACTCGTCCTCCTCGAACCGTTTGCTGACGGTCACCCCATCGGAGGACACGTTCACTTGCTCGTACTGCTCTGATCCACTCATGTATGCTGTCTCATTCAGCGACGAACTTAATGTTATTTGTTGCCTGGGAGAAAGACCTTCCCGCTCGTCGAATCAGAGGTCGACCCGGTCGCCGATCCGAACGATTTCGAGCGATTCGGGGTAGGCGAAACTCGCAGCGTGGTTGTGGAGGACGGTCGGGTCCGTGGTCATCCCGCGCCACATGTCCCAGTGGCTCGGCAGGAGGCGGTCGAGTTCGAGTTCGTTGGCCGCCTCGATGATCTCGTTTTCGTCGTTGTACCACTTCGTCCGGACCGGCTCGCCGGTCTCCTCGTCGGTAATGTTGGCGACAGTCCCGAACGCCAGCACCCCGAGGTCGATGTCGTATGCCTCGCCGGTCGCGGCGAACTCCCCCGGCCGGGCGTCCCCACCGTGGAAGAAGGTGCCCGAGTCGTGTTCGAACACCACAGACACCGGATGGACCGCGTCGGGGTCGTTGGCAGGTTCGACGTGGACCGTGAGCGAGCCCAGTTCGAGGGTGTCACCCTCCGTGATTTCGTGGAGCTGGTCGTCCGCGACCGCCCAGTTGCCGGTCCAGTCTTCCTCGGCGACCACCTCGTGGCCGGCGTCGGTCGTGTAGTAGTCGGCGCCCGTGCCCGCGAGGATCGGAGCCTGGCTCGGCCCGTGGACGTGGTCGGTGTGTTCGTGGGTGCCAAAGACCGCGTCGGCTTCCTCGACGTCCGTCGGGTCCAGGGGGACGGGGACCATCCGGACCGTCCGCGGGGGGTCGCCGATACCCACGTAGGGGTCGATGAACACAGTCGTCCCGCAGTCGGCCTTCAGGACGAACCCGTTACACCCCAGATACCAGACGGCCACGCCGTCGGGGTCGGCGTCTTCGACGGCTCGGACGAGCCAGTCATCCCAGTCGCTGTCGACCATACGCCACGTCCGACTCGCCCCCGCTAAGTCGTTTCGATACCCCCACTCGGTGGGCGTTCGCGATTCTCCAATTTCTGCGGTATCAGAGAGGATCGGCGTTTCGGACCACGGAGACAGTCTTCTGTTTCGTGAGAACGAAACGAATTACGCACGACCGTATCATAGTGATTATTGTAGCGATTTACCGGTACGACCGCACGATTGCGTGCGGTCGATCCGG